>JBCCAR010000012.1:0-89864 GCA_039814715.1 Pseudomonadota bacterium
CATCCTCCCCAAATTCCTCAAATAAAGACACGCGCCACCTAGGCAGATGGCGCCAGCGCAGCTATGAAGGCCATGGTGTCATTCGGCAGGGGGATTGGCAATGTCAGGAGTGCATATGCAGGCCATTCTATTTGATGGCAGCGGCGGGCCAGAGGTTTGTAAATTATCGCAGGTCGAGCGTCCAAAGCCTGCCGCAGGGGAAACCCTGATCAAGGTCGCGGCAGCTGGACTTAACCGGCCAGATGTCATGCAGCGCATGGGGATGTACCCGCCGCCAGAAGGCGCCTCGCCCGTTCCAGGGCTGGAAGTCTCGGGATCCATAGAGGCGCTTGGCGATGGGGTGACGACGTGGGAGGTGGGCGACAAGGTTGTGGCCCTTTTGGCGGGCGGCGGATACGCGCAGTACGCGACTGCCCCCGTGCAACAAGTGCTGCCCTGGCCCAAAGGCCTATCGGCTGAGGAAGCGGCCGGCATTCCAGAAACATTTTTTACCGTATGGTCCAATTTGTTCCAGCGCGCTTATGCAGATGAAGGCGATAGCCTCTTGGTGCATGGCGGCAGCAGCGGCATTGGATCGACCGCGATCCAACTTGCAAAAGCCTTTGGATTGACGGTTTACACCACTGCTGGATCAGATGAGAAATGCAGCTTTTGCAAATCTTTGGGCGCCGACATTGCAATCAATTATAAAAATGACGCCTTTGAAGACGTGATCAAGCGCGAAACTGGCGGGCGCGGCGTCGACGTTGTGCTCGACATGGTGGGCGGGGATTATCTGGAACGCAATGTGAAATGCATGGCCGATAATGGCCGCCACGTAACGATAGCGTTTCTGCGCGGGCCGAAGACAACCGTGAATTTAAACCCAATCCTGCGCAAAAGGCTGACGCTTACCGGCTCGACCCTGCGCCCACGGTCTGCGAACTTCAAAGGCGTCGTTGCGCGCGAACTGCATGAGATGGTTTGGCCGCTTTTGGAGGATGGAACGATAAAGCCAGTGATCGACAGCGTCTTTCCCATTGCCGAGGCCCATAAAGCGCACGCCCTTATCGACAGCAGCCATCATATGGGGAAGATTATTTTGAGTGTCTGATGGTCCGCGCTGGTTTGATTTGATTTTCCGGGCCGTAGCGCCTATGACGGGATTGTATTGCCCTTAGGCAATCTTTATTTTTCAAAAACACCGTATGCGCCATGCCCTATCAGATAGGTTTCTGATAGCGGGTACCCTGTGGCGCGGCAGACTTGGAGACGTTTTTCATGTCAAAACAACCCCTCATGCCCATGGCGACCGCCGTCTGGCTTGTTGACAACACCACGCTAACCTTCACGCAAATTGCCACTTTTTGCAGCCTCCATGAGCTTGAAGTGCAAGGCATCGCTGATGGGACTGTTGCTGTGCGCATGGTTGGGCATGACCCAATCAAAAATGGGCAGCTTACGGCGGAAGAGATTGCACGCTGCGAGAAGGACGAAGCTGCGTCCGTTGAGCTGCTGGACAACGCCGTTCCAGCGCAAAAACGCACCAAAGGCCCGCGCTATACGCCAGTCTCAAAGAGGAAGAACAAGCCGGATGCAATTTCATGGCTTGTGCGCAATCACCCAGAATTATCAGATGGGCAGATTGGCCGCTTGATCGGGACCACCAAAACAACGATTGAAGCCGTCCGCTCTAAGACTCATTGGGATATGCAGAATATCCGGCCGCAAGACCCTGTGGGTTTGGGCATGTGTACACAAGTTGAGCTAGACACGGCCGTTACCAAAGCTGCCAAAGCACGGCCGGAAAAAGTCATTCAACCCGAAGAGCCGGCGCAAGACGCAGCCTCAACAAGCGATGGCCAAGGGCCAGGCGATGAGTTTTCTGCAGCGCAGAAGCTTGGCAGCCTGCTGAGCGGCGATAGCGATTGATTTTGCAACCACTAGTTTCACGTCAACTAAAGTGAGGTGTGGCTGCGGGGCAGGTGGGCGAGGCACGGTGTGCGCCCGCCTACCAGCGCTACATTCGCTCTAGTGCCGCGTGAGCGCGGTAAGCTCTTGTTTTAGTCGTAGTTTCTGCTTCTTCCAAAGTTTCAGCTGCACATCATCCGGAAGGGGTCGCTGACTTTCGAGGGTAATTTTTTCATCCAACTTCGCGTGTTTCTGGGCCAGGGAGACGGCGTGGGATGACTGCGTCATAGAAATCCTCCAAAGTTGTGAAAAGCGTTATACAATAGGCACTTCACAAGCCACTTGTCATCAAAAAATGAGTTCCATCATACTAAGGATATGACTTTTCCACTGTTTTCTTATTATGCTGAGCCTATTGATTCGAACCGCTGCATAAAAAGGCAGCGAGACCCTGGAACGATAAGGTGGAAGTTCTTTGACGGCTGATGAAACCGCGCTGCGTCAACGCTTGACGCTCTTGCAAGAAGAGCATCAAGACCTCGACAGTGCCATTACAGCGCTTATTGAGGAAACGCCCTTCAATCAATTGCAGGCGCAGCGGCTGAAAAAGAAAAAGCTACAATTACGGGACGAGATTTCGCGTATTGAGGACCTGTTGATCCCCGATATTATCGCTTAATCGCCAGCTCTTTGTTCAGCTTTCATGGACTTTTTGTGCTGATACATCCGCCTATCGGCTTGGTCTAAAGCGTCGCCTGGATCGTCAATATCGTCAAATGTATAAGCGCCAAAGGCGACCCTTACATTGACCATCTTGCCAGAGATATTCACCGGCGTTTCTGCAATTAGCCGAACTAACTGGGTACCTTTGTCTAGAGCCTGCTCTTCCGTCGCTTGCATCAACAATGCAGCAAATTCATCGCCGCCAAGGCGGCCAACCACGTCTGATTCGCGCAGGTTTATAAGCAGTGTATTGGCCACATGGCTGAGCACTTTATCGCCAGCCGCATGGCCCATCTGGTCATTGACCTTCTTCAAGTCATTGACGTCAAAATAGAGCAGGCTGGCCGAAATATTGTGGCGCTTTGCGTAAGAAATTGACTTTGAAAGCTCGCGAACAAAAGCGCGCCGGTTTGCCACGGGGGCTAGAGTATCGGTATCGGCCAAACGCTCCAAGTCAGCCAACCGAGACTGGGCCGAGCGCAGCTCAAGGCGCAGTTGCTCGACTTCTTTCAGCAGCGTGCCGATTGCCTTTTGAACCTTCGGCGTCATCTCATCAGCAGGAATGCCCATAAAGTCAGACGAGACGACATCGACTTCACTGACAGCAGAAGGCCCTGGAGCCGCGCTAGCGGGATCTACCCTACGTGTTGCTTTGGTTTTCTCAACGCGAGACGCAGGAGCGAACGGATTTGTGTTATTGACTTTCATTCAGCCTGGTGAACCTTGTTCAGCCCGCGTTTGTTTATGCGGCGATTGATGCGCCGGTGGATCATTGCTGTGCCACTTTGCGCCAACATCGTAAAGCGAGTGTTAACAGACGCCAAAGATTATTTGCTTTCCCTTAACGCCTTGTCATTGGCGCATTTGCTTGCGTCTTTCCTATGTGCCGCGATATGTCCTGCCGTGCGAGTCCATTTTTAATCGTTTTTAATGCGAGATTACCGATCATGCCGACCATCGCCGCTGCAGCAGAGGACCCCAAAGTCGCCATCATCATGGGCAGTCAATCTGACTGGCCGACGATGCAAGCTGCAGACGATGTTTTAGAGGCCCTTGGCATTGAAAGACTTGTCCAAATCGTTTCAGCACACAGAACGCCGGACCGCCTCTTTGACTTCGCCAAAGGGGCGGAGGCGCAAGGCCTGCAGGTTATCATTGCTGGCGCGGGCGGCGCAGCGCATCTGCCCGGCATGGTCGCCGCCGTCACCCACTTGCCTGTGCTTGGCGTGCCTGTTCAAAGTAAAGCGCTAAGCGGCATGGACAGCCTCCTCTCCATCGCGCAGATGCCTGGCGGCATCCCTGTAGGAACATTGGCAATCGGTGCAGCGGGCGCGAAAAACGCCGGTTTGCTCGCTGCAAGCATTCTGGCGCTGCATGACGACGCCATTCGCAGCCGGCTACTGACTATGCGGCAAGCCCAGACGGATGCGGTCGCCACGGAAGTCACGAGAGATACGGGCCTGGGCGCATGACGCGTTTAGCGCCAGGGGCAACGATTGGCATTTTGGGCGCAGGCCAACTTGGCCGCATGCTGGCGCTGCCCGCCGCGCAGCTTGGCTTTCAAGTTATAACGTTTGCGCCAGAGAAACGCCCACCCGCCGCGCAAGTCGCATCGCGCCACGTCGAAGCACGCTTTACAGATGACGATGCGCTGCATGCGTTTGCAGAAGAGTGTGACGCCATCACCTACGAATTTGAGAACATTCCGCTCAGCGCGCTAGACGCCGCCGCAAGCAGCGCCCCAATCCGGCCCGGGCGGCGGTGCCTTGAGGTATCGCAAGACCGGCTCTTAGAAAAAGACTTCCTGTCAAACATAGGCGTTACCTGCGCGCCCTACCGCGCCGTGAGCTCCATTGACGGGCTACAAAGCGCGGTGACAGAGCTCGGCCTGCCCTGCGTGCTCAAAACACGGCGGTTCGGATATGACGGCAAAGGACAAATGTTCATCAAGGAAGCGCAAGAGATTGCACTTGCTTGGGACGCCCTTGGCAACGCGCCAGGCGGTTTGATTTTAGAGGGTTTTGTACCGTTTAAGCTGGAAGTGTCCGTCATCGTCGCGCGCTCCATTGATGGGAACATGCGCACATACGGCCCTGTTTGGAACGAACATAGCAATCATATATTGCACCGGTCCATCATCCCTGCACCTATGGACGCAGGCACCGCCGATGAAGCTGCGGCGAAAGCCATGAACGTTGCAGAAGCCCTAGAAGCCGTAGGCGTGATCTGCGTTGAATTCTTTGTGCTGCCTGATGGCACGCTCATCTCAAACGAGATTGCCCCGCGCGTGCACAATTCGGGGCACTGGACCATTGAAGGCGCTGTCACAAGCCAATTTGAAAACCACATTCGCGCCATTGCAGGATTGCCGCTCGGCGATACGGCGGCCATAGGGCCGGTGGAGATGCAAAACTTGATCGGCAACGAGATCGAGCAATACGCTGATCTGCTGCGGGATCCTAAGGCGCATGTCCATCATTACGGAAAGCCAGAAGCGCGCGTGGGCCGCAAAATGGGCCATGTGACCTGGGTTGGTGTACGCGACGCCTAAGCAGCAGCTTCTTCGTTGCTTTGACGGCGGAAAAAGCTTTTTGAGAATGGCAACTTATCGAGCCGGTTCGTGACTTTCCCTTTGATTTTTTCAAACCGCATCACATCCGCAATGCGCCGGTCTAAAAACGCCCAAGTGTCGGCTTTGCCGTCAGACTTGTCTTGCAGCCAATACAGCAAGGTTGATCGGTAGACGCTGCTTAAAATAGCGCGTTTGGTATAATGGTTGTAATCGGTCGCGGTGTCGCCGCAGATGTTCCAGATAACATCAGCCGTTTTCCAAGAAGAACGCGCAGCGCGGCGAAGGTTCTTAGGCATCGCATAGGCTCGCACGCCCACGCGGGTCGCTTCTTCATTTTCACCAGCAATCTCAAGCCGCACGCGCACGCACGTCGTTACTTTCTCCCGCACTTTCAGCGCGTCAAAGTCATCTGGTAGCCGCGCCTCCATAGCTGCATCTGACCACCGCACATAAGCGTCAATCATATCGCCGGGTAAATCAGGGAACAGCATAGCGGCGATGTCCGGCGCAATGTCAGCATCCATGGCCGCAGCCCGCAAGGTAGCCTTGCTCCAACCATCAAAAGGAACGTGGGGCAAAGCGGCCTCGATAAGGGCTGTTTTCTCGTCGAGATTTTCCATACGTCTTCCTTTGTTGCTTGGCTGGCACCTCTACATCTAGATAAGAGACGAGGCGAAAATGAGCAGTGGTCGCGGCATTTTGCCCGCTTTAAACACTATTTTAACGCAAAAATCGACATAGCGTTGCTGGAAAACAACGGGTTTAGACTATACAGGCCGCGCCGGGTTTGATATCCACGCGGCCATGTTGAAACCGCTTGCTTCGGCAGCGGTTCTTTTTTCGTCGAATACATGTGAAAGGATGTGCCGCCGGCATGCAAGTTTTGGTTCGTGATAATAATGTTGATCAGGCGATGCGCGCGCTTAAGAAAAAGCTGCAGCGAGAAGGTGTTTATCGGGAGATGAAACTGCGCCGCTTTTACGAAAAGCCGTCTGAGAAAAAAGCACGCGAACAAGCCGCCGCCGTCCGCCGCGCCCGCAAATTAGAGCGTAAGCGCATGGAGCGCGATGGCCTCGTTGGCCGTTAAACCATGCAGACCTCTAGCCTCTTCGAGATCACAAAAAGCCGCCTCATTCCTGTGGCGGCTTTTTTATTCGTGAGCCTGCTCAACGCATGCGGGTCTGAACAAGCAGCAGACACACCAAAAGGAAATACCGTGCAAGAAACAGCTAGCGGCCTGCGCTATGAAGTGATCACTGAGGGGACAGGCAAAATGCCGGCCGTAACCGATACGGTGGTGGTTCATTATACGGGGACGCTGACGGACGGGACAAAATTTGATTCGTCGCGGGACCGCGGAGAGCCTATCTCCTTCCCGCTCAATGGCGTCATCGCTGGCTGGACGGAAGGCCTTCAGTTGATGAAAGAAGGCGCACGCTATAAACTTTACATCCCTGCAGACCTTGGCTACGGCGCTGCCGGCGCTGGCGGGGCGATCCCGCCCAATGCTGATTTGATTTTTGACGTAGAACTGCTGGAAGTTGCAGGCGAAGCCGAGCCCCACCCCGATGTCATTGCCTTCTTAAAACGCGGCATCCCTGAGCCGACATGCGGCGCCATGCCCACGCTCACAGGGGGAGAAAGCGATGCAGAGATCGCCGCCCTTCGCGACAAAGGCAACGAATGGCAAAACTGTATGGCGCAGTTCATTAAAGCGGAACGCGTTGGCGTGAATACAGAACTTGGCAAGCTGCAGAACATTGATTCATCGCAAGTCCCAAGCGAGCAGCAGCAAGAGGTCGGGATTTATCTGCAGCGCCTGTCGTCAAAGCTCGACAAAGTTGAAGAAGACCTAGCCGCCTTCAAAGGTATTGCAAAAAGCTGATTGCAGGCACCTCCCAAAGGCGTGATGCAGTGTGATTGGCTTTTTTGCGCCGCCGGCGTGTAAAGGCTGCTGCAACACACGCCTTTGGAGAGCCTAAATGAGCGCGAAACACACGTTACACGCATTTCTAATCGGCAGCACGCTTGCGGTTGCTGGGACAACGATAACCGCTGCGCCAGCCGCCGCTGCAGACCCTGTCTACACGAGCTTCTTTTCAAATGTAGCGGTGAGCGGATATGACCCCGTCGCTTATTTCACCCAGAGCGCACCGGTCAAAGGCAGCAAGAAATACCAAACAGACTGGAATGGGACCACCTGGCGCTTTGTCAGCCAAGACAGTCTGGACGCCTTTGTTGCCGATCCAGAAGCCTATGCGCCGCAATATGGCGGCTATTGCGCCTGGGCGGTCAGCCAGGGGTACACCGCTTCTGCAGACCCAAAGCAGTGGGCGATTGAGGATGGTAAGCTTTACCTAAATTACAACGCAGAGGTCAGCGCGGATTGGAACGCAGACAGGCAAGGCTTTATTGCGAAAGCCAATGCGAATTGGCCCTCCGTCTTAGACCAATAGCACGTCCAAATGTCTCCCCTTGGCAATTACAGCTTGCCAGGGTGTTCCATTGCTTGAAAATCGGCATCAAGTGGGCGGCTGGACAGCACGTTAAACACACGCTTGGAATAGCGTAAAGCGCCATCCTCAACCCTGTGATCATCGTCGTAAACGCCCATTACCTGGTTTGCGGTCCCATCGGCGTTCACCAAGTGCTCAAGCACTGTCCAGCGGGCCCGGATCGTCTCGCCATCTAACGTCACCAGCGGCGCGAAGGGAAAATGCTGCACAACCGGAAAATTCTGCATCACAGCACTCCAGGTGCCAACAATCGCTTCACGGCCCTCTAACAGAAGCGGCGCGCCAGGGTTATCCACCAAAGGCAATTGCCAAACGGCATCTGTGCACCACGTCTCGCCCCAATCGGCGGCATCCCGGCGGTGCAAGGCATCCGCATACTGGCCGTAAAGCTGGGTAACAGCCGCCTGCGCTTCATAGAGTTCCATCTGCTCGCTCCTTAACGCGTGGAAGGAGCATAGAGAATAAACGCGAGTGGCCTTAGAACGCACTTGTCACTTTGGCGAGTGGCGCTAGTCTTTTTTGCCCAGACCGCCCAGCAGCCCTTTGACTTTAGAGCCGACATCGCCTTTCAGCGCATCTTTAACTTTGCCGCTGGGAATGATGTCGTCTAGCTTGCCATCCACGACGCCCTTTAGGAGGGCTGCCCCGGCTTTCGATCGCAGCGACGACATAATGACCGGCTGCAATTCCGCCATGATCGCTGTTGCAACTTCTTCTGGAGGGACGCCGCCTGTGTCCGCACCGATGCCGGTCAGGACAATATCGTCAGCTGTGACAGATTGTTCCCCAATTAAGCCCTTCGCAAAGACGACAACCTCCGGCTGGCGAATGGCTAAGCGCTGCACAATCACTTTCTCAGGTCCAACAGGCTCGGCATTAGGGTCACTGGCAGCAGTGTAGCGTTCCACATTCTTCTGAACTTCCGTCAAGTTCGATGCTTTGCCCTTTGGCTCGAACACCACGCTCGGGGCAATGATGTCAATGTTCTCAATGACCAACACATCGTCAATCAACGTGGCAGGCTTAATCTTGATATCAATCTTATCGACCTTGAAGGTATAAGGCGCTGAGTAGCCGGTAGGCGTGCCCACCTTTAGGCCAGCAATTCCCGCTTGCCCATTAAAGGGCATCAAGCTCACATCGCTTAGACCGACGCTCGTGCCGGTGACCTCTGGCCCATAATCGAGCACCGCCTGGCGCATCAACTTGGTGCCGTTTTGGTAAACATAAAAGCCGCCGCCACCGATGACGATGACAAGCAACAAAACCACAATGAGCAGAAATTTTTTCACAATCATTCGCCCCAATTTTTTCCGTTGATAGTACAACCTAACAGGTAGCAAGCCTGTGCCAAAGGGTGGAAACGAAACGGGAGACAAAAAAAGGCCGCTGGACGGGTTTCATCCAGCGGCCTGATTTTTTATCTGATAGATCAGCCTAGGGCTTTGACGATCTCTTCTGTCATTTTTTTCGCATCGGAAAGCAACATCATGGTGTTGTCGCGGAAGAAGAGCTCATTTTCCACGCCAGCATAGCCCGCGCCGCCCATGGAGCGTTTAATGAACAACACAGTCGCTGCTTTCTCGACATCCAAAATCGGCATGCCAAAAATCGGCGATGCGGGGTCCGTCTTCGCAATCGGATTGGTCACATCATTGGCGCCAATCACGAAAGCAACGTCTGATTGGCCAAATTCTGTGTTGATATCTTCCAGCTCAAACACCTCGTCATAAGGCACATTCGCTTCCGCCAGCAGCACGTTCATGTGCCCTGGCATCCGTCCTGCAACAGGGTGAATAGCGTATTTGACGTCCACGCCCTCTTCCTTAAGCAGATCGCACATTTCGCGCAGCACATGTTGTGCTTGGGCGACGGCCATGCCGTAGCCAGGCACAATGATCACTTTCGATGCGTTCTTCATAATGAAGGCGGCATCATCTGCAGACCCCTTCTTGTAAGGGCGATCGATCTTCTCTGCTGGGCCGGAAGAGGCTGCATCGCCGCCAAACCCGCCGGCAATCACAGAGATGAAGCTACGGTTCATGCCCTTACACATGATGTAGCTCAAAATCGCGCCTGAAGAGCCCACGAGCGCGCCCGTAATAATGAGCGCCGTGTTCTGAAGCGTAAAGCCAAGAGCCGCTGCCGCCCAGCCAGAATAACTGTTGAGCATGGAGACCACCACCGGCATGTCCGCTCCGCCAATGGGGATGATCAGCAAAAAGCCGATGAGGAAGCTAAGGCCTGTGATCGTCCAGAAAACCCAATCTGATTGATCAGTTAGGAAATACCCAATTAGACCAAGGATGAGCGCAAGTGTTCCCAAGTTGATCACGTGCCTTGCTGGCAGCATGATCGGCGCACCCGACATATTACCGTTCAGCTTCAAGAAGGCGATGACTGAGCCAGAGAAGGTGATCGCACCAATGGCTATCCCGAGGCCCATCTCGATTTTCGAGACTGCATAGATATTGCCGAGCGGATCAGCAATGCCGAACTCTTGCGGGTTAAGATAGGCTGCCGCAGCAACCAACACAGCCGCGAGACCAACCAAGGAGTGAAATGCTGCAACCAGTTGCGGCATGTCTGTCATGGCGATCTTTTGCGCGATGACATACCCAACGGCGCCGCCGATGGCGATGGCAATGCCAATTTCGCCATAGCTCAGAACAGTTGGGTTGATGATGGTCGTCACCACTGCGATCAGCATGCCGATCATGCCGAAAATATTGCCTTGGCGGCTCGTTTCCGGGCTAGACAAGCCCCGCAAAGATAAAATGAACAAGACGGACGCCACCAGATAGGCCAGCGCGGTCAAATTACTGGCCGTTGTGGCAGGCGTTGAGGCGCCCGCCGCGGCGGTTAAGAAGAGTGAATTCATGACCCCTGCCCCTATTTCTTTTCTTTTTTCTTATACATCGCCAGCATGCGCTGGGTGACTGCAAAGCCGCCAAAGATGTTAACGGATGCAAGCGCTACGGCGACCAATCCTAAGATTTTAGCCGATGAAAACCCGGCTGGCCCGGCGGCGATCAACGCGCCAACAATGATCACGGACGAAATAGCATTGGTGACCGCCATCAAAGGCGTATGCAATGCAGGCGTTACCGACCAAACCACATAATATCCAACGAAAATCGCTAGGAAAAAAATCGATAATTGGCCAACAAATGGGCTGACTTCTGCCATGTGTCTCGCTCCCTTACGACGCTGTGAGGCGCGGATGAACCACTGCGCCGTCTTTTGTGACGAGGATGCCGGTAACCAGTTCATCCTCCCAATTGATGTTCAGATTGCCGCTTTCCTTGTCCATAAAGGGGGTCAAGAAATTCAGCATATTTTTGGCAAAGAGCGCGGATGCATCCGCTGCCAAACGCGATGGTACGTTTCGGTGACCAATGATTTTCACGCCGTTCATGTCAACAACTTCGCCTGGCTTTGAACCGACAACATTGCCGCCCTGCTCAACGGCCAAATCAACAATGACCGAGCCCGGCTTCATAGACGCGACCATCTCTTCCGACATCAACACAGGCGCTTGCCGCCCAGGGATCAGCGCCGTAGTGATCACAATGTCTTGCTTTGGCACGTGCGCAGCAATCAAATCAGCCTGCGCTTTCTTCTGCTCATCCGTGAGCTCGCGTGCATAGCCGCCTGCGCTATCATCCTGAGCCAATTCTTCGAGGAAGATGAACTTGCCGCCCAAGCTTTCCACTTGTTCTTTCGCTGCAGCACGCACGTCCGTTGCGGTCACAATGGCGCCAAGGCGTTTTGCAGTTGCCACTGCCTGCAATCCGGCAACCCCAGCGCCCATGACGAAAACGCGGGCGGGCGGGATAGTGCCTGCGGCAGTCATCATCATCGGCAGAGCCCTGGTAAACTCACCGCACGCATCCAGCACGGCCTTATAACCAGACAGGTTGGACTGCGACGACAAAATATCCATCGACTGCGCTCTCGTGATACGCGGCATCAGCTCCATCGCAAAGCCGGTAATCCCAGCTTTTGCAAGCGCTTCAATGCCATCGCGGTCCGTCAAAGCGTTCAAGCCAGATAGCAAGGCCGCTCCTTTTGGATAATCAGAGAGCTCATCAGCCGCTGGCGGCGATACGCGTAAAATGATGTCTGCGTCTTTTACCGCGCCGGCACGGCCGGAGACGATTGTGGCGCCTTCAGCCTCATAGGCGGCGTCGGAAATGCTCGCGCCTAGTCCCGCGCCCGCTTCGATAACCAATTGCGCGCCCGCTGCCTTGAATTTCTTCACCGTTTCGGGCGTTGCAGCGACCCGTTTTTCAGCTGGGTCCGTCTCTTTGAGAACGGCTATTTTCATGCCTCATCCCTTTCAAATACACTCTCTTACTCAGAGAACGTCAGTCTCATGTTTTGTCGTCTTGTGTCTTTTGTTTTGAACCTACCAGCAAGCTGGCTAGCTCATCCGCGTGTCTTATGGCACACATTGCTCGAAGCGTGGGATAGTCAATCATAATAGGAATGTCGCCATGAAATTTTCGATTAGTATCATTGGCGCAGGACTATCAGGACTTCGATGCGCAGGCATTCTCAGCAATTCAGGCCATGATGTACGCGTTTTTGATAAAGGGCGCAGTGTGGGCGGACGCTGCGCAACGCGTCATACAGACTACGGGCCCCTCAATCACGGTTTGCAGTTCTTAGATGCGTCCGACAGCCGATTATCCATTTTTTTGTCGGATATAGCCTGCAGCGACGTTTCCATCCGCACAGGCGCAGGCCAACCACTCCCTGGGAACGCGGATTTTGTGATTCCCCAGGCCGGCGCAAACACCTTAGCGACGTCAATGGCTCAAGGCCTGACTGTGTCGGTTCAAACGGCTATTTCTGGGATTGAAAGACTGGATGATTCATGGGTCATCAAGGATACGGCGAACACCTCGTGGACAAGCGATATCATCATCCTCGCCATGCCGCCGGCTCAAGCTGCGGCCTTTCAGCACACACCGAGCGACTTACCGTTAGAAGACGTGCGTTACCAAATCCAAGTTGCAGCGCTTATGGCGTCGCCTGACCCATTAGGCCTGTCAACAACAGGTCCTTTAGACGCAGATGGGCTGCTTTGGATTACGGTTTCACAGGATCAAAAACGCGCTGTGGTGTTCGCCGACGACCAAAAAAGCGAAGACCTGATTGAAACAGACAAAGACCTGATTGCGGGTTGGATCTGGCGCAAACTCGCCGGTGATGCACCGCCGCCGGATTATTTATCAGGGCATCGCTGGCGCTACAGCCGGGTATCACGCGCGCTAGGCACAGGGGCATATTATAACGAGGAGGAAAAGCTCGGATATTGCGGGGATTGGTTCATAGGCCCAAATGCAGGTGATGCCATCGAAAGCGGCGAGATACTCGCAAAAAAAATAATTAGTGCAGTGACTTAGAAGAAAAATCGAAGTCCTAAAGCGAAGAATAAAACACCCATTCCTGAGGATAAGGGAAGACGCAGCTGCATCCACCAGCGCGGTGCGACATGGGTTTTCACCAGCATAGCGTCTATTGGCAGAGCCATTAGAAACCCTGCACTTAGTAGCCAGGCAGCACCAGCATAGGCCGCATCAATCCAGGCCCATGCAACGGTTGGCCAGGCATATAGCGACGGCGCAACCGCTAAGGAGAGCACCCCCCAACCGGGCGCATCTTGCCGCTGCGCAGCCAGGCCCCACCACGCCCCGCCAATGAACGATAAAATAACGCCGCCATATAGGACCGTGCTAGCCGTTGCTATGAGCTGAATGTTGTTGTCGACATCAAGCCAAGCAACGGCCAGACCAGCAATGACAGGAAGAAGTCCGGACAGTCCAAGCCAGCGTGCCGCCGGCGAGACCTGCTTCATGCTGGGGCCTCCATGCCCGCAGCTGCCAGCGCTTCGTTTTGCCTTAGTGTCAGCGCCTCAGTGTCATATCCATCGATAATATCGTGGAACATCCGGTGCCAATTAAGCTCTGCTTTGAGGTGCAAGAACACACCGCCAAGCCCTACAGCTGCGCGGTCCATAAACACAAATTCACGCGGCGGTGTCACAGGGCCTAGCCGCTTAAGCTCTTGGTGCACTTTTTGGGCCTGCTCGCGCCCGTATTCGCCTGGGTTTTGGGCTTCAGCGATCAGGCGCGGCCGGTCTTCCATGAGCGGCCCGTAGATCAAGCTTGCCCAGATATTGAGTGTATCGACGAGCTCACGAGACAGGTCTTTAAAGCCCCAGGTCTCATAGGCATGAACAGCAAGATCATGATCCCCATCGCGCAAGGCCCGGTATAGATTGATGACGCCGCCAACAAAGTGCGGCGGGAAAATACGCACGCAGCCGAAATCAAGCAGATTAATGCTGAGATCATCGCGCACGGTATAATTGCCCAAGTGCGGATCGCCGTGGATAATGCCGTATTGGTGAAACGGAATATACCAAGCCTTGAACATGTTGATGGCAACAGCGTTGCGCGTTTCATCGTCCGCGTCTTTGTAGGTCAAAAGGCGCTTGCCTTCGACCCAGCTCATGGTCAGCAGGCGTTTCGTCGACAGCTCTGGATAACTATCGGGAACGTGAACAGCGTCGCTCCCCCCCAGCATATGCCGATAAAGCGCCATATTGCGCGCTTCGTTTTCATAATCGAGCTCCTCGCGCAACCGGTCCGCCAGCTCTTTGCGGATCTCACCGGTATCGACGGAGGGGTCGTATTGCTTTGCAATATTTAGAAACAGGTTCATCTGCTTCACATCCGCTTCAACGGCAGATGACATGTCAGGATATTGCAGCTTAACAGCCAAATCAGCCCCATCATGAGACTCAGCTTTATGGACTTGGCCAAGCGATGCTGCTGAAATCGCTTCGTGGTCAAACGACTTAAATCTGTCCTGCCAATCAGGCCCCAGCTCGCTTTTCATCCGTCGTTTTACAAATGCCCAGCCCATTGCGGGCGCATCGGCCTGCAGCTGGCTTAATTCCTGAGCATACTCGCGCGGCAGCGCGTCGGGTATCGTTGCCAGAATTTGGGCGACTTTCATCACCGGCCCTTTCAGGCCGCCCAACGCTTCACGGATTTCGGCAGCGTTCGCAGATTTGTCCAGCTCGCGCCCAAAGAGACGGTTTGCAGCCATTTTGGTCGCAATGCCGCCAATAGACCCGGAGACACGGGCATAACGGCTTAAGCGGCCAGAAAGACGGTTACGTTCAGCTTGATCAGTCATCGGACGCTTTTCACACGGTTTATAAAGGGGCGCAAGAGACGACCGCGGTGCAGCATAAAAGGTCGCGGTCACAAAAATACCACTGCTTTATTCGTATCTGCCCGGCATTTGGATTGTCATTGCCTCAAAGAGAAACGCCCTATTGGCGCTTTGTTAACGTTTGGAGCCTTACACTCTCTATCTTCGTGTCAGCTTGGCACATCTATCTGTGAGGCCACCGGGAAAAAGATGGGCGATACCCCAGCAAAAATCCTTCTGATTGACGATGAGCCAACCCAGCACAAGCTCATCGGCGCAGCCGTTCGCAACGATGGCTATACCATTATTTCCTGCATGGGCGGCCAAGAGGCCATTGATCTGCTTGTCTCCGCAGAAGGCGCGTCCATCGATGCCGTTTTGCTCGATCTTTCCATGCCTGAGGTCAGCGGCCTTGATGTCTTAGAAGCGGTGCGGCCAAAGCGGCCCAACCTTCCAATCATTGTGCTGACGGCCTATTTCAGTAATTCAAACGTCTCCGGCTCCATGCGCGCAGGCGCAACGGACTTTTTGGTCAAGCCAGCCAGCGGCGAGCGCATTCGCTCTGCCATTGAAGCCGCCCTTGATAAAAACACGCCGACGGGCGAGCTACGCCCGCTAACAGAAAAGCTGCAATCCGGCGGCACGTTTAAAGATCTTATTGGCGCAAGCCAAACCATGCAAAATGCCATCACCGTCGCCACCAAGGCAGCGGGCTCCAGCATTCCCGTGCTGATTGAAGGCGAATCCGGCGTGGGTAAAGAACTGTTTGCACGCGCGATACAAGCAGCGAGCCCGCGGCGCGAAGGCCCCTTTGTCATCGTCAATTGCGGCGCCATTCCGCCCAACCTGGTAGAGAGCATTCTGTTCGGCCATGCCAAAGGCGCCTTCACCGGCGCAACAGATGCCCATGTGGGCAAATTTGTTGAAGCTAATGGCGGTACCATCTTCTTAGACGAGGTTGGCGAGCTGCCCATGGAAACGCAGGTAAAACTGCTGCGGGTTCTTCAAGAAGGCGAGGTCGACCCGGTTGGCTCTACCAACGTAGAGCGCGTGGATGTCCGCGTCCTGTCTGCTACGAACCGCACGCTGGCTGATGAAGTCGCCAAAGGCAATTTCCGCGAAGACTTGTTTTACCGGCTGAATGTCTTTCCCGTACGCATCCCGCCGCTTCGCAAACGCGCAGATGATATTTCAACCCTCGTCAACCATTTCGTCGAAAAGGTGTGCGAGGCGGAAACCCTGCCCAAGAAGACCGTCGCGCCTGATGCGATGGAACTCCTCAAGCGCTTTCGCTGGCCTGGCAATGTTCGCCAGCTTCAAAACGTCATGTTCCGCGCTGTTGTCCTTGCCGATGAAGACATCCTCACGATGGACGATTTTCCGCAAGTCCAAGCGCAAATGCTCGCCAGCTTTGGCGGCGAAGCGCTTGAAGACACGCCTCGGCTTACGGCAAGTGGGACGCCAAGCCTCATTGGCACACCCAACATCACTTTAACCAACGATGATGGCCATGTGCGCGCGCTGGCAGACATTGAAGCTGATGTTATTGGCTGGGCCCTAGAACACTATCAAGGCCGAATGACAGAAGTCGCCCGGCGCTTAAAGATTGGCCGCTCAACGCTCTACCGGAAAGTCGCTGAATTCCATTTGGAAACTGATTTTTCAGGCAGCGACGATGAGACGGCGGGTGACAAGCCAGCGCGCGACAATCCCATGAGTTATCTCTACGATTAGCCGATCAGCGCTTTCAGTGTCTGCAGCTGATCAGCCTCTTGAGCAGGCTTGTCCCATCTGATCCGATGGACACGGGGAAAGCGCATGGCAACGCCGGACTTATGGCGCGGACTTTCATGCACGCTGTCAAACGCAACCTCAAGGCACAGCGCTTTTTCCACCTCCCGCACAGGCCCAAACCGGCCGACCGAATGCTTACGCACCCATTTATCCAGCTCTTTAAGCTCCTGGTCTGTAAAGCCGAAATACGCCTTTCCCACGGGTTTGAGTACGCCGCCATCCCAGCAGCCGAAGGTGAAATCTGAATAAAAGCTGGAGCGTTTTCCGTGCCCGCGCTGGGCATACATCAGCACCGTATCAATGAGTAAAGGATCGCGTTTCCATTTATACCACAGCCCCTGCTTGCGCCCGGCTTCATAGCGCGAGCTCTTTTGTTTCAGCATCAGGCCTTCCATACCGGTTGCACGCGCTTCCTCGCGCAGGGCCTCCAGCGCGCTTTGGTCGGAAACCTCTAAAAACTCTGAAACGTCAAATCGCTCAGACGGCAATTCCATTACAAACCGCCGCAAACGATCTTTGCGTTCCAACAAGTCAAGCGAGCGGACGTCCTCATCGCCATCGAACAAAATATCATAAAGCCTAATAAAAGCGGGGTATTTCTTACGCATGGCGACAGAAACCGTCTTGCGGTTCAAACGCTGCTGCAAGTGATTAAAGGGCGCTGGCTCGCCTGTCTCACTACGCACTAAGAGCTCACCATCCGCGATGCCGTCACGGTCAAATGCAGCTAAAATGTCAGGAAACGAGCCACCAATGTCGTCGCCCGTGCGAGAGAACAGGCGTGTTTCACCGTTCACGCGCACCACTTGAACGCGGATGCCGTCCCATTTCCATTCTGCCACATAATCAGAGAAATCGATCTCTTTATCGTCCAGTGGATTGGCCAGCATAAACGGGCGGAAGACGGGAAGTTCATTCAGATCAGGTCGATCCGCCTTCCCTGTGGCCCAGTCGAATAGAGGCGTATAAGGCGGCTCCATCGCATGCCAGATTTCTTCAACTTCTTCGATCGACACATCAAAAGCGCTGGCAAAAGCGACTTTTGCCAGGCGCGCACTCACGCCTACCCGCAATCCGCCCGTTAGCAACTTAATCAACGCATAGCGGCCATTCACATCAAGCACATCGAGCCAGATGGCCACTTGCGCAGCAGCCTCGGCCTTCGTCATGGCTGCAAGCGTATCAACCACTTCCGTCAAAGGCGGCGGCGGGCTGTTGCGCGGTGAGGCAGGCCAAAGCAGGCTCGCAGTCTCTGCAAAATCACCGACATAGTCATAGCTCATGCGGAACAGCACTTCATCCGTGCGCGCGTGTATCATATCACGGATGGCAGAATAGCTGACATTGCGCAGTTTGATCGCAGAACAAAGCGCCGCCATAGCATAGCCGCGGTCAGGGTCATCCGCGCTGCGCAGGTAATCTGCAATCAGCCGAATTTTGCCGTTGCGCTGCGGCGTGTAGACCAGTTGGTCGAGCAGGTTGGCGAAATCTTGCATTACGCGCCCATTGTCATTGCGAGCCGCAGGCGTGGCAATCCACACGGCATGCACCCGAAAGGCCCTGGACCGCCGCGCTGCGCTCGCGGTGACGGCAGCTGTGTTTTGGCGCGCTCACCCATCATCAGCGTCTTCCCCGCGCCCAACAAGCGATAGCGCTTGGGCTTGGATACCATTACTTTCACACCAATAAACCAGCGCGTCTTCACGGCCGTGCGTGACCCAAACCTCTCCTGGCGCAACATCCTCGATGGTCTGCGTGAGTTCGTTCCAATCGGCATGATCAGAAATGATAAGCGGCAGCTCAACGCCGCGCTGCTTGGCGCGTTGACGCACACGCATCCAGCCCGATGCAAAAGCTGTGATTGGATCAGCAAAACGCCGCGCCCAGCGATCATTGAGTTGGCCCGGCGGGCATATGACGATGTCTCCAGGAAGCTTCCCCATCTCCTTTAAATTGACTTGTTTGAGAGGACCGAGATCAACGCCGAGCTCGCGGTAAAGGTCACATAATCCCACCATGGCGCCATGCAGATAAATGGTCTTCGTGTAGCCTGCCTCACGCATATGGCGAATGACACGCTGGCATTTGCCAAGGGCGTAGGCGCCCACGAGAAGTGTGCGTTCAGGGTTTGCCTCCTGGGCTGCCAAAATTTTCGCAACCTCGCCCGCCGTGTCGGGATGGGTAAAAACAGGCAAACCAAAGGTCGCTTCGGTGATAAACACGTCGCAGGCTACTGGCTCAAAGGCTAAACAGGTCGGGTCGCGCCGGCGCTTATAGTCCCCAGAAACAACAATCCTCTGGCCCTTATGTTCCAGCAGGATTTGCGCCGAGCCAAGCACGTGGCCAGCAGGAAAGAAACTGACCGCCACATCGCCAATCTTTAAAGCGTCACCATAGTCGATTGCTTGCTGCGCCTGCCCGGAGGCTTTGCCGTAGCGTGCGCGCATGATGGCGAGGGTCTGGCTTGTCGCCAGTACCTTGTCATGGCCGGGGCGCGCGTGATCGGCGTGCCCATGCGTTATGAGGGCGCGGTCTTTGCCGCCGTGGGGGTCGATCCAGAAATCTCCAGGAGCGCAATACAGGCCATCATGCCGCGGCTGGAGCCAGAACTGTGATGTTGAAGCAATCGTCATGGCTGTTATGTGTTTCGCCATGAGTGAAAACCAAGCGGCCAGTTTGCCGCTCCACATTTCCGATTGGTTTGAAGGCCAAGGCTGGAGCCCGCACAGCCACCAGCTGGACATGCTGGCGGCCGCGCAGGCAGGGCAGCACGCCATGCTCGTGGCGCCAACGGGCGGCGGCAAGACGCTGGCGGGGTTTTTACCAAGTCTGGCAGAGCTAGGAACCGCGCCAGAAGCAGGGCTGCATACGCTTTACATTTCCCCGCTCAAAGCGCTTGCAGTCGACATTGCGCGCAATTTGGATCGCCCCATCGCCGAGATGGCGCTGCCAATTAGGGTCGAGACCCGGACCGGCGACACGCCGTCATCAAAGAAGATGCGCCAGCGGGTCAAGCCGCCGCATATGCTTATGACGACGCCGGAAAGCCTTTCCATTCTCATCAGCTATCCTGATGCCCCAGAGTTGTTTGCTGGCCTAAAAACCGTGATCATCGATGAGATCCACGCCTTTGCGCCGACCAAACGCGGCGACCTACTGTCCCTTGCTCTCGCTCGCCTGCAGCGCCAAGCGCCGCAGCTGCGCCGGGTCGGCCTCAGCGCGACTGTGGCAGATGAGGCGGCATATTTAGAATGGCTCTCCCCAGCGGCGAGCGCGCCTGTTCGCTTGGTTCGCGGAACGCCGCGCGCGTTGCCAGACATTTCTATCTTAGAGCCCTCGCACAGAATTCCCTGGTCTGGCCATACGGCAACGCATGCCGCGCCGGAGCTTCTCGCGCTTATCAAAGCGCATCAAATGACCATCATCTTCGTCAACACGCGCTCGCAGACGGAGCTTGTGTTTAAGGCGCTCTGGGAAATCAACGACGACAGCCTGCCCATCGGTCTGCACCATGGCTCTCTCGATGTCGCCCAGCGCCGCAAGGTCGAGGCGGCCATGGCTGCAGGCAAATTGCGCGCCGTCATCGCAACCGCTAGCTTAGACTTAGGCCTGGATTGGGGCGATGTGGACCTTGTGGTGCAAATTGGCGCTCCAAAAGGGGCAAGCCGGCTGCTGCAGCGCATTGGGCGCTCGAACCACCGTTTCAATGCAGCTTCGAAAGCGATTTTAGTGCCTGGCAATCGCTTTGAATATCTCGAAGCTCAATCAGCCATCGATGCGGTGAAAGCCGCCGACTTAGACGGCGATGCCTTTAAGCGCGGCGCCTATGACGTTCTGGCCCAGCACATCATGGGCATGGCCTGCGCTGACGCTTTTGATGCGCAAGAGCTTTATGATGAAGTGCGCCAAGCAGCGCCTTACCGCGATTTAGAATGGGAGACGTTCGAAGACGCAATCGCCTTTGTTGAGAATGGCGGGTATTCGCTGCGCCGCTATGATCGCTTCCACCGGATCATCAAGCGCCCTGACGGGCGGTATCAGGCCGCTCACCGGCGGCTTGAACATCTCTACCGAATGAATGCGGGCGCGATCATAGATCAGCCGGGCCTGAAAGTGCGCTTCCGCACCGGCCGCACACTTGGGGAGGTGGATGAATGGTATGCGTCCGGGCTGTCGGTTGGCGATACGTTCTATTTTGCCGGACGCGTTTTAGAAGTGGAGCGCATAGACGTTGCAGACCTTTATGTGCGTGTCCCCAAAAAGAAGAAATCGCCGCGCATTCCCACCTACCAAGGCGCACGCATGCCGCTGTCCACCAATTTGGCAAGCCGGGTGCGCGGCTTTTTCTCCAGCCCAGAGCGTTGGGACTTGTTTCCAGCCGAAGTACGCGAGTGGTTAGAACTGCAGAGCAGTTTGTCAGAGCTGCCGCCGCGAGAGGGCCTGCTGGTGGAGACCTTTCCCCAAGAAACGCGCTATGGCCCGCGACACTTCATCGTGGCCTACGGGTTTGAAGGGTATAACGCGCACCATACGTTGGGCATGCTCATGACACGGCGGATGGAGACCATGGGCTATGGCCCCATTGGCTTTGTGGGAACCGATTATGTGCTGGCTGCTTGGTCTATGAATCCGGTGACAGACACTGCCGCGCTGTTCAGCAATACCATCTTAGAAGACGAACTCATGGAATGGGTGGCCGCCTCCTCCCTTTTAAAGCGAGCTTTCATGGAAGTGGCACAAATCTCTGGATTAGTTGAAAGAAATCAGCCCGGCCAAAAGAAAACTGGACGGCAGATGATGTTCTCGTCCGATCTCATCTTTGATGTGCTGAAGAAATACGAACCTGAGCATGTGCTGATGAAAGCCAGCTGGCAGGATGCCAAAGGACGACTCACCGATATCGCGCGCCTCGCCTCGTTTTTAGACCGCATTCAAGGCAAAATTCACCACAAAACGTTGGCGCGAATTTCGCCGCTCGCCGTCCCAGCGGTTGTTGAACTGAACGTCCAGCAAGTGGATGGGGAGGCGCGCGAAATGCTGTTTGCGCAGGCAGAAGACCTCTTGCGCATTGCCGTTGGAGATGCTTAAAATCCGCGCATGAACAAAACGATAACATTCGGCGGGCAACAGCTCGTGCCTGATCCCAGCGGCGCGCTGTATTGGCCAGCGGAAAAAACGCTGCTCGTGGCGGACTTACACTTTGAAAAAGCCAGTCACTTCGCCGAAAAAGGCTACCTCTTACCGCCTTACGATACGCTTGAGACGCTGCGCGCGCTGAAGGATATCATTGACCACTACCAGCCAATCCAAATCGTCGCTTTAGGGGATAGCTGGCATGATATGCGCGGCCCGGCCCGCATGGATCCGCGAGACCGCGCCTTGCTGCGCGACATGTACGCACGCACGCCCATAACCTGGATTAGCGGGAACCATGATCCCCAGCCAGCCGGCTTTGGCGCGCATGTACCGTCTTTAAACGTAAGCGGCCTGCAGCTCGTGCATGAAGCCACAAGCGCGGCGCAAGGCCCTACCGTGTGCGGGCATTACCATCCGAAGGTGCGCGTGCGTTTACGCAAAGCGAGCCGCGCGCTGCCGTGTTTTGCACTTTACGACACGGTCTGCGTTCTCCCCTCTTTTGGCGCGTTCACTGGCGGGCTTGAGATTACCCATGACGCGCTCGCCAGCGCGCTTGGCTACCCGCATACCGTCTATGCCTGTGGGCGCGAGCGCATATATCATTTGCCGCTGGAAAACGTGCGTCAAACCGGCGCGCCGGACGCGGCATAATAGTGCCATAGAAAGATTGCCATGGCCCCGCGCCAAGGCCGCCAGGGTTCAACGAGGTTTATCGTTTCGGCAGGTTTTGGCCTTACATCCCGCGCTTTAAGGCGGCGCAAAGCTTCTTGCAGCGCAAGATCGCCGGCGGGCCAAATGTCTGCCCGCCCCTCACAGAAAAGCAAATAAATCTGCGCTGTCCAAGGCCCTATGCCCGTGACTTGCGTTAGCGCGCCAGTCGCCTGCTCTTCGCCCAACGCTGGTATCGCGTCCAGGTCTAAAGCGCCGTCCTCAATCATTGATGCAAGCGCTTTTATATACCGTGTTTTTGCATAGCTAAGCCCCGCGGCGCGCAGCTCATCCTGGCTGGCACTCAGCACTGTTTTGGGCTGGACATCGCCATCCAGCGCATGAACAAATTTGGTGTGAATGCTCGCAGCTGCTTTGATGGAGAGTTGCTGACCAACCAAAATGCGCACCAAGCTGGCAAAGCCTGGCGCCGCCTGGCGCGGCTCAGGCATGCCGACAATAGTAAGCGCGCTATGGACATGGCTGTCATAGACGGCGACCTCGCTGATCGCTCTTTCTAACATCGCTTTATCCATTTATTCGCAGCCCCCGACTGTTTTAAGAAATTGACAGTTCGCTATCGAAGGCCATATGGGAAGCGCAAAGGCGCTGCACGGCAGCAAAACGTCATTACTTTGAAGGACAAGATCACATGGCAGAATTGGTCATCACAGACATGGAAGGCAACACGCGCAATGTGGAGGCCGAAATTGGTATTTCCGTGATGGAAGTCATTCGCGACAATGATTTTGAAGACCTTGCTGCGCTGTGCGGCGGGTGCTGTTCATGCGCAACCTGCCATGTGTATATTGATGAGACCTGGCTGCCTAAGCTCGACAGTGTGGAAGCTGATGAAGATGAGCTCCTCTCCATGGCAGAATCGCGTCAGCCCAACTCTCGGCTCTCTTGCCAAATCGAGATGAGTGAAGAGCTAAACGGCATGCCCGTGACGATCGCGCCGGGAGAGTAATCGCTGCGGCCCCTTACCGCGCGCCATTCAACGCTGAAAACCAAAGTTTGGCCGCACCCGGCTGGACGCGCCGCGCGCATCGGTAGTAGGGCTAATCCATTGCAGGAACTGCAACTGGAACAACACAATGGCACCTCCTGGGTCGCTTGCCGCCTCCGAGCCGCTGTTAGACAGCACTGATCTCAGTCAGGCGGCGCAGCGTAAGGCGATTGCAAGCGCCTTACCTCCGCCAGATATTTTGACCGATAGGCGGCAGTTATTTTGGCTGCTCCAGATCGGTGGCTGGCTGCTGTACGGGCTTACAAAGTGGATCAACGCGCTTGCGCTCGGCAAAGACGCAGATTTTATCACGCCTGTTATTTGCTCAGTCATCATTGGCTTTACCCTCACCTTAGGATTGCGCGGCGCTCTCAAGCGCGTTTGGGCTTATGGTATCGGCTGGGTCCTCGGGACGGCGCTTGCTCTGGTTGGTTTTACAGCGATCATATTTTCGGCTACCGACACCTTTTTCTATGCTTGGCTTTATGAGCCTGGCTGGAATCCCAAGCCGCAAGAATACCTTGGCATCGCCTTCATCCAATCCTTCCTGCTCACCGCCTGGGTTGGGCTCTATGTGGGCATCCGCTATTATGTGCAGTATCGTCAAGAATCGCTGCGGCTATTGAAAGCAACAGCCATGGCGCACCAAGCGCAGCTCGCCATGCTGCGCTACCAGCTCAACCCGCATTTCCTGTTCAACACGCTTAATGCGATCTCCACATTGGTTCTTGATGAGCAGCCAAAGTTGGCGTCAAAAATGCTGGATAAGTTGTCTGCATTCTTGCGCTACTCCTTGGTCAACGAACCCACAGACAAGGTCACGCTCATCCAAGAAATTGATGCGCTAAACTTGTATCTGGATATTGAGAAAACGCGGTTTGATGAACGGCTCACCGTACATATGGATTTGGCGCCAGAGACATCAAAAGCGCTTGTCCCCTCGCTTATTCTCCAGCCGCTCATAGAAAACGCAATCAAATATGCGGTTGCGCCCAGCGAAAGCGGCGGAACGCTGACGCTGACATCGCAGCGCCGCGGCGACGCCCTCGAGCTCATTCTTACTGATACAGGGCCGGGATTAGACGAAACTGCGAGCAACGGGCACCCTAGCAGCACTAGCAGCGGCGTTGGCCTGGCCAACACACGAAACCGGCTGGAACAGATTTATGCTGGCGACTACCGCCTCGATATGACCAACCGAGCGACAGGGGGGCTTGAGACACAGATATCCTTGCCCTTCGAGACGGTACAGGGTCAAAGTGGAGGCCGGCTATGAAGACGGCATTGCGCTGCGTGATCGTCGATGATGAGCCGCTTGCCTTGCGCGGTCTTCGGATTCGCTTAGAACACTTTGACGCGGTCGATATCGTTGGCGAAGCGCGCAATGGCCGTGAAGCTGTGAAACTCATTCGCACGCAGCGGCCGGATGTCGCCTTTTTAGACATCCAAATGCCCGGCCTGGGCGGCTTTGACGTCGTGGAAAGCCTTAGCGACTGGGAACAAACACAGTTTGTCTTTGTAACCGCCTATGACCAATTCGCTGTCAAAGCCTTTGAAGCCCATGCGCTCGATTATCTGCTTAAGCCTGTCGATCAAGAACGCCTCGCCCAAACGCTGCGCTTGGTGCGCGCGCGGCAAAGTGAACAGGCAGCTGCACGCAGATCGAACGACTTGGAAGACGCGCTTAAGGCGCTCGGCAAGCTTCCGTCTACGTCGCCCGTCAATCCAACTGTAAGCGAAGACTATGTCACGCGGCTCAATATCAAAGACCGCGGGCGCATTTCGGTCGTCCCAGTCGCATCAATCGAATGGATCGATGCGGCTGGCGATTACATGTGCGTCCACGCAGATGGCGAAACTCATGTGATGCGCGAAACCATGAAAACACTGGAAAAACAGCTCGACCCAAAGCTGTTTAAGCGCGTTCATCGATCCGCCATTGTCAATCTCGATAAGGTTGAGGCTTTAGAACCGCACAGCAATGGCGAGTGCTTCTTAAAGATGCAGGGTGGCGGCGAGGTCAAAGTTTCGCGCTCCTACCGCTCTGTGCTCAATCGCTTCCTTTGAACGCCGTGTTGGCGTAGTCATTTCCAAACGCAATGGAGGTGGGATTGATAAAGATCGAATTTGAAGCGCTGCTAGATCAAGCCAATGCCAAAATCGAGACCTTGAGCGTACAAGGCGCCTTGGCAAAGCATGACAGCGCAAACGTCCAGTTTGTTGACCTGCGCGACATCCGCGAACTTGAGCGTGAAGGCATGATTGAGGGCGCTTATCACTGTCCGCGCGGCATGCTCGAATTCTGGGTTCACCCAGGCAGCCCCTATCACAAACCGATATTTGCAGACCCAGGCAAAACCTATGTTTTCTATTGCGCGTCGGGTTGGCGCTCGGCGCTATCAACGGCCACCTTAAAAGATATAGGCATGGACAATGTCGCGCATATCGCAGGCGGCTTTACAGCTTGGCGCGATAACGGTGGACCGATCGCGCAAAAAAAGCCAAAGAGCTAGAATTCTTATAATATTGTACAAGCGTCCTAGGTTTGCTACCCTGCAACAACTTTGAGGACACAGGTGAATGCCGGACAACGTAAAGGGAGTGTCACGCCGAAAGGCCCTGCGCGCCGCAGAGGGCGTGGCTGGCGCTGTTGGCGCCTTTGGGCTCACCCTCGCTGGCTATATTAAGTCTGCGACAGCCAGAGCCTCTAGTGCCAGTCGCCCTCCTGGTGCATTGCCTGAAGAAGACTTCTTAAGTGCCTGCGTTCATTGCGGTTTATGTGTTCAAGACTGCCCGTACGACATTCTAAAACTGGCGACGCTTGAGGAACCAGTCGCGACCGGAACGCCCTTTTTCATCGCGCGTGAAAAAGCGTGCGAGATGTGTGAAGACATTCCCTGCGTGAAAGCCTGCCCGACCGGCGCGCTCGACCATGACCTGGTCGATATCAAAAAAGCAGATATGGGGCTCGCCGCATTTTTAAGCCCAGAGATGTGCTACGCCGTCCAGGGTACGTCCTGCCGAGCCTGCTATGTCGCGTGCCCTGTAAGGGATGAAGCCATCACCATGCTGCCCTTGCGGAAGGGCAATCAAATGGTGTTTCAGCCCACAGTTCATTCCGCCGCTTGCACCGGGTGCGGGATGTGTGAGGAAGCCTGTATTACGCCACAAGCCTCCATCAAAGTTCTGCCACGGGCTCTCGCTAGCCACGATTCTGGCCTGTACATTCATGGCTGAGCCACGCAGCTGGCTAGCGCGCAATAAGTGGCTCATTGCGCGGCGCAGCGTTCAAGCGTCCATCATGGCGCTCTTTTTAATAGGGCCATATGTCGGCATCTGGGTGTTGCGCGGCAACCTCGCCTCTAGCACCTTGTTTGGCACAATCAGCCTGACCGACCCATTCATCGCGCTTCAGTCCTTCGCGGCCGGCCACACCTTAGAAAGCGCGGCCATCATTGGCGCGCTCACGGTTGCAGCATTCTATCTACTCTTTGGAGGGCGCAGCTTTTGCGCTTGGGTCTGCCCCATCAACCCTGTGACCGATGGCGCTGCCTTTCTGCGCCGCCGCTTTGATATCAAGTCGGGCTATAAAATACCCCGCCACATACGCTTAGCCCTTATTCCAGCGCTCTTGCTCGTCTCCTATCTGGTCAGCGACATCGCTTTTGAAGCGATAAATCCTATCACTATGCTGCACCGCGGTCTCCTCTTCGGGCTCGGCGCAGGCTGGATACTGGTGGCGTTCGTGTTTGTATTTGATCTGTTTGTCGTCAAACATGGATGGTGCGGGCACATCTGTCCTGTGGGCGCCTTTTATGGCCTGCTGGGTAAAGCAAGTCCGCTAAAAGTCTCGGCAACATTCAGGTCTCAATGCACCGATTGCGGAGACTGCTTTCAGGTCTGTCCGGAACCGCACGTCATAGCCCCAGCGCTCTATCCAAAAGACAAAGCCGATACACCTGTCATTGAAAACACCGATTGCATAAGTTGCGGCAAATGCATCGACATCTGTGACGACACGGTTTTCACGTTCACCCACCGCTTTCAAAAGGTGGCTGACTAAACCCGCTCAATCGCCACCGCGGTCCCTTCGCCGCCGCCGATGCACAAAGACGCGATGCCTGTTGTTTTATCTTCCTTCTCCAGCGCATGCAGCAACGTGACCAACACCCGCGCGCCTGATGCCCCAATCGGATGGCCCAGAGCGCAGGCCCCGCCGTGAATGTTTACCCGGGCATGATCCATACCAATTTCCGCCATCGCTGCCATGGGCACGACAGCGAAGGCTTCGTTCACTTCCCAAAGGTCCACATCGCTGACTTGCCACCCAAGCCGGTCCATGAGGCTTCGCATGGCTGGCACAGGGGCCGTAGAAAACCAAGACGGTGCCTGCGCATGGACGCTATGGCCCAAGATACGTGCCTTTATCGGTTTACCCTGCGCCCGCGCATCGCTTTCGCGCATCAGCACGAGAGCCGCAGCTCCATCGGAAATCGACGATGCATTGGCCGCCGTCACGGTTCCATCTTTTTTAAACGCGGGCTTTAGGTGCGGGATTTTATCTGGCCGGGCAGCACCAGGTTGCTCATCAATCGCAACCACCATGCTGCCCTTTCGGCCAGGTACGTCCACAGCGGTGATTTCAGCGTCAAAACCGCCGCTTTCTTGAGCCGCCTTTGCGCGTGATAGCGAGGTTAGCGCGTAGTCGTCCTGCGCTTCGCGCGTGAATTGGTATTTCTCCGCGCAGTCTTCAGCGAAACTGCCCATCAGGCGGCCTGTCTCATAGGCATCTTCCAGCCCGTCCAAGAACATATGATCCTTCACTTCCGCATGGCCCAATCGCGCGCCGCCGCGCATCTTTGGCAAAAGATAAGGCGCGTTGGTCATGCTCTCCATGCCGCCCGCAACCACGCCATTGCCGTTGCCAGCTTTGAGTTGATCATACGCCATCATGACAGCTTGCATGCCTGATCCGCACATCTTGTTGAGCGTCACAGCGGGCACATCTTCGCCCAAACCGGATGCAAAACCGGCTTGGCGGGCCGGCGCCTGGCCTTGGCCTGCTGGCAGGACGCAGCCCATCAGAACAGTGTCGATCGCATCTGGCTCGACGCTGCCTCGCTGCAGGGCTGCTTTGATTGCTGCGCCCCCTAAGGCACTGGCCGTCAAAGCTTGCAAATGTCCCTGCATGCCGCCCATGGGGGTGCGCGCGCTGCTCACAATCACAATCGGGTCGTTCATAATTCAGTCCTAGCGTTTGATGCTGCTGTATGGAGGTGTTTATACGCCAAAACACGGAAAAGCACCTTGATACCACGCGCACTAACGCTTGCGCGCTGCGCGCACCGTGAAAAGACAAATGCCTATGGCGACAATCCCAGCCCCAACAATCGCAGTCGCAGCAAGCGCTTCGCCAAAAATAAGCGTGCCAAACAAAGCGCCAAAACCAGCGATCACAAACCCGCCTTGGCTCACATAAACAGGGCCGGCGCGGCGCTGGAGGTAGAAGAAAACGCTGTATCCAATACCGGCAGCAGCAATGCATCCAAGAATTAAGGCGCCATCGCGGCCGCTAATCGGCGGAAAAGCAAAAGCGCCGCCCAGCAGCGGCGCGAGCGCAAACCCCATCAGCCCGGTTGCAAGCAATATGGCTGCGGTGAACATCAAAATCGGGATGCCACTGGGCCAGTATTTTGATCGATAGATGTTGCCGCCCGCCTGAGCCACCGGCGCCAAAAGTGCAACGCCCAACCAGTATTTTGAGGCGCCTGGCAAAAGCCCTTGCCCCCAAAAGAGCAATGCACCGCCTAAAACGCCTAAAAGGATGGCGACCACACCAGATGTATCAAGCTTTTCCATGCTGAACGCCAGCGCAAAGACGAAGGTAAGCAGCGGCGGGAAGAGATAAGTGACCGACGTCATCGCCGCGCCCAGATGCGGCGCAACCAGGAAAGCAATGGCCTGGGGAAAGGCAATCCCGCACGCCGCTGACAGGATGAAAAAAGGCAAGTGCTTCAGCACGGCCCGGCCCGATTGTCCAAGCGCAGCCGATACGCAAAATACCAATCCAGCAGCGACTATGTTTTGGACGCCCATGAGCATGAGCGGTGACCAACCTGCCTCCCCCACAAGAACCTTCCCAGCGGAGATAACACTCGCGACAGATACGCCAAAAATGAGCAAACAGCCTATGGCAGCGACTGGCGGCATAGATCATCGCTCAAAGAGGCAAAAAGAGACTGGGCACACATGAAGGCGCGTTAGTACCATGCGCCTGGGCTTTGCGTGAGGGGAAACTGTCTGAACTGAGAACGCAAGGTTCATAACGTCACCGCCACGAGGCTACAGGTCAGACGCTTGGCCATAACATCTGCACTGTATCGGCCATCGCCTGCGGCGCCATCAAAACGGCTGATCAATCTAAAATTCTGTTTTTTAGAACAATAAACAGCAAACAATATATTTTTTCCTCGCACCTTTGCACTCTATGTGCCTCTCAACACAATGGTGGAGAGATTTCGTGCTGACACACGTCCTTGTTGCAATCGTTCCTTTAATTTTAATAGCCAGCGGCGTTATGGGCGTGCGCTCAAGCATGCGTCGTTCTGATATTCCAGGCTACGCGGCCAATGCCGGGCTTGGGGCGGCTTTTGCAGCACTTTTAGCGACGCTTGCCTTTGCGCTTGGCCAACCTGAGCCAAATGCTGTCGCTGGCAGTAGCGGACTACGCGCCATTATTCAGGTCGACATTGTGAGCATATCGATGCTGCTTTTGGTCAATTTTGTAGGTGCAATTGTGCTGCGATACGCGCGCACTTACTTGGATGGTGAAGCGCGGCAAGACAGCTTCATGGGCTGGGTCAGCCTCACCCTTGCGTCAGTGAGCATCCTTGTAGTGTCCGCTAATTTGATTGTCTTCGTCATCGCTTGGATTGCCACCAGCGTCTTTCTGCATCAATTGCTACTGTTTTATCCCCAGCGCATTGCTGCGCGGCGCGCTGCCTTTAAGAAATTTGTCTTCGCGCGCGCGGGGGATGCAGCGCTCATAGGCGCCGCCGTTTTGCTATGGTCGACCTACAACACCATAGATATCTCCACGATCAATGCGGCTGCGCGTCTCGGCGAAGCTGACACAAAAATCACTATCGCAGCGATTTTGTTTGCCCTTGCAGCAATTTTAAAGTCGGCACAATTCCCCACCCATAGCTGGCTGACCGAGATTATGGATACGCCCACGCCGACCTCTGCACTACTGCATGCCGGCGTCGTCAATGGTGGCGGGTTTTTGCTCATCCGCTTTGCCGATGTTCTGTTGCTCTCGCCTGGAACCATGGCGTTTATTGCTATGATCGGCGGCTTTACAGCGCTGTTCGGATCGGTAGTGATGCTAACGCAGCCCGCTGTGAAAACGTCTCTGGCTTGGTCGACGGTGGCGCAGATGGGCTTTTTGATCATGCAATGCGGGCTTGCACTGTTCCCTCTCGCCTTGCTGCACATCATCGCGCACTCTCTTTACAAGGCACATGCCTTTCTAGCCTCTGGCGGTGCAGTCCAGCGCATTGCCAATACACGCCGCCCCGGCCCTGTCGCGATTGCAAACCTGCGCACAGTCACGCTTTCATTTCTCTTAGCGATCACGATTTATGGCCTGCTGGCATTTGGGTTTGGCTTAACGAAAGAAGCGCCGCAATCCATTGCTTTAGGCGCCATCTTAATCTTCGGTATCGCCTATCTGCTGACGCAGGGCTTAGCGGAAGAAGCGCCCAAACCCCTAACGCGCCGACTGGTGGCCTACTCGATTGCTGCCTCGCTCAGTTATGTGCTGCTGCACAAAGGCGCTATATGGCTGACCCACGACGTCCTCCCGATAACACCGGCACCTGGCGCGCTGGAATGGGTGCTGATGATCATGGCTGTTCTCAGCTTCGCCTTTGTAGCCTTTGCGCAGGCCATGTTCCCGCTCTGGGCCTATCACCCTGCCGCTGCTGGAATGCGCGTTCATGTGTCCAATGGCCTTTATGTAAACGCCCTGCTCGACCGCATCATGAAAAGCTGGCGGTCCTCCTCCAAATCCATCACGCAGCAATAGGATCGCGTCATGACAAACACAAAACCTTATACCAAGGCGCAATCAACCACCCTGCTGCGCTTGGCAAATGAAGCTGGTCAAGCAATCCCACCAGCATGGCCGCTGGCGGCGACGGTTGCTGTCAATCCGTTCTTAGGACAAGCGCAGGAGCCATTGGCGACAGCCTCGGCTCGGCTGGCGCGCGCCACGGGCGAGACGGCAACAATGGATCGAAGTTGGTACCTTAAGAAATTGACGTCTGGCGCTGTTACCGACAGCGATATCCAAGCCGCAATTGCCGCAACGCCCGTCAGTAACAAGGAATTCAGCGTTGAAGAGGTGAAGAGAAGCCTCGCTGAGACAATTCCTCAAGAAACTGCCGTCCCAACGGTTGCAGACCTGGCTGCGCATGTTTCTGGCATTGACTGGCCCGCAATCATTGCCGAGCGTATTACAGCTTGGGCAGGGTCGTTTTTTGATGAAGGTCAGGCCTTTTGGTCTGTTCCAAGCAACAAAAGTGTCTACGCCAGCTGGCGATCCTATGCGATCCATGATCTCACATCAGAGATTTTGGGTCTTGATGGGTTTGCAACCCATATGCTCGAGGCACCTGACCAAGCGCGCGACATGATTTTAAGGTCTAGCCACGCACTCGGCATAAGGCAAAACGAAGCCAGCAGCTATTACCACCAACTCCTCATGATGCTTGGCGGCTGGGGACAATATGGCCGCTACCAGCTCTGGCAAGCCAACTTAAGCGGCGGCGAGGACGACATCATGCTTGATCTGCTCGCTATCCGCATCGCTTGGGAGAACGCCCTTTTAGCCCAATATGAAAGCGAGATCAGCGCCTCTTGGGAAGACGCGCGCACGCGCCATAGCGCGAAGCTCACGCCATCAAAGGACCAAGAGGTTGAGGCGATTATCCAAGAAGCCTGCGAGCGCGCAGAACAGCGCCGACTGTCGGCGCTCATTGGCCACGCACCTGCAGATAAGAACGAGAAAAATGATCGCCCTAACCTACAATTAGCGCTCTGCATTGATGTTCGCTCCGAAGTCTACCGGCGCGCCATTGAAAGTCTTGACCCAGGCATTGAAACCCTTGGATTTGCTGGTTTCTTTGGGCTCACGCTGTCGCATAAACGCTTTGCTTCAGATGTCGAAGAACTGCGCTTGCCCGTGCTGCTCAACCCAGCCCTCTCCTCTGTATCTGGGTCATCCTCAGACACCGATAACGATAACGCAGAGCGCTACAAAGAGCGCGCAACGCGGGCTTGGGGCCGGTTTAAACTGGCTGCCGTCTCCACCTTTGCATTCGTGGAGTCTGCTAGCCCGATCTACTTGCCCAAGCTCATTCGCGATGCCTTTGCGCTAAAATCTGACGAGCCGATCAAAGACCCAGCCCCGCAGCTTGTTGACGCCCTACCCGAGAAAGATGCGATTGATGCGGCTGAGACAATCTTGCGCGCCATGTCTCTGACAGACAATTTTGGCCGCTTGGTGGTTCTCGCTGGGCATGGCGCGACAGTAGAAAATAACCCGCATGAAAGCGCCCTCCAATGCGGTGCGTGCGGCGGGTATTCCGGGGAAGCCAATGCCCGATTGTTGGCGCAGCTGCTCAACAATAAAGATGTTCGCAGCGCCTTGGTAGAGCGTGGGATTACAGTGCCTAGCGATACGCTGTTCTTAGGCGCACTGCACAACACAACCAACGACAGTGTGCAGATTTTTCAAGATGGACACGCCGCCCCTCAAGACGGCGCCGCCATTCGCCAAGCCCAGGCGTGGTTTGATCAAGCTGGCAAGCTCACAAGAACGGAACGCTCATTCCGGTTTCCTGGCACCCATAGCGACGATGACGTGCGTGCGCGCAGCCACGACTGGGCCCAAGTGCGCCCAGAATGGGGCTTGGCAGGGTGCAGCGCCTTTATTGCAGCACCGCGCGAGCGCACTGCGGGCAGTGATTTCAGCGGCCGCAGCTTTCTGCACAATTACAATTGGAGAGACGACAAAGACTTTTCCGTTCTTGAGCTGATCATGACGGCGCCCGTTGTCGTTGGCAGCTGGATTAGCTTGCAGTATTTCGGGTCTGTCACTGCGCCAGACATCTTTGGCGCTGGCAACAAACTGCTTCACAACGTCATGGGCGGCATTGGTGTGCTGGAAGGCAACACCGGGCCAATGCGCGCTGGCCTGCCTTGGCAATCTGTGCACGACGGCGAGACCCTGATGCATGATCCGCTGCGTTTGACGGTTTGCATTGAAGCGCCGTGTGAAGCGATGACCGATATTTTAGAGCGCCACGAGAGTGTGCGCGCACTCTTTGACAACCGCTGGCTCCATTTGATTGCGCTCAATGAGAGCGGACAGATGGCCTCGCGCTATGTTGGCGACCTGGAGTGGGAACCCTTTGCCACGCATGATGAGCCGGGCGATGGTGATGATGGCGGCAGTGAGGAGAAAGACCTCATAGCTACGCCTTAGCGTCAGGCGGGGCCGCCGTCTCGATCAAGCGTTTCACTGCTGGATTGGGAAAGCGCCGATTGCGGGTAATCGCATAAAAGCGCTCTGTCAGCGTTGGCACCGGCATGTATTCTTTCAATTGGCCCGCCGCCAATTCATCGCGCACAACAATTGGCGGCAACACGGCGAGCCCAGCGCCAGAGCGGGTTAACAGGCGAAGCATCGCCATATCGTCAGCTTCTAAAACAGCGTGTATGGTCAAATCCATAGACTCTATCAGCGCGTCAAAATCTGAACGCACACCGCTATCATCTGCTGGCAGAATAAGCGGATTTTGCGTCACCATTTCAGCAAATGTGGCACCGACATACTTGCTATCACGAAGCCCAATGAGGCTGACGGGCTGCTCATCAACAGCTGTCGCAAACCAATTAGAGTTGGCCGGCCGGGGCGGCAAGGTGTTGGTCAAAATCACATCTAAGTCGTGCGTTTCAATCTCAGCCAGAAGGTCTTGCAGGCGCCCGGTTCGGACTGTCAAATGGACATCTGGATCGTTTAAAATTGGCGCGAGAAACTTGATTTGAAAGTTACGCGACAAGTTCATATTGGCCCCAATACGCACTGTTCGGCGCTGCTTGGCCGATGTACCGCGCAAGCTTGCAACCAGTTCATCGCCAAGCGCGAAAATCGCGTCAGCATGATCAAGCGCAATATGGCCTGCCTCGGTTAGGTAGAGCTTGCGCCCCTTGCGCTCAAATAACTGGTGTTTAAACTGCTGCTCTAGCGTTTGTATCTGTGTTGACAAGGCTGACTGCGACACGTTCAGTCGCTTTGCAGCGCGTGTCAAATTGCCTTCATGAGCAACGGCCCAGAAATACCGCAAGTGCTTGTAGTTTGTTTGCATTATCTATGCCTTCTAAGCAAATGCCGCAAAAGCGGCTCATACCAATATATTCTGTTTTTTAAATCGTTATGATGATTTAATTTCATTTTATAGAATTTCCAGTCTTCTTATCTCGTAAGGACCAAGGGCAAAAGAGGTCGTTATTGTCTATGTTCGCTCAGCGTTAGCTCCCTTACGGATAGAGACGTCGAACGACGACTGCACAGTTGAATGCCAAACAGAAAAAGCCAATTTCGCGGCGTTACTGCGCGCAATTTTACCCACAACACACTTTGAGCCGCAGCGAAACACATGCCATACTTGCAGGCGTAGACGATGTGAAAGGCGCAGACTGTGAGGAACGTGGAAGCAGCGCAAAACCTGCGCAAAAGAGGCAGTGTTGGCGAGATGCAAGTCGATGATCTCACTATTGCGTATTGGCTTTTAAAAGGGGGGCCAAACACCATCGTTTTTCTGCATGGCAATTCAGCTGGCAAAGAAGCGTTTTATCAACAATTCGAAGGCCTGGCGGATACCGGCTACACGCTGCTTGCTCTGGATTTGCCAGGTCATGGTAGCTCAAGCAATTCTCTGACGCCCGCCGCAGATTACACGTTTCCCGCCTTTGCTGCGCTTACGGCGCGTGTCCTAACGGCGCTAAACATCAAGCGCCCGTTGATCGTCGGCTGGTCTTTAGGGGGGCATGTGGTGATTGAAATGGCAGGACAAGGCACAGACCTTGCAGGCGCCTTGATCTGCGGCACACCGCCTGTTGGGCCCGGCCACACCGAAGATATGCAGACCGCCTTCATCCCCTCCCCCGCAATGGCGGTAACGCTTAAGGAAAACCCGGCACCGCAAGAGCTATCGATCTATGTCGCAGGGCTATACGGCTCGCTCGCACCGTTGCCTGCGGCATTTCCAGCGCTTGCTCAGCGTATGGATGGCGCCGTGCGCTCTACGATTGGCGACCATTGGCTTTCTGGAAAAGAAGGCTATGATCAGCGCACTGTGGTTGCCGAATGGGACAAGCCGCTGGCAATCATTCATGGCGATGATGATGTTTTTGCCTCTAAGGACTACATAGACGCTCTGGCCAGCAGGGCGTTATGGAATGGGGGCGCTGTGCGCATGCCAGGCGTCGGCCATGCCCCTTTTTTAGAAGCGCCTGAGGTATTCAATCGCCACCTGCAAGCTTTTGCAAGCGACGTGTTTGGCGAAAGGTGATGGCGATGTATACACCCACCAGCGACATAAAAAAAACACTGCCTGATCTACAGGCATGGCGCCAGGACCTTCATGCGCACCCCGAGCTTGCCTACCAAGAAACGCGCACTTCAGGCTTTGTCGCCGATACCCTGCGCAGTTGGGGGCTTGACGTCACCACGGCGATCGCCAAGACGGGCGTGGTTGGTGTGCTAGACTTCGGCCCTGGGCCTAGCCTTGGCATCCGTGCGGATATGGACGCGCTTCCTTTGCAGGAACAAACCCGCTTGCCGTTCGCATCCAAAACAGAGGGCATAATGCATGCGTGCGGCCATGATGGCCACACGGTCATGGCCCTGGGCGCCGCGCGGATCCTGTCTGAACACAGGGCTCTCAAGGGCAAGGTCGTCTTTATCTTCCAACCAGCAGAAGAAAACGAGGGCGGCGCAGACTTAATGGTGCGAGAAGGCCTATTCGGCCGGTTCCCCATGGACGCCGTTTTTGGGCTGCACAACATGCCCCAAGTCCCCATCGGCGAGGTATGGGCGCGGCCTGGGGCGGTCTCTGCATCCTTTGATACCTTTGATATCACACTCACAGGCAAGGGCGGACACGGCGCGTTCCCTGACCAAGCCGCAGACCCCGTGGTCGCCGCCTCACAGCTCGTTTGCGCTCTCAACACAATCGTCGGCAGAACAATCCCAGCAGCGCAGCGTGCGGTGATCGCCATATGCGCGGTTCACGCGGGGGACACGTACAATGTCATTCCTAGCCAAGCCACGATCAAAGGGTCCGTTCGCGCCTTTGATGGAGACGTTCAAAAGGCATTAAAAAGTGAGATCTTGCAAACGACGCAAGGCATGGCTGCAGCTTTTGGCATCGACAGCGCAATCGATTACAGGGAGCGCTATCCAGCAGTCATCAATACGCCAGATGAAACGCAGCTGCTTCAAAGCATCGTTCAAGAAAACCCTTCTGAATTCACGCTGCAAAGTGACTTTGAGCCATTCATGGGTTCGGAAGACTTTTCATTCTACCTGCAGGAACGCCCCGGCTGCTTCTTCGTCATCGGCAACGGCGGCCAAGGCGGCCCGCTGCATTCGCCTACGTATGAATTCAACGACGACGCCCTGCCCGTTGGTGTTGCTCTGTGGGAGCTGCTGGCAATGCGGTTTAACGCTTGCTGATTGGTGGGGTCTGGGACGTTGAGGACATTCCCTCGCGCGTCATCCCTGTGCTTGTCACAGGGACCCGTTCCAGAGCGCCAGCCACATATGACTTTATGGTGTAAACTCAGGCGTGGGTTCCCGTGACAAGCACAGGAGTGACGTGAAGAGAGCAAAGTCCGCAGTGGCCTCTTTTTGCGCGGTGCCGGAGTATCAAGCGAGCCTGTTCGAGCAGATTATCGCAAAGCGCCGGAGCTGCGGTGGTTCTTCGTAGTTGACGCACAGCGTCCGTGTTTTCAACCACTAAGCAACTTTGTCGGCAGGGTTGCGCAGCTCTTCGCTGATGATGGCACCGAGGCCTTCTGGTTTCACGACAAAGAGCGAGCTTTTGACTTCATCCAGCACCGCTTCTGCCGTGTTGCCAACCAACAGCCCCATAAGGCCGCTCCGATTTGCGCTGCCGATAACCAGAACGTCCGCGCCCACGTCTTCAACACCTTGTGCGATGGCTGTGTGGGCTGGACCCATGACCAGCCTTTCTACAAGCTCAACATCATGAGCGGAAAAATGCTCGCGCGCCATAGCGACAAAGCTCTTAAACCAAGTGGAGGCGGCGAGCTCGCATTGGGCCATATAGTGACGCAAATCCTCGTTCGACACCCGGGCGCTGGGGCGCTGTAAATAGGACATGCCAGCTACGGACCAGGCGTGAATAATCGCCACCTCTTTCAGGCCGAAGCGCTCTGCCAAATCAAGGGCATGGCGGATGAGGTTCAAAGCGATAAGAGACGCCTCCGTGCTGCTGCTTGCCGCTTCTACATTGTCAATTGCCACGGCAACAGCGCGCGGCGGATGGTTCGATTTTCCAGACACCACCCAAACCGGGACAGGGCTTTTGCGGATCAGCGCCTTAGCGACTTTCCCAATCCGACCATTTTCCATGTTATCTAAGGTCATGATGAAATCAGCATCATTGAGGATGGCGGCTTTGAGAATGTCTTGGGATGTCGCTCCGCTCATCAAGTGATGCTCATTTGGGGCATCCAATTGCTGGCAAAACTGAGCCACACTGCGGCGCAGTTCTTCCAGCATAAGTCCCTCCCCCTCGCTCATAAGGGAGCGTATCTTATGGCCAACTTTGGGAATATCGAATGCAGGCGCAAGCCCTATGGCGACAACAGAAGAGTTTGGTTTAGAGGACCATTCGCGGCAGCATGCCGTTAGCTCATCTATGGAAGCGTCAAGATCAATGACGACCATCGCGCGTTTATCAGCCATATCTAAGGTCTCCGTTTTAAGGCACTGCTGTGCAACGAAGCCTTTAGCTCAAAGCTCCGCGCCACCCACCGTGGCGCAGAACTTTGAAACGCTCTAATTGTAAATTCCTATTTTTTTGATAGGCTTTTCGTATTAGTCTTATGCGACTATATCGGCGCTATACAAGCACGTTGGCGCCAGACATGTAGACATACACTTCTTGAAACTGATCGCCGCGAATACGCCAGAAATTGGTATTGTACAGCAACGTCGTCTCGCCTTTGTCGTCGATCATTTCGGCAACAAAGTTTGCTGCGATGCGGCCGTTCTTTTCGTCTACAGTGCAGGTAAAATCGCGGTGAATGATGGTTTCATACGCACCAAAGAAATCAGTAAACATGCGCTCGATTTCGGTTTTGCCATTGTGCACGGTGAAAGACGTTTGCACGGTGAACTGCGCGCTGTCATGAAAACATGCTAGCGTCGCGGCCATGTCCTTTTTATCGACATTGCCAAAATATTTGTTGATGGCCAGATCAATTAGGCCGTCACGATCTAATGAAGATTGATATTGCATGGGATTTTCAGGCCTTTATTTGAGGAGGTTTTCGCCAGACATGTAAACATAGACTTGAGTGAACTTCCCATCCTTCAAATAGAATCGGTTGCAGTTCTCGTAGCGCTGTTCTTCATTGCCGAGATCATTGGGTTCAATTTCGACGGTAAATTGCGAGCAAATCGCTTCGCTCTCGACGTCGACAGTGTGAACGAAGTTGCCGTGCCAGATGCGGGCATTGCTGGCTGACAGACCTTCAAACATAGCCTTAATGCCAGCATCGCGGCCTTCATGCTTGGTATTGGATGTCATTTCATGGATGAAGCTATCTTCATGAAAACAATCAAGAATTTGCTGGACGTTTTTATTATCTACGCCGTCAAAATATCGCTTGGTGACGATATCGACGTAGTATTCATAAGGGTATGACGCCATGTCTTTGGTATCCTCCTAGGGTTATGGTTTTGATGCAATTACATTTGCATCAGCGGGGACTTCCGGGTCTGGAAATGCTGCCTTAGAATGGCTTAATCCAAGATCCAGCATCATCTCGCATGTTTTGTACATCACCAAGCCAGGATTAATAACCGGCACGGGCAAGTTTGCTGCAAGATACGCCGCAGACTGATGCATGGTTGTACTGCCCAGAACGATCACATCTGCATCATCTTCCGCAATGGCCGCTTGAGCTTGCGCCTTAAGCGCGTCGAAAACAATTTCTTCCTTGCCTTCTAAGAGCTCGGTGACATCAGGACGAGTGTTGATATGGCGAATGGAAGCGACGCGGTTTGACAGGCCGTATTCAGCGAGGGTTTTCGTATAAAGCGGAAACCACTCCTTCCACATGGTCAGGATCGTGAACTTTTTGCCTAAGGTCATCGCCGTGTGAAAGCCAATTTGACCGGGCGCGAGTACGGGAATAGAAAGGCGTGAGCGCAGGGCATACATCCCGCTGTCTGAAACGGTATCAATCAGCACCGCATCATAGCCTTCTTCTTCGGCTTTAACGCCGGCTTGGAACACGGTCCAATCCATTAGGAGCATGTCGTGGTAGCTGTCGCCAAGGGCTGCGCCCCACTCGACGGCAACAAATTCAGGCTCAAAGCCCGCGCGCACCATCTCGGGCGGCAATTGCGAGGCACGCGCGGCCACACCATCGGCATCCATTGGGATAGGAACAATCACTTTAATGCGTTTGGCCATACATGCCTCCTTAGGAACGCTGCTGCTCAGATAGAATGCCTTAGCATCTTGCGCTGCAGCGAAAAAGTATACAATATCTTTGTTCTGCGTCCCCTCAATAGTGTTAAGGGATACAGTTTGAGGGCCAAAAGACAGCATGTCTAAAGCGATTGATAAAGCCTATAGCCGCATTCGAGACGGCATTATTTCCGGCGAGCTAAGCCCTGGGCAACATTTGAAAGAAGAAGAACTCGCTGAGCTGTGCCAGGTTAGCCGCACCCCTATTCGCGATGCGCTGAGACGACTGGAAGCAGACTATTTCGTTGAACGCCATGATAATCAACGCGTGTTTGTCGCCGCTTGGACCGAAGGCGATATTGACGATATTTTTGAGCTGCGCGCTATGTTGGAAGGGTTCGCTGCCGCACGCGCCGCACGCTATATCACGCTCGACCAAATCGCACAGATGCGCTCGCATCATACCGCCATTCAGGCGGCGGTCACAGACGATGGGCGCATAGATGAAGACCTGTTTTTGGGCCACAACCGCGCGTTCCATAAAATCATTTTAGATGCAGCACAAAGCACGCGGCTCGCCATTATGCTGCAACGGCTTGTCGAACAGCCAGTGGTGCTGCGTACGCTTGTGTCTTACCGCGAGAAAGACTTGGCGCGCTCCATTGGCCAACACGACGAAATCCTCGATGCGCTTACGGCCCATGACGGCGTATGGGCCAACGCCGTGATGACGAGCCACATACACCATGCGCAGCGCGTCTACCGGCGCGCAGCGGCCAAGGAAGCAGTCAAACAGGCCGCTGAATAAACGACGGCTAGCGCCGCTATCTCCTTAACGAATAGCGGGCGCTGAAGAAGGCGGCGCCCGCAAGGTGTAAACCGCCCTAGATAATTCCTTCAACTTGCAAAGACGCAATTTCGTCAGAGGTCATGCCAAGAACTTGTCCGTAGACTTCTTCATTATGCTCACCCAGTTTCGGCCCAGCCCAGTTGACGTCGCCAGGTGTTTCAGAGAGCTTGGGGAAGACGCTCTGCATCTTCAAATTCTTAAAGACCTCATGCTGCACATCGACCACCGCCTCACGCGCTTCAAAGTGCGGATCTTCAAGCATATCCGGGGCTTTGAAGATTTTTCCGGCCGGCACGCCATTCTCATTCATCAGCTCCAGCAGCTCTTTAGATGTGTAGTTTTTCGACCATTCGCTGATGAAATCATCCATCTCTGCTTGGTTTTCGCCGCGCGCTTCATGGGTTGCATAGCGCGGGTCATCACCCAGTTCTGCCTGGCCCATCGCTTCGGCCATCCGCTTCCAAACGCTATCTTGGTTCGCGCCGATCAGCACCTCCCCATCGGATGTCGGATATACATTTGAAGGCGCAACCTTTGGCAGGATGGAGCCTGTACGTTCACGGATAAAGCCCGCTTCGGTATATTCGGGAATGGTCGATTCCATCATGGCGAGCACAGCCTCATAAATGGCTGAATCGACGACTTGGCCCTTACCAGTCACGTGCCGGCGGTGCAAAGCCATGAGGGCGCCAAGGCAAGCATAAGTCGCCGCAAGCGAATCGCCGATGGATAATCCAACGCGGCTTGGCGGCGTGGATGGATCGCCAGCTAGGTTGCGCATACCGCCCATCGCCTCGCCAATGGAGCCGTATCCTGCACGCTGCGAATAGGGCCCAGTTTGGCCATAACCAGACACACGAATCATAATCAGTGCTTCATTCAATGCGGAGAGTTGCTCATACCCCATGCCCCATTTTTCCATGGTGCCCGGGCGGAAATTTTCCAGCAGGAAATCGGCTTTCTTGACCAAGGCTTTGACGATACCTTGGCCCTTTTTGTCCCGCAGGTTAAGCGTGATAGACTTCTTATTGCGGGCAATCACGGGCCACCAAACGGGCTTGTTCCGGCCCCAAGCGCGCATGGCATCCCCCACTTTCGGCGGCTCTACTTTGATCACGTCAGCGCCGTGGTCTGCCATCAACTGGCCGCAGAACGGACCGGCAATGAGCTGCCCCATTTCAATCAATCGCAATCCTTCAAGTGCGCCCTTGGCCATGCTTCAACTCCTTGTTGTTTTCTGTCACGAGCGCAGCTGGCTCGAAAGTTGGCCGCTGTATACAAAAGCGGTTGCCCTTTGTATACATTTTTGCCATGTAGACTGCGAAATTTGCGGTGTTTCGGAGCGAGGAGCCGAAAAGTGAGTGCAAAATCCATACAAATCGTGGAGGTCGGCGCCCGCGATGGTTTGCAAAACGAGCCTGAGATTATTTCCACTGAGGATAAAGTACAGCTCATCACAGATGCGATGGCCGCTGGCATTAACCGGCTGGAAGTTGCCAGCTTTGTCCACCCCAAACGCGTGCCGCAAATGGCGGACGCAGAAGCCGTTATTGCAGCCCTGCCCGACAACAAAGACGCATCTTATATCGGGCTGTGCCTAAACAAGCGCGGCGTGATGCGTGGATTGGCGACACGCGAGGGCGGCAGGCGCGGCATTGATGAAGCAGGCTGCGTCATTGTGGCGTCGGACACTTTTGGCATGAAAAACCAGGGCCAGACCATCAAAGACGGTATCCGCGAAAACCAAGAAATGATTCGGTTGGCGACTTCGGAAGGGATGAAAGCGCAGGTCACCATTTCGGCTTCCTTTGGCTGCCCCTTTGAGGGCGAGGTTGACCCGCAAACCGTTATCGACATTGCGAAAGCGATGGCCGACGCACAGCCGGCTGAAATCGCCCTGGCGGACACAATTGGCGTGGGCGTCCCCGCACAAGTGCGCGACCTTGTGGGCGGCGTGAAAGAGGAGATCGGCGACATTCCGCTGCGCGCGCATTTCCACAACACCCGCAATACCGGCATCGCCAACGCGCTCGCCGCTGCCGAAGCAGGCGTTGAGGTACTTGATGCGAGCGTTGCTGGCTTAGGCGGATGCCCCTTCGCGCCCAAAGCGACAGGCAACATCGCGACAGAAGACCTGATTTATATGCTCGACCGCAGCCATATTGAGAGCGGCGTCGACTTAGAAAAGATCATTTCCATGGCGCAATGGGTTGAAACCGTCTTGGGCCGACCAACGCCAGCCATGGTTTCCAAAGCTGGGGGCTTCCCCCAGCAGCAAAACGAACAAGATACAGTTTGCGCGTAGCAACGCGGGGCACAATCGATACTACCGACCGGCTGAAGACATTGGCCAATAGGACGTGAGAGGATAAAAGCACTATGAGTTACCGGCTTGGCGTTGATGTGGGCGGAACCTTTACCGACCTGCTCGTGATCGACAATGACAGCGGACAGACCTTCCGCACCAAAGTCCCTTCAACGCCGCACGACCCGTCTGAGGCGGTGGTCAATGGTTCCAAGCAAGTTTGCGATGAAGCCGGCGTGAATGCAGGCGACATCGACTATTTTATGCATGGGACAACAGTTGCCACCAACGCTGTTCTAGAAGGCAAAGGCGCCCGCGTTGGCTTGGTGGTGACCGAAGGGTATCGCCAAATCCTGCAAATCGCGCGCTCTCTTGTGCCCGGCGGCCTAGCAGCCTGGATCATATGGCCCAAACCAGAGCCCATGGCACCGCTCGAGTGCACAGTCGAAGCCCCTGAGCGGATGGGTGCTGATGGGGCGACTGTACGCGCCCTGGATGAAGACAAACTACGTCAAAACCTGCAAGCGCTAAAAGGAGAAGGCATTGAGGCTTTGACGATTTGCCTGATGAACTCTTATGTGAATGGAGCGCATGAAGAAGCCGTGGCTAAGGTGTGCGCGCAAGAGTTTCCAGACCTGCCGATTACGATTTCGTCCGACATTCTGCCGGAAATGCAAGAATATGAGCGCGCCTTAACGACTGTTGCGAACTCGTCTGTGCGCCCCGTGGTTGCCCGCTATGTGCAGAACCTGAAGGACGAGCTCGTCAATTGGGGCATGAACGGCAAGTTGAACCTACTGCGCTCTGACGGCGGCCTGCAAAGCGCCGACAAGTCTAAAGAAGCGCCGGTGAACTTGCTCATGTCAGGCCCTGCCGGCGGTGTCTCCGGCGCCCTTTATGTGGCGAAGACGGCAAACCAGCCGAACATTCTTACGCTCGACATTGGCGGCACATCGACGGATGTGGCCCTTATTGAAAACTACGACCCGCGCCTACGCCGCGAAACATCGGTGGGCGATTTAACGGTCCGCGCTTCCTCGCTCGACATCAAGACGGTTGGCGCCGGCGGCGGTTCTATTGCGCACGTGCCAGAACTCACCGGCGCGCTTCGCGTTGGTCCAGAATCGGCAGGCGCTGTCCCCGGCCCTGTTGCATACGGCAAAGGCGGTGAGAAACCGACTGTAACCGATGCAAACGTTGTGCTTGGGTATTTGCCCGAATCGCTCCTCGGCGGTACATTCACGCTCGACCGAGACGGCGCGAAAAAAGCGGTTCAAACGATTGCTGACGCGCTTGGCATTGGCCTGATGGAAGCCGCTGCCGGCATCATCGACATTGTGAACGAGAATATGTTTGGCGCGCTGCGGCTCGTTTCCGTTCAGCAAGGCTATGACCCACGCGACTTCGCGCTTATGGGCTTTGGCGGCGCTGGCCCTCTGCATGCAAATGCGCTGGGCAAGCTGATGAACGCTTGGCCGGTCATTATCCCGCCAAGCCCTGGCGTGCTATGCGCCTATGGGGATGCAACGACGCGGCTACGCGTTGAAGCCCAGCGCAGCTTTAACAAAACCGCGCCCACCACAAGCGACGCAGAGCTCACCGCCGTCTTGCAAGAGATTGCCGATGAAGTCTCTGGCGAACTTGCTGAAGAAGGCGTGGCCGCAGCAGACCAAGAGCTGCGCTTTGAAATCGATGTTCGCTACAATGGCCAGGCCTTTGAAGTCCCACTTTCTGTATCACTTGAGAAATTCAAAAATGGCAACGGCATGAAGGCCTTGGAAGAAGCTTTTGATATAGAACATGAGCGCCTCTTTACGTTCAACCTCGACGTTGCCCATGAGTTCGTCAACATTCGCGGCACAGCGCTTGGACCAGAACCCAAAGTGCAAGCCCAAACGATTGAAAAAGGCAACGGCGACCCGTCAGGGGCCAAATTGCGCGATCATGAAATGTACGTGGATGGCGATATGGTTCCAGCCGTTATCTATGAACGCGCAAAATTGCGCTCTGGCGATACCGTGCCTGGCCCTGCTATTATTACAGAAATGGACTCCACAACGGTGGTGCTTGGCGGCTGCGTTGCCAATGTCGATGATTTCGGCAACATTCTCATCACCCCCGTGGACGCTTAGGCGAGTAGGAAGGATACCGATATGACTGCTCAAATCATCCAAACCAACGAAACGCCTTTTGCTCCTAAAGAGGTGGATCCAGTTACGCTCGACATTATTGAAAACGCCCTGCGCAATGCGCGCATTGAGATGGACGCCACGCTGTTCCGCACGGCCATGAGCCCCGGCATTCGCGAACAAGGCGACGCCTTTCCGCTGATTGCCGACCACAACGGCAAAATGGTTGTTGGCCAGTTCGGCAGCTTCATCGATGGCTTCATCAATGAATATAGCGGCACTATTGAAGAAGGCGACATGATCTGGCTGTCCGACCCGTATAGCTGCCAGGGCGCCGTCAGCCACAACAATGATTGGCTCATCCTGCTGCCCATCTTCCGCGCAGGTCGCTTGATTAGCTGGGCCGCCATGTTTGGACATCAGACTGACGTGGGCGGCAAAGTCCCCGGCTCCCTGCCAACCGATGGTGGATCGATCTTTGAAGAAGGCGTTCGCATTCCGCCTGTCAAAATCTACAAAAAGGGCGAGTATCAAGAAGAGATCGTAGACCTGGTCATCCACCAGGTGCGCATGCCCGCTTGGTGCCGCTCTGACCTCAACGCCCTGATCGCTTCTTGCCGCATGGCAGAGCGCCGCGTCCATGAAATGTGTGAGCGTTTTGGCGATGAAATCTATGTCGCGGCGACTGAAGAACTGCTTGCCCGTAACTACCGGGCCATGAAGCAACTGCTCGAGACCTCTGTCGGGGAAGAGAAAGTCAGCTTTGAAGACTATCTCTGTGATGATGGCGTTGGTTTTGGTCCCTATAAAATCAAATGCACCATGTGGCGTGAGGGTGATAAAACCATTCTCGATTTTGAAGGCACAGACCCGCAATCGGCGTCTTCCATCAACTTCTTCCTCAACGAAAACATGTTCAAGATGTTCTTTGGCATCTACATGATCATGGTGTTTGATCCGCAGATCCTGTTCAACGATGGGTTCTATGATCTGGTTGAAGTGCGTATTCCCGACGGCAGCCTCCTCAAGCCGAAATTCCCGGCTGCCCTCTCCTGCCGGACGCACGCTTTGGGCCGTATCTTTGATGTGCTCGGCGCGCTGCTTGGCCAGAAAACGCCCGACTTCTTGAATGCAGCTGGCTTCTCCTCCTCGCCGCACCTCATGTTCTCAGGCTTTGACAACAAAACCGGTGACTGGTTCCAGCTGTTCCAAATCGGCTTTGGCGGCATTCCCGGGCGTCCCTTTGGCGATGGCCCGGATGGCCACTCGCTCTGGCCTGGCTTTACCAACGTGCCCAACGAGTTCTTGGAGCGCTATTACCCGATGCGCATTGAACGATATGAGACGGTTCCTGATTCCGGCGGTGCTGGCCTCAATCGCGGCGGTAATGGCATCATCATGAGCTATCGTTTCCTTCAAACGGGAACCATCGCTATCCATGATGACCGCTGGTTCACTTACCCTTGGGGCGTGAACGGGGGCGAACCCGGCATGCGCGCGAAAAAGATCATTGAGCGCGCCGATGGCTCTGAAGAAATTCTTGGCAATAAGATCGATAATATTGAAGTGCATGAAGGTGACCTGCTCCACTACATTACCTGGGGCGGCGGAGGCTGGGGCGACCCACTCGAGCGCGACCCTGCCCTGCTTGCGCTTGAACTGAAACGCGGGCTTGTCACCGCAGACGGCGCGAAACGCTACGGCGTGGTACTGACCGCTGATGGCAAAGTCGATGACGCTGCAACAACGACACTGCGCGAGAAAATGCGCTCTGAGCGCGGCGAACTGCCTCTCTTCAACGCCGGGCCAGACATCGAAACCCTGCGTGCCAACTGCTTGGCCGAAACAGGCCTCCCAGCACCGCAACCCCCGGTTTGGGATCAGCCAGCCTTGGCGCAGGCAGCAGAATAAACGCCCGAGCCAGCATCTGAACACAAAGCCAGTCAAAGCAATCGCCTTGGCTAGCTTTTTCAAACAAAGGGCCATCGGTGACAAACGCAACACGGATCAAAACAACCCCGGACCCCTTAGAGCCCTATAAAATCAGCCAGGGATTTAAGGCGGGTGACTTCATCTACCTCTCTGGCCAAGCCGCCATCGATAAGCAAGGCAACCTGGTGGGTGTTGACGATTTTGATGCGCAAGCCGCTCAGGTGATGACCAATATCACCGAGATACTGGCCGAAGCCGGAGCCACGCTGGATCACGTCATCAAGGTGACAATCTATCTCACGGATATGTCAAATTTTGAGAAAATTATGGTGCTGCGCGGTGCGTATTTCACGCCGCCGTGGCCAGCCGATACGATTGTTGAAGTCAAGGCGCTTGCCCTTCCAGAACTGATGATCGAGATCGATGCGACAGCCTATTTAGGCGGACCTCGCACCCAGCCCTAGACTATCGTCTTAGTCCTTTTGGTTTTTTCGCGCTTGCAATAAACATTGCTGCGCCGCACAATTGCACTACCTTGAAAGGTGAGATGATTGTGAAATCGCAAGAGACTGATACATGAGCCGATTGCCGCCCCTGCGCGGTCTGGAGGCCTTTGTTGCTGCCGGCGAGCTTGGATCGTTCATAAAAGCCGCGCATTCTCTTAACTTAACCCCGTCTGCTTTTAGCAGGCGAATCAAAGGCTTAGAAGACGATCTTAGCATCGATTTATTTGACCGGGTAAACCGCGAAGTACGTTTAACTACAGCTGGAAAGCAGCTCTTTTCCAGGCTAGCGCCGTCCTTTGACACAATACACCAAGCGTGTGAAGAAGCGCGCGGGCAATCGCGTGAACGCGTGATACGACTGGGAATACCACCTGGATTCGCCAAAGCATTTGTGATGCCTCGGCTCGGAGAGTGGCGCCGACGCGCGCCCTCTACGCAGCTTCAATTCGACACAGCACCGCAAGCCTTGGCCCGCGTTGGGCACGATTTGGACGCGGCAATCGTCTATGAACGCGAAGTCGAAAGCCGCGATTTCATCGTTGAAGAAATAGGTCGATTTGGGATTTTCCCGGTTGTTTCGCCTGATTTGCTGGCAAGCATGGGGCGCAATCCAACACCGCAGGACTTTGCGCGCCTCCCTCGGCTCATTTTAAAAAACATCGACGACATGACGGACGAATGGCTGAGCCGCTTAGGCTATCCAGCGACCAAGCCCGTGACGGTGAGTACGTTTAACAGCGGTCCGATCATGGTCGATGCAGCCGCCAGCGGCCTTGGGCTCGGTTTCAGCTTTGAATTCTTGGCCAGACCATATCTAGAGAGCGGACGTTTGGTGCGCGTTTTAGACCTCGAAATCGAAAGCCCAGTCACCTATTATTTCGTTTGCCAAGCAAAGCGCATGGATGAACATGTGATGCGGCATCTGCAACAATGGCTCGTCAATGACATGCCAGCCCTGCGCGCAGCCTAAGCCGAACCAAACTTATACCTTCCAAAATAGAAAAATCGGGCCAAAATAGAAAAACCGGGCCAAAACATAAAAACCGGGCTGGCGAACCAACCCGGCTTCATTGCCGCAGAACACTATTGGGGAGGATCTGCGCGTTTTTCCTGACTCAAACTACTGAGCCTGAGCGAGTGTTTGACGCCCGCGTGTATCAAAGCGCTTTTCAGCGTCTGCGATATCAATCTGCAGTGTTTCGCTGCCTGCTTTAATATAAGCGATACCGCTTTTGCTAACATGGCCGCTGAAGGTCTGGCCAGTGGAGGGGTTCACAGCTGTAATATGGCGCAAAGAACCATCCAAGTAGCGTGCTTTAACCTCAAAGCCCTGATACTCAAATTTCGACCAAGACGTGAATGCCTGCGCTGGGGCAGTGGCAATAAAGGCCATTCCAGAGATCGCGCATGCTACGAAAAATTTCTTCATGTGTGCAGTCCTTCAGACGGTTTTGGGTATGGGTTGATGTATCTAATATTGCGAAATGCTGCGCCGCACACAAACGCAACAAAAACACTTTTCATTGCATTTTTTACAACGGACTAAAGTGATCCAATTGATTTTTCAGGATTTTATCCAGATTTATAAAAGCGGCATGCCAAACAGCGTTGATCAAAATGTCGCAGCGCAGCATAAACACTCTTTTACGTTGAGCGCTTTGCTCCCATCCCAACCCATTGCCCAGCAATCACCAGAGCAGCCCCGGCAAGAGCTATTGGCGCCGGAATAAGACCGAACAACAGCGCGCCCAGCAGCAACGCTTGGACCGGCATTAAACCAGGCAAGGCGCTCGCCGCCGCGACACTGAGGTATGAAGCTGATTTAGCGAATAGATAGAGCCCCCCAAACCCAGCAAAGAAGCCCTGGATGACAACTTGAATCAAGATATCGGCCGGAGCAACCTCGGCTAAATTGGAGTACCCGCCAGTGATTAAATAATAAGGTAAGAAAACGATGCAGGTAATGACGGATACAATTGCGGTGGCGGAGAGCGAGGCGACTTTCCAGCGGGCCAAAAGCACCAAAAACAACGCCCAATCCGCCCCCGCGAGCATGAACAAAATATCCCCGCGCCAGGTACCTGAATTTGCACCGAAAAAGGATGCGCCGCTCACTAAGATCAGTCCTGATAAGATCAAAACCAGTGTGATAATTCTGGCCTTACCAAAGCCCTCGCCGCGAAAGAAAAATGCGAGCACAGCGCCAGTGACTGCAGAGGCCCCGGGCGGCAGGACCGCGCCATGAGACAACGGCGCAAACACAAATCCAGAAAAGAAAAAGACAACAAAGCCAAGACCTCCAACAGCGCTCAAAATCAAGGCGCGGCGCAGCCCTAGGCCTGCAAAATTCTGCCGACCAGCAACTTTTAGAAACACTGGCAACATCAAAACGAACGCAATCGCGTAGCGAAAGGCGACTAAGTCAAGTGGATCGAGGCCCATGCGTCCCGCTTGCTGCGCATACACAGTATAGAGGCCGCCGACAAACGTTGCCGCTATTCCATAAAGCCAGCCCTTTACAGCGTCCGTCACATCATGCCGCCTATTTCGTCCTGCCGCGGGATCTCAGCTACGTTGACTTTCTCTCAGCGCCGATCCCAACCAGCACTGAACCTAGCGACATACATCGCAGTAGGAAAAAATCGAGGAGGGCTTGCTTACTATTTCCGCGGACCCGATGGTAAAACCAAGGACGAGCGGCAAAAAAAGTGTTTTACGCTAGCCGCTCGCACGGCTTCAGCATAAATAAGCCTCAAACAAGTCCTTATCCAGAGAGTCCCTCCAATGCCCCGCGCCCATTCCGCGCCTGATCCTGATGCCAAGCCACATAAGCCTGCGCTTGAAACCATTGGCCGGTTCTTGCCCTATTTATGGGGCCGGGACATGCCGGACCTAAAATGGCGCATCATCCTTGCTGTCTTGATCATGCTGATGGCGAAAGGCCTCACGCTTATTGTGCCGTTCTTCTACCGTGACGCAATTGACGAACTCAGCGATGCCGCTGATCCTGCCCTCTTGGCAGGGGTTGGATTGATTGGTGCTTATGGCTTGGCCCGGTTTGCCGCCACAGCCTTTAACTATTTGCGCGACGCTGTTTATGTGCGTGTGGGCCAGCGGGCGGTTAGGGCCATTGGACTTGAAGTCTTTAAGCACCTTCACCGCTTGTCTTTGCGCTTTCACTTAGAACGGCGCACAGGCGGGCTGACGCGGGCTGTAGAGCGCGGCACCAAGTCAATTGATACTATGCTCTATTTCTTAGTGTTCAACATTTTGCCCACCTTCATTGAGCTAGGCGCGGTTGGTATCATTTTCGGTGTCGAATTTGGCTGGGAGCTCGTCCTTATGACCGTGGCCTGCGTCCTGGGCTATGTGGGCTATACCGCCTGGGTCACCGAGTGGCGCACCAAACTGCGCAGGGAAATGGTCGATCAAGATACCAAGGCGAATTCACGCGCAATCGATAGCCTGCTCAACTATGAAACGGTCAAATATTTCGGCAACGAGACGCATGAGATTACTCAGTATAACAACGCGCTGAAACGCTATGAGGACGCTGCATCAAAATCTGATGCGTCTTTGGCTCTGCTGAATATTGGCCAAGGCCTTTTGACGTCTTTGTGTCTCGCTGGCTGTATGGCCCTCATAGCCTGGCGCATGATCACGCAAGGCTATTCCGTTGGCGACGTCGTGCTTGTCAACACCATGTTGATCCAGATGTTCCAACCGCTCAATTTGCTGGGCTGGGTCTACCGTGAGATTAAGCAAGGCTTGGTTGACATGGACTTCATGTTTGGACTGCTTGATCAAAAACCCGAGGTTTCCGACAAACCCGGCGCTCCATCCTTAGGGGTTACCGACGGCAGCGTTACATTTGACCATGTCCGGTTTTGCTATGAGAAAAACCGCATCATCTTAAGGGATCTCAGCTTTGAAATCCCTGGCGGCAAGACGCTTGCCGTCGTGGGCCATTCTGGTGCAGGTAAATCCACGCTTAGTCGCATCCTTTTCAGGTTTTACGATATTACAAGCGGCGCAGTCACAATCGACGGCCAAGATGTGCGCGACGTCACGCAAGAGAGCCTGCGCCGCAATATCGGTATCGTGCCGCAAGATACTGTCTTGTTTAACGATACGATTGCCTACAACATCGGCTATGGCCGCCCCGGCGCAGGCATGGACGACATCAAAAAGGCAGCCGAACAGGCGCAAATCCATAGCTTCGTTGAAAGCCTTCCTGATGGCTATGACTCCATCGTTGGGGAGCGCGGGTTAAAGCTTTCTGGGGGAGAAAAGCAGCGCGTCGCCATTGCGCGAACGATCTTAAAAAATCCGCCGCTGCTCATCCTTGATGAAGCCACCTCCGCTCTCGACACCCGCACAGAGCGCGATATTCAAGCATCGCTGAACATGGTGGCACAAAGCCGGACCACCCTGATTATCGCCCATCGGCTATCGACAGTGGTGGACGCTGACAAAATCATTGTGTTGAGCCACGGCGACATTTTAGAAGAAGGCAGACACCAAGATTTGCTGTCGCTAGGCGGTGTTTATGCTGACATGTGGCAACAACAGCAAAATGCAGCAGCCGGCATCGAAACCGAAGCTGCGGAGTAAGGATTAAAGCTTAGGCAGAACCGTCCGAAACACGCGAACGACGTTACCGAACATGACCGCTTCGACTTCCTCGCTTGAAAAACCTTCAGCCAATAACGCTTGAACCAAGGCATCAAACTCGGCGATCGTAAACGCGCTTTTAACAGCGCCATCAAAGTCGCTACCGATGGCAACATGTTGCGCGCCGACAAGCTTTCGCACATGAGCCATAGCGCGGGCCAAATCGGCCGGTGTTTCCCCGCACGCCGCCGCGTCCCAAGCGCCAAGACCAATCAAACCGCCTGTCGCAGCGATGGCGCGAATTTCTTCGTCCGTTAAATTGCGATTGGTGTCGCAGGTCCCTTTCACGCCGCCATGACTGAAAATGAGTGGTGCGCTGCTGATATCTAGGACATCAGCGATGGCCTTGTGACTGGCGTGGGCCACGTCGATCATCATACCTAGCGACTGCGCCCGCAGGACCACATCGCGGCCGAGGGGGGTCAGACCGTATTTTTGAAGGCCGTGCACCGAGCCTGCAACTTCATTGTCGAAGAAGTGTGCCAGACCCAGCATGCGGAAGCCTGCGCCAAACAAAACGTCCACGTTGCCAAGCTCACCTTCGAGTGCGTGGGCACCTTCCAGCCCCATAAAGCCCGCTGTCACGCTCTCCCCTTTTGCCTGGCGCTGCAAAACGCGCTCTAAATCCATCTGGCTGCGCGCAAAGACCAGCTGGCCGCCAGAGCCATTGGCAAAACGGCTGAGTTTTTCGGCCTGATACAGCGCGCGTTCTCTTAAAGAAAACCAGGTGCGAGGTGGCCAGCGCTGCGCCATGGCTAATAAAGTGATATTGTCACTCGCATCGCTGTTGGCTTCATAATTCTGCCCCTTGGGCGATTTGGTGACAGCGCCGAATACTTGTATCGCCATCTTACCGCCTATCGCACGAGGCACATCCACATGGCCGCGGGTATTGCGCTTCAGCAAATCTCGTTTCCAAAGCAGTGTGTCCACGTGCATGTCAGCAATACCTGGCAGAGCATCATAGAGGGCTTTCGCTTCTGCATTCACAGTGTAGAGGGCATGCGGCCGCGGCGTGTTGAACTGATCATCGACATAGGCCGGCGCAAGCCAAGTAAACAGCGTAAGCGCTACGATGATGCAAACACTCAGACCAAGAAGAACACGCTTCATCGCTCAAATGCCCTGAATACGCGGCATGATGAAGACGACGAAAATGGCCAGCAACATCGCCCAAATGCCAATCGTAAACCATCCAGAGCGCCGCGCAGTTTTTTGTTTCAGCGTGCTGCGCGGGCCAACACCGCGCGAGAGAAAAACGACTTGTGCCGACAGATTGACGCAAATGATATTAGCGACAAGAAGCATCAAAGCGCCAAAACTAGCCTGCGGCTCCCCAGCTGCGAACATCAGCCCGCAGACGGTCGCAGGCGGCAACAGCGCAACGGCAACCATGACGCCAACCAAGGTCGTCGACAGCCCTGTTAGTAGCGACAATGCGGCTGCCGCGCCCGAGGCTAAGGCGAGCACAATGCTTTCAATATTGACTGTGGTGCGGCTCACAAGCTCTTGGCTCGATAAATCCACCTCCACCACATGACCAATCCCATAGGCCAGCACGACGGCAAAAGCTGAACCAACCGCCGCAGTGATACTTGAACGGATCACCAAATCCCTGGCGCCTAAAGCAATCCCAAAAGATAGCGCCAGCTGCGGTCCAAGCAGCGGCGCGATCACCATGGCGCCGATCACAACGGCAACAGAATCCATGTTAAGTCCAAGTGCCGCAACCACTGCCGACAAAGCGGTTAAGATCAAATACGTGTTGGTCAAGCGCCCATTGGCAGCAACGTCTTCAAACACCTCCTCGCGTATAACGTTCGACTTATTGTTTTCTTTTTTGCCGTTTTGATCTGTGGCTTTGGCCTCTTTTTTTGGCGCAGGCTCAGCGACTTTTGGCAGCGTTGCTTCGACGGGAAGGACAAACAAACGCCAGTCTTGGCTCGCTTGCAGCGTTTTTTGAACGGCATCTACAAGGCTTTGGCCGCTTTCCTGGCGTACAAGCGATAAAATGCGAATGCGCTTGTTTTTTTCATCTTCAACAACACGAATGTCAGTGGGTTTGCAGTCTTTGATTGCGGTAAGAAGCGCGTTTGCATGCTTGGCATCCGCCTCCACTTCAATGCGCCGAAAGGCCATATACTATTCCTGACATGTGCCGCTAACCGGCTAAGGCACTAACACGATTTTGCCTTTATGTCCTTCATCCAGCAACGCATGGCCCTTGGCAACATCGCTGAGCGGTAGCATGGTCATTGTATCCAGCTTTAAGGCGCCGGTTTCGATGAGAGACGCGATCTGCGCCAGCTGGCTACCCTCTGGCCTTGAGAACAGACGCACTGCAGCCGCTTTGGGACCAATTTTTTCCGCAAGCGGCGGATCGTTGAGGCCAATCAGCGTACCGGTCGAGCTAAGCAGCGCGTAACACTGATCAAGCGTCTCTGCCCCTACGCCATCTAAAATCACGTCAAATCCATGAGGCGCATAGGCAGCAACTTGGCGCGCCCAATCACTGTCTCGGTAGCTCACGCAGTGGTCCGCCCCTTTTGCGCGCAAGGCTTCATGGTCTCCCGGGCTGGCAGTGGTGACGACAAAAGCGCCAGCAGCTTTGGCCAGTTGAATTGCGTAGTGCCCAACTGCCCCGCCCCCAGCAATGATAAGTGCGGACTGTCCGGCCGCAATCTGAGCCTTTTCAACAAGGCTCTGATAGGCGGTCAGAGCCACCAACGCAACAGAGGCTGCTTCAGACAGGTCCAAGCTTTCAGGAGTTTGCGCTAAAAATGAAGCTGGAACAGAGCAAAACTGCGCGCAGGTCCCGTTTTGCGCAACATCGTCGAAGCGCGTATAGGCAAAGACCTTTTTGCCCAGCCAGGTCTGGTCCACTTCTGGCCCTACGGCCGCCACGATGCCAGATACATCCCATCCAGGGATGACGGGAAATGAAAGCGGGAACAGCCCATCGAGCGCGCCGCTGCGCAGTTTTGCATCAACGGGGTTCAGCCCAGCGCCAGCCACGCTGACAAGGCATTCCCCTGCCCTAGGCTCAGGCTTTTCGACATCTTTGAGCGCTAAGACGTCCGGTCCGCCATAAACGCTATATTGTGCAGCTTTCATTGCCATCCTGTTGTAACGTGCTGCGCAACACTACTGCAGCGCGGCAAAGAGGCAATGATTAACGCACAATCCGCAAGTTCGTTTGCGCCAGCTCGTCAAATGTATCTGCAAGCTCAGCAGACGAAATATTGAAGGCATGCTCCAGAGAAGACGCGCATTGCTGCAACAAGCTGATGTGGTTGGCTGAATTGATGTCCACAGCAATGGTATAAAGCTCGATATCGTAGGTGCCTTTCATGGCGTTGCAAGCATCTAGAGTGAGATCATCCAAAACATCTTCATCCAATTTTTTCACGCCGTTTGAACGCCAACAGTTGCCAATCCCGCCCGGGCGGTTTCTGCGCGTACAGCCATAGTAGCCTTCATAATCAATGGGCTCGGAGTTGTTACCATCTGTCAGCAAAATCACGACTTTACGGCCTGCGTCAGAGGAAAATGGAAGCGGCGACTGCGCATTTGTAAGACCCCAAAAGTTGGTCCAGGAGGTGCGCGGCGATAGCGCGCGCAGCGCCCACATCAAGCCAACATCCGCGTGCGTTCCGCCGGGGACAGGATACATATGGTCAAGCTTGCGAATAACTTGGCGCCGGCTGGAAGAAAGCGGCAACATGGCTGTGGGGCAGTTTAGGTTTGGCCCATAAATCGGCTTATGCTCATTCCACGGCAAAATGTCGTCTTCATCCTCCCACGGGCAGGCATCTTTGCCACTTGCTAAATAAGCAAATTCATTGGGATCAGACACACAGGCTTTTTTGGTCCCGTTGATCTGCTTACCATTGGTCGAACAAGCCTCATCTTCAGGCCAATAGGCATTCACCCGGCCCTCCTCGCCCCATGTGCTGCACCATGGGACATTGAGCGAAATCCACTTGCGGTCACATACGTTACGATAGGCTGTGTGCGCCAGGTTATCGCCAGATTCAACCGACCAGTCTTCTAGAGTTTCATCGACATCACGGCCATAGGCGGGCCTGTCTAAGCTCGCCTGCGTTCCGCCATTGTTATCGTCATCATTGTTGTTGTTATTATTATTATTATTATTATTATTGTTGTTATTATTGCCGCCGCCATGACTGTGCGGGCGAATCTCCCTGCGACAGTTGGTTTTTTCAACATACCCAGCAGTATCGTCGCGGAAATCCAAATAATTCACGGGCCAGCGCATGGGCGATGGCGGGGCATCCGTCAATGTATCGCGAATGTCACCATTGTTCTTAACGCGCCGCTCGTTATTGGCAGCGCGAATGCACCCGCGCCATTCAACTGGCTGGAAAACGCTGTTTACTTGCGCGTTGCTAAAAAACGGCTGTCCAGTCGTTGGATGCGTGACGTAGGTCAGGCGGCTATTCATTGGCGCAATAGGAGAAAGCCTGCTGCCGGCGGCCTGCAACTTGGTCATCGACACGCTGGTCGAGCTCGGCGGCGCGAGTGGCTCAGATTTGATATTCACCGTTGTTGACCAGGGGACCACGGCAATCTTCAGCAGCGTGGGGTCAGCATTCTGGTTGAACATTTGGGCAGTGAAATCCTTAGCGGCCTCGCGCATCAGCACAAATCGATCTTGGGAGAACATGGAGCTGGTATTGTCGAGGGCGAGGACAACCTCAGTAATGCGCGCTTCACCAGCCGTAACAGTCGCTTTGACCTTTACGTTAAAATTTTCATAGCCAAGAAAGCGAGCAAACGCGGTTTTCATGTCTGCTGTTGCGGAGTACTCAAGCAGGTTATCACCAACAATTTGCATGTCGATGGTTGGATTTCCGCCGGAATTGACAATCTCCGGAATGTTTGCCTTCATATATTTATATGCAACGTCTTTGGCTGCGGCTATCCGCGCTGCTTCGCTTTCATGCGCGCGCGAAAAATAGGTTTGCGCGCCCGCGAGTGAACCAGAATCGAGCGCGCCTTGTAGCTTAGAGCGGTGCATATACATACTGGTTACATCGATCCCAATGCCGATCGCCGTTAGCATTGGAATAATCGAAAAAGCAAAAAACACGCTCACATTACCGCGCGTATTGCCCTTAAGGCGCCCTAAAAACCCAGCAAGGTGTTTTGCTGCCGCTAAAATGGCTGACATATCAGTCTCCGTCGTCTTTCTGGCGTTAACTACGTCCTAAGACTAGCCAAACGCCGCCGCGATCGGAGCATCCCGGTAAGACGTTAAAAAACCTGTAAAATCTTAAGAAAATTGGTTGTGTGGATCGCCGATTAAGAAGCGCCGCCGATCGCAGCCTTCCGGCCAGAGATCAAAACGCGTAAGTCGTCCACCAACGCAGCGCTGCTTTGACCCTTTAGCGCTTTGCGCGCGGCGGGCAAAAGTGGCTCGGCCAGGTCTTTGGCTGACGTCAGCGCAATTTTGCTCTGGGCACCGTGGCCACGCGCACTCAGCGCCTGCAGGAGCGCGATCTGCCGCGCCAAGATGAGGGCAAGTGTCTGTTCGCTCAGTTTTAGAGACGCCCGGCCAGCCAGACGATCTTGAATATCGCGCCCATAGCGCCGAAAAGCATCGAGGCCAGTGCCGACAATGGCGCCCGTTGCAGCGGCAGCGCCAAGCGTTAAGCCACCCACCAGCAAATCAATCCCCAGGCCAACGGCTGCGCCCGTTGCTGCAGCAGCGGTCGTATTCAGTCCAAAGTCCGCCAGAGTTTGTGCGTCAAAGGGATCAACCTCCCAAAGGCCAGCCTCCATCTCTAGCGCTTCAAGGTCCAGCAAAGCTTGATCAAACCCGAATGTTTTCAGCAGCTTATTTTTGCACTTGGCTTCAGCTTGATGGGCACTCTTTTTTAAGGCGTCGGCCTTCATATCTCGGCCAAGCGTATCATCTAAATCCACTTTTTCTTCCAGCCCGCCCAGCTTAGCGGCCAGCTGGCTTATCGATACGGCCCCGGCACGCACCTGGCTTAGCCGCGCCGCGCGAATATCGCTGAGGCGTTGATTGATGACGGGGGAAAAAGCATCCAACAGCGTGCGGGCTTTTTCATAAAGAGAAAGCTCACCTGCCTCGCTATAGACAAACGTGTCAAAAGGCGCGATCGCATGAATATTGGTACGCGCTAACGTTTCGCGCCAACTCTCCTCGCCTGCCCGGCTTTGGGCGACAAAATTCAACACAGCAAGAATAGGCCGGCCGCAGCGCATCAAAATTTCAAGTTCATCGCGGTGCTTGGCGCGCACATTATCGCGCACATCAATGACATATAGCAGAAGATCACTACCAACCACTTGCCGCAGCGCTTTGCCTTCCTGGGCGAAGGTGGTTTGTGCGGGGGTCTGCCTTGCAAGCGCTGCAATCGCTTCAATCCAGTCGATGCCGGTGTCTATTTGCGCCTTTAGATGGGCGAGAACGCCAGACGAATCTTCCAGTCCCGGCGTATCGAAAAACACCAGTTCATGACCTCCAGCCGATAAACGCGCTGCTTCGACGCGCCGCGTTGTGCCAGGGCTTGAAGCGACATCACCGAAACTGCCGTCACGCGCGAGCGTCCGCATCAGGCTGGTTTTGCCAACGTTGGTATGGCCAACAACAGCAATTTTAAGCGTTTGGCTGTCCATTACGCAGTGCCCTGCTCTGCTAAACTGCCAACCTCCGGCAGAATGATGTTTTCAGGCGAGATGCCGAGCGTCATCAAAAGCGCCCACCAGTCCGCCAAGCGCCGGTCTTGGTCGGCCTTAGAGAAGCGCTGTGCTAATTTGGATTGTCCAAGGAGAATGAAAGTGAGCCGGCTTTGGCTCTGCTGCGCTGCCGATTTCAAAATGCGAGCGGTTCCCCGGTCGGGCGTATTTGTGAGCGATATAGCAACTGCCGCAGGATTTGATTGGCTCTGCTGAAGTGCGCTAATAAGAGCATCTTCTCGTTCATAGGCGCCGATGAGCGTGGCCTCGCCGAGCTGAGCCAACTGCTCATCATCAAGCTCCCAGCCTATCACCGCATAGGCCGCCAAAGCAGTGACTTCATGCGGCGCAGGGACACCAATACGCGACGGCGCTGGAGGACTTTCGTCATCGTCGATGATGTGTGTGTCGGGGCGCGGATGGTAGATTTGGGCGGCAATCCCAGCAAAAAATGGATCAGTCGCTGTGAGGCGCTGGCACGCAAGAAGGCCTCTCACCCGCCATGTGCTTGCCATCCAAAGGAGGACGCGAGGCAGCACGCCTAAGATGAGGAGCAAGGCAAGCGTGAACTGGGCCCATATTTGGCTTACTTGGCCAGCTGGCAGCACGCCGCCCGAATATTGCGCAGCGCGAATCTCATCAACGGATGGGTTTGGCAGACCCAGCGCCGCAACCGGCATACGCAAAGCACTGAATAGGCCCATCGCCTGATCCGTAGTGAGTAATGTGGTTTCCCAAATGAATATGTAGCGCTGAAATGCCATGATGAAGACGAATACCAGGCCTGCACTGATAAGGTATGTCAGCCAAAAGCCATGACTTAAAACAGACAGGCGCCAGCGGCCGAGGGGCCCAGCAATATGCTGATCCGTAACGACCTGTGTGGCCGCCGTATTCGCCGCAGATGCGGGGCTGAAACGCTTGGTCATAAACCCGGTTAGCGAGCCCATCCACAGGCTGGAGAGCCCGCCTGAACTACGCAAAAGAACGAAGCCCCACACCAAAAGAGCCACAGTCGCAGGCCCTAACAAAGCCGACAGAAGCCAGAAAATATTGAGTGCTGGGTCGCCGTCTCGCAGCAACGCCGACATGACTGCTAGCGCGCCGAGTAACGCAGCACCTCCGATCAAAAGCGCTGTTGCTATCTTGCGCGCGCGGTGCGCCTTGCGCAAAGCCTCCGCAATGTCATGTGTCTTCGAGTGCGCCATAACATAGGCTGTTAACTTGTCTTCGTCATTGCCAGATTTGACCCGGGCTGCTTCCAAGGCGACCGCATCCGCAGCGCTCTCGCCAGTTTGCGCCTCTAAGGCCTTTAACATCAGGCCTAATTCATATGGCGTCGCTTTCAGTTTCAAACCCATCCTGCCAGAAAAAACACAAAACGCACCAAACTGCGCCTCTAGGCCATACCCCAGTGCGGGACACAGCACTAGAGCTCTTACTTCATATTGTCTGCCAGTATTAGCGCCAAACACGCATGGTACCGACCTTAGTCCGGGAGCGTAAAAGGCAGCGGAATATTAAACTTTTGTTAACCACTCGACTTTCTGAAACGAGACGTCATTTTCAACAGCGATCTGAAAAGCAGGTGCTTTTCGGGCTTTGTTTGTTGCGCAACTGAAGGGGGCTTCAGCGTGAAATTATCATTCCTATCTTCCACCATTTTATCGTGCGGTTTGTTACTCTCGGGCGCTGCTGCTCAGGCAGGCGTCGTTTTTAATACGCCTCTCGTCAAGATTAATCAGCAATGGGCTGTCTCTGCAGCAACCACGTCTGAGATCGTGGCGTATGACCCGCAAACGAACCTGGTATTTACAGCCTCTGGCGATCAAGTCGATGTGATTGATTTCACCACAGGGTCATCCGTAGGTGATCCGATTGATTTCTCTGATTTTGGCGGTGTTCAATCTGTCGACGTAAACCAAAACGGCAAACTTGCCATCGCAGTTGCAGCAGATGACGGCACGCAAAATGGCTCGGTATTTGTCTATGAGACGAATGACCTGACCATGCCGAGCAAGACGTATGAAGTCGGCGTTTTACCGGACATGCTGACGTTCACGCCCGACGGGTCAAAAATTGTTGTCGCCAACGAAGGCGAACCCAATGATGCTTATACAGTTGATCCAAATGGGTCCGTCAGCATCATCGACGTCGACGCTATGACCGTCGAAAATGTGGGCTTTGAAAGCTTTAATGGCCAAGAAGATACGCTGCGCGAGGCTGGTGTTCGCATCTTCGGCCCCGACGCTTCAGCCTCTCAAGACCTTGAGCCAGAATACATCGCTGTATCAGAGGACGGCACCAAGGCGTATGTGGCGCTTCAGGAAAATAATGCGCTTGCGATCATTGACCTGGAGAACCCATCTGCCGATCCAGACATTGTCGCACTGGGCTTCAAAGATTACAGCCTGGTTGGCAATGAGATTGATCCAAGCAACGAAGATGGTGGGATTGTTTTCGAAACCCAGCCGAACGTAGTTGGCATGTATCAGCCCGATGGCATTGATACCGTTACCATCGGCGGCACAGAATATATTGTCAGCGCCAATGAAGGCGATGCACGCGATTATGACGGCTTCAGCGAAGAAGAGCGCGCGGACGATGATGTCCCGAAGGCGTCTAACTTTGGAACCCCGGAGCAGATCGCTGAGCTAGAACAAGATGAAAACCTTGGCCGCCTGAATGTGACCGTGAACCCGGGCATTATTCCGGATGGCATCAATGACGACGGTGAGTTCTCGACATTATTTTCCTATGGTGCACGCTCCTTCTCGCTCTGGAGTGACGAAGGGGAACTGGTATTCGACAGTGGCAGCTTTGTTGATGAGACGATGGCAAGCCTTGGCCTCTACCCTGACAACCGCAGCGACGATAAAGGCAGTGAGCCAGAAGCAGTGGAAATCGGTGTTATCGATGACCGCACTTATTTGTTCCTTGGCCTTGAGCGCGCCAGCGCAGTTATGATTTTCGATCTGACGGACTGGGACCTGGATTCTATTACAGCAGATGACCTGGACGCCTTTCTGGTCGGCGTGATCGACACAGAAGGCCTTGCACGGCCTGAAGGTCTACGGTTTGTCACCGGCGAAGATGGTCAAGGCTATCTGCTCATTGCCTATGAAGGCTTTGAAGATGATGACGATGTTCTCATTGAAACAGGCACAGCGCTCTATGCGATCTCGCCTGTTGCAGAACCAGCATCGTTAGCGCTTCTTGGGCTTGGACTGACCGGTCTTGGCGTTATGCGGCGGCGCCGCGCCTCTTAACGCGCAGCGCAAGCAAAGCTGGCAACACAATCAGTGTTGTCGTCATCAGCCAAAAAAGGGCCAGCGTTAAAAGCTGGCCCATGCTAGCGGTTCCAGCATGGCTGGAGACCATCAAGGTCCCAAAGCTACCAATCGTTGTCAACGCCGACAGCAGCACCGCCCGGCCTGTTGAGCCAGTGTCTAAGGTATGCCCATCACCGCTTTCAAACGCGCGGCGCACATAGTGAATGCCTGCATCCACGCCGAGGCCAAGTAGCAACGGCAGAACAATGACATTGGCGAAATTAAACGATAGGCCGAGCAGCACCGCACTGGCGAGCGTTGCAATCCCGGCCAAAACCACGGGCGCCAAGACCAGCACAACTTGCAGCACCGATCGTAAGATCAGTAGTAAAAAAACGCTGACAAGGACGAGCGCGGTCAGCGTCGCTTGAAGCATAGCCCCTTTCACAATTTGTCCCGAGCGGACGATTTGCACGGGGCTGCCGGTCGCAGTGGGAAACACTTTTTGAACCCCATCGACAAACGCAGCCAAATTCTCCTGTGTTCGCAGCGGGTTTGCAGGCAAAATTTCTAATCGGTACCGACCATTTGTGCCGCGGTAGCGCGATACAATAGATTTCGGAACATCCTTTGGCTCAACGCCCGTCGTGGTGAGCTGCGCCTTTAAAGTGTCACGCAGATCAGGCACCGTGTTGAGCAAGCTTTTGCCCAGCGTGCCCCAAAGCTCAGGCCGCCGGGCCGCGGACTCCTTAAATTGCATGAAAACCGCGAGCCCCGTGGCTTTGGCCAGCCGATCCATAGCACTAGCCGCATCCGCCTCCTCAACATGCGGCTGTATGGTCACGGACAGCAAGTCAGAAGCCAGCAGGAAATAAGTCTCATCGATCAAATCGCGTTTGTCGCCTTGTTCGGGCGGCACAAAACTGCCTAGCCACACCGCGCGGTGGGCGCCATCAAGCATTTTCGCTTGCGCCGCTAATTCGCCAGCTTGCTCCGGGGTTTGCGCCATCACATGCATGACATGGGGCGAAAAACCGTCTTGCGCTAGCAAGCGCTGATAGGCCTGAACAGACGGCGAAGATGGGTCTTTGAGCGCTATTGGATCAGCAGAAAAGGGGATATGCGGGGCCAAATACAGCGCAGGAAGCAGCGTAAAGACCGCAAACATCAAGATAAGCCTGGGTTTGGTATGTGCAAAAGACTGCGCCGCCGAGCGCGCTGGTTTTGGCTGAATGCGCAGTAGCACCAGCAGGGCTGGCAATACCGTGAGTGATGTAATGAGTGCAATAAAGACACCAAGCGCTGCTATGACCCCCAGCTGCGAGAGCCCGGCATAGTCCGTGGGTGTAAAGCTCAGAAATGCGAGCGCTGTCGTCGGCGCGCAAAGAGCAAGGGCTAGACCAGACGTGCCGGCCGCTTTTTCAAGCGCTGACGCGAGCGGTTCATGCGCAGCCATCTCGCGCGCGCGCAGCAGCAAATGAATGGCAAAGTCAATGCCAAGCCCAATGAACAGCACAGCAAACGCAACAGAAATGATGTTCAGCGACCCAAATATCAGCAAGGCCCCCGCCCCGGTTGCGATCAATCCGACCACAAGATTAAAGACCATCGCCAGCACTGCACGAACCGAGCGCGTTCCAAGATAAAGAACAAGCGTAACCAGCACGAGGGACAGCAGCCCAGCCACTGAAGCGCCCGCCGTCACGGATTTGAGCTCTTCCGCATTAAGCGCGATTTTACCGGTGAGGCTCATATCCACACGGACTGGAAGCTGCGCTTGCACTTCGGCGATATGCGCGCGCAGCGCTGCGATTGCCTCCTTTGCTGGCTGCACGCGCGATGGGTCAAGCACGGGCTGAACAACGAGGATAGCCATATAGCCGCCATCTTGCTGGTCAAGTAGGCCTTGCAAACTCAGTACATCTGGCCTGCCAGCGAGCACATTTTCACTCACGCGAGCAACATCTCCAATGGCGCTGTCAATGACGCCCGCGTTGGCCGATTGGCCGCCTTCTTCCGCCGCTTCAGCCAGGCCGTCTAGTAGGAGCGAAAGCGACGGTTCGCGCAGTAATGGGCCGAGCAACGGCTGTGCTGCGATGAGCGCATCCATACGATCAGCAAGGGTGCCATAATCCAAAAATAACAGCCCATTGTTTTGAAAGAATGCAAGCGCTTGAGGGGCGTAAATACTTTTAAAATGGACCTCGTCGCCTTGAAGCCGCGTTGAAAGCGAGGATAAAGCGCGTTGACGCATCTCCGGCACATCGCTTTCGATCACCACTGCGAGCGTATCGCCAAGCTGCGGATAAGCTGCTTGGAAAGACGCGTAGGCTTGGCGATAAGGCAAAGACGGATCGATCATTGCATCCGTATCTGTCACCACCGACAAGCGAGCGGTAAAGACCCAAGTGCCAGCCATCGCTAAAAGACAACCCAAACAGACAACGACGACAGCATAGCGGCAAGACAGCCGCGTCATCGCTTCCAGCAAAGCTCTCATTAATTCACTGCGTCCTTATAAAGCGGCTGTTAAACCGAGTTTGACTTGGCAATCGCGCATGGGGCGCTTATTGACACGGCGACGCAGGCGCAGGCCAGTGCTAATTGCGCGGAGCCTTTGCAGATCACTTGGAGCCTTTGAAACCGTTAATGGCGCGCCCAGCTCAAACAACCCATCCGCTTTGCGGTGCCAATTTGGCAACCCTATGGCGCCTGCGCAGCTGCGGCGGCGGTCCAGAGACTGGACGTCGTTTGCGGTACTATACTGCTTGGGGCGCGGCCATCGGGCGGCTGCCGTTTACTTTGGCTGAACGGCTCTACACAAAAGCAGCAACGCCAAAGGACATGGCGCCGCCGATTTTCATCCTGGGACACTGGCGTAGTGGCACGACCCACCTATACAATATCCTGGCGCATTCAGACCAGTTCGGCACAGTGAGCCCGTTTGCGACGGCCCTGCCCTGGGATATTTTGACGATTGGAAAGCTCTTCCGCCCGCTTTTGGAGCGATCGCTGCCTGAACATCGATACATCGATAACGTAGCAGTCAAGCCAGATTCGCCGCAGGAAGATGAAATCGCACTGGCAAATATGACACCGGATTCTTATTATCACGCGCTCTACTTCCCAAAAGCCTTCGATCACTTTTTCGATCGGGGTGTGTTTTTTAAAAACATGTCGAAAGGGGACATAAAGGCCTGGGACAGGACGGTCCGCCGCTTCTATGAAAAACTAACCCTCGATCAAGGCGGGCGGCGCTTGGTGATCAAGAACCCTGTCTACACCGCGCGGCCTCAGCATCTGGCCAAATTATTCCCCAATGCCAGGTTCATTCACATTCATAGAGACCCCTATAAAGTCTTTGTTTCAATGCGTAATTTCTACGATAAGCTTTTTGCAGAATTTGCGTTTCAAGACTATTCTCACATCGATATTGATGCCGTCATTCTCGACACCTACGACGAAATGATGGAGCGCTATATTAACGAAACCGCTATTTTCGCGCCAAATCAGCTGGTAGAAATCTCCTATGAGGCGCTGCAAGCAACACCGCTTGAGTGCTTAAAGACTATCTACAGCCAATTGGAGCTCGATGGCTTTGACCAAGACCAAGATCGCTTTAGCGCCTATTTGCAGACCATTGAGAATTACAAGAAGAACGCCTTTCGCCCACCTAACGCGATGGCAGGGACAATAGCATCGAGGTGGCGCCGTTATTTCGATCATTGGGGCTATGCGCGGGACTTATAGGATTAGCGGCCTGCGGTGCAGATGTGTCGGGCTTTAAACCAATGCGATGCCGAAATGTATCTGTTGAAAGCCCCAGCGGGTTTCTGACCGGCATTGAAGATATGGCCGGGATGTCGAATGGGGCCTTGCTCTTATCGGCGTATAGCCGCCGAAACCCTGAAGACTGGCCCGTTGGTCTCTTTATCGTGCAGCCAGATTTTAAGAACGATCACTGGACCGCAAAACCGCTTCTCGCGCTCGGTAAAGGCACATTCCCGCATGGGTTTGCCGTCAACGAAACAGAAGAGACGCTGGCTGTCATCATTCGCTCTAAAAATGGAAAGCCCAAGCTTGGCTTATATGATTTGGAAGATGAGGCGCTCCAGTTTCGCGCATGGCTTGCAGACCCGGAGCGCTGGACCTCCCCAATCGACTACCCATGCAATATGAACGATGCAGCCTTCATAAGTGAAGCAGATGTTGTTGTGACCAATGACCGTGCAAGCTGCACTAGCGCAGCGAAATTGATAGAAACCGTGACAGGCAAAGCGTCCGGACAACTCCTAAAGCTCTCTTTAACGGGCGAAGTCGAACGTCTCGACGATAGTCTTTATTTTCCAAACGGCGTTACTGGAGATACGCGGGGCGATGTTTTTGCCGCGCAAACACGCGGCAAAAAGCTGTCGCAATTAAAAAATGGACAAGACTGGGATTTACCCGGCGCGCCCGACAACGTCCTCTACGACAACAACAGCAATTCAATTTGGGCCGCCGCAATTCCATCCTTGCTTCGCTACAGCGCCTTTCAGCGCGGCTTGCTGCCGGGCAAGTCTGCGTCTTTGGCGATACAGGTGAGCTTGGAGCATCAGAGCATTGAGACATACATAACAAGCGCGTTTGAAGGAGCCACCAGTGTCGCGCTCTTGCCTAACGCCCTCGTTCTAAGCGGTGCCTTCAGCGATGGGCTGGCGCTGTGCGATCGCCCCGATGCCTAAAACAGCCCTCGTCACCGGCGCGGCGGGCTTCATCGGCCGCCATCTCGTTCGCGCTCTTATGCGTCATGGCTGGAACGTGACCGGATTAGATCTGTCCGCTCAGCCAAACACTCTCAAATGCCGCTGGGTGCGCGCATCCATCTTAAATGAAGACGCCGTTTCATCCGCGACCACACAGTGCGATACAGTGTTTCATCTCGCGGCGCACGCCCACCTTTCTGCACCAAAGCCGCGCATCTATGATGACGTGAATGTAAAGGGTACGGCGGCCATCTTAAGCGCTGCGCAGCGCGCTGGCGTGACGCATTTTATTGCGACCTCCAGCGCCGTCATCTGGCAAGCCCCTTTCTCCGAAGGCACCGTGACAGAAGAAACCCCCTTGCCGGAGCGTCATGAGATGGCAGGTCCTTATGCGCGCTCAAAGTGGGATGCCAATGCCCTATTGGCCAAGGCGGCGGGCAGCTCCATGCGCATTACGCGCCTCTACCCGACCGTACCCATCGGACCTGGCGACGTCGGCATGACCGCGCCGACACAGATGCTAAACCTGTTCATGACAAAGCCGCCTCCAGCCGTTTTGGATACAGTTTTCGATTTTGTCCCAGTCGAAGATATAGCCCAAGCCCATATGAATGCCGCGGTTTTGAACACCGGAGCGCAGAAGCAATTCATTCTGAGCGGCGAACGCTGGACCATGCAAACACTGCTGGCTTTTCTAAAAGAGACCTCAGGCAAGCGGATGCCCACCCGCACAATTCCCTACGCCGCTGCACGCACAGCAGCGGGCATATTTGAGCCCTTCCAGCACCTTCGCGGCAAACATGCGATCACGAGCGTGGAAGGCATTAGGCTATCAAGCGCGCGGCGGTCTTTTTCAAATCAAGCCGCCCGGCAAGCCCTGCAATGGCAACCTGGCGCCGTGGATAACGCCCTAAAAACGACGTTACACTGGCTCGGAACTGGTCCGCATCAGCCCTAGCGGTTTTTCTTTTCACCAGGTTTGTTACGCCGGCAACGCTCAGAACAGTATTTAACTTCATTCCAAACCGCAGCCCATTTGCGGCGCCATGCAAAGGGTCGCCCACACGTCACACACAGCTTTTCCGCGCGGTCGCGCCTTTTTTGATGCTTTGCCATGGAAGTCTTATAGCGCTACGGAGCGCCAACCTACGAGACCATCTTTTCTCTTTTTTTATCTGGCACATGAAAAGCCTGTCTCATACTGAAACACTGACAGCGGTCAAAAAACGGTTTTTGCATAGTCAGCTGCAATCAACGCTTAAAGAGTCGAAAATTCTTACAATTCCGATTCTGCAAAAATTCCAAGCCATTGAAAAACAGTATTTTTTTAACTTGGCACGGCCGTTGCATAACCTGTGATGCGAGGCCGCTAAGTTTCGCGGTGATTTAACGAGTAACAGTAAAGTTTAAGGATAGAGAACGATGAAAAAGTTCGCTTCAGCTCTTCTAACCGGCGCTGCAGTTATGGTGATGGCATCAACTGCGCACGCTACGTTTGACTTGGATACATTTGACGGCACTGAGTTTGGCCCTGTCACAGCTGACGTTGTGAATGCGGTAACGACCTTCGATAACACGGCGCCTGACGCAACGGGTGTTGCGACGCCAGGCGGCGTTGACCGTCTGGTTACTGCAATCAAAACCGACGGCACCAACAACCTTGACGTTGGCATCAACGCCGGCGGCAACAGCGTTTATTCGTTGGACCTTGGCTTTAATGCTCAGGGCATTACCTGGCTGTCATATGATTTAGGTGCATTGGACCTCTTTAATGATGAGACAATCAATGCCTTCGCAATCGAGGTTGTAAGCGTTAACGTTGGCGCAACAATCGGTGTAGCCGTTAATGGCGATGCTCCAGTGGCATTAGAGCTGACCAATACGTCGAGCCGGACCTTCGGAGACGGTGATGCAGCTGAAACTTTCTACATTCCGTTTGATGCGTTCGGTGACAATCCTGGTAATTGGGTAACGCTGTTCATCGACTCACGTAATGGCGTTGCTGCAGACTCTGCAATCGATACGTTTGGTGTTGTTTGCTTGCGCAACGGCGACCCAACAAACGGCCCAGTCGATCGCTGTACTCCGCCAACAGACGTATCTGAGCCAGGTACAGTTGGTCTGGTCGGTCTTGGCCTAATTGGTCTGGCAGCAGCAGCACGCCGCCGCAAAGCCTAATCGATTTTAGACGTTTACGAATTAGAAAAGCGCTGCCTTCGGGCGGCGCTTTTTTTTCATGGGGCATCCACAAGAATAAATATTGTCTGTCTGGCATGAACCCACTTCGCTTTTCATTTCTAATCCACTTTAGACAACGCTAGGTCGCCGCGACGATCCCCTGCGCAGGCATTTCTCCGAGGAGCCACTTTCAGGCCCCATCAGTTTGTCAGCGCGAGATGCCGCAGGTACGTTGTGTGAAAGCTTTAAGACCGCGCCTTAACCAATATCCTAAGACGGGTTCAAGCGGGGCATAGCAGGTAAGTACGGCCGAAGTTCTTAAGCTAGAGCCGACGATCAAAAACCCGCGTCAAACCTCACACGAGTCATGAGCGCACATCTAAACCAGATCAAGCCCAGTGCTCGACGGCTTCAGCCGCGACAATATCATGATAATCCGGAACGGCTTTGAGGAGCCCCATGTCACTGCAAAAAGCGTTCATGCCGGCAACAAAAGTTTTTGAGATGGCTGTCGAATATTGCGGCAAATCCCGCTCGATCAGCGGAACAATTAGCTCAGCCTGCGCTTGCGGGAAACGTTTATCAGCGACTTGACGGGCCAATGATGTGTTGGCTCTCAGCGCGGCATGGGTCCTGTTGAGTGCCCTCACCGCCGCCTCGCAAATGCCTGGGTTCGCAGCAATAATAGCATCACTCGTAGCGATGCTGGCCATGGTGTAGTTGAAGGCTTCAGCTGGGCCATCGCAGCGGCGGATGTCGAGGACAATGTCGCCGACGCCTTCTTCCATGGACACTTGCGTACCCATACCATTGGCCCAGAAGCCGTCGATTTTGCCAGCTGCCAGCGCCTCAGCGGCCATCAAGCCAAAATTGACCGATGGTTCCCCGCCTGCCGCGCCCGGGACCGGCATGATAGTGATGTTATCACGCTCAAGGTCATAGCCAGCCGCTATTAGCAAACGCCGGAGCCCCATTTCCACCCAAGGTGCAGCGCCAATCTTTTTGCCTTTGACGACAACAAGCGCGCCGCGCTGGGGGCCTAGTGCTTTGTTCATCACCAGGAACCAATACATTCCCTGCCCTTGCGCACAAATCAGCTTCTGGCCCTTCCAGTCTGGAAACACAGCCAATGCAGAGTGCGCGGAACCAGCAACGAACGTAATCTGCCCATCACGCAAGGCTTCATACGTCTTATTGACCGGGAATAGCAGCTCTAGTTCTACGTCCAGCCCTTCTTCTTTAAAAAAACCTAGGTCAATCGCTGCGATGGCGGGAAAATAAGAGTTGGAAATCAGGTCCAGGACTGCCAACTTCATCACGCTGCTCACGTATTGTTGCTTTCATCATAATAATGCATTTCAAGCAGCAAGGCGCCGCCTTCGGACTTGAAAGGGCCATGCCAAACCCCGGGCGGACGGCAGGCATAGGTGGGCGCGGAAAAGCGTGTTGATCTGGTTGATAGTGCAGGCGCGCGCACCGTGATGGCGACACCGCTTTAGAGCGGTGTCACGCCCTTACGGATAAGGTGTTCGATGGCCACCATCCAAACGTAGGACAGCGCCATTCATATGACCGTTCTCACAGATATGGACGGCTAAATCTGCAAAGGCTGTCGGATCGCCGGGCCTTTTCGAGAATGGCGTCTGCTGGCCAATGGCGTCCACATACTCAGTCGGAACGTCCTCTAGCATGGGGGTCGCCATGGGCCCTGGGCTGATCGTGTTGACCCGGATCCCACGCTCGCCCAGCTCGCGGGCCAGCGCCAGCGTCATACTCACGACCCCGCCCTTGGCCGCAGAATAGGCGCTGGCGCCTGGGACACCATCAAAAGCTGCGCCGGATGCCGTAAAGATAATGACGCCATTGTCCTCATCCTTATTTTCACGCGCAACTTGATTGGCGAAGAGCGCGGCAGTGTTGAGCGCGCCCGTGAGATTGATGGCAATCGCCTGCGCCACATTGGCTGCCACAGCATCCACATCCGCTGCAATCACAGGGCCCATGGACGCAGTACCAGCGCAATGAACCAGGACATCTAACGTCCCCAACGAGGCGCTGAGCTCGGCAAAAGCTTGCTTGAGCGAGGCGATATCCGTGATGTCGGCGCCGACTGCAACGCCGCCCACGGCGCTTGCAATGCGCTGGGCGTCTTCCAGCCGCAAATCCATGACGGCTACATGCGCGCCTTTCGCCTGTATTGCCCGCGCGCTGGCTGCCCCAAGGCCCGAGGCCCCTCCCGTCACAAGCACATTTTTCCCATTTAGATCCACGCGTCACCTGTCTGCTATTTGCTTTGCCGTATCATCCCTCAAATACGTCTTGTTGAGGACCGGCAGAAAGCGCAGGGCCGCGCGATTGGCACTACAGGAGCGAGTTTTCCAATCGGCCAACACCCGTGACTTCGACCGTCATGGTGTCAGATGGAACAACTTCAGGCGCAATAGCAGGAGAGCCGGTGAACACGATATCGCCGGGCTCTAAGGTGAAGTATTGGCTGATGTAACTCAGAAGGCCGCCAAAGCCATAAGCATGATCGCGCGTGTTTCCCGACGCAATGCGCTCTCCATTCACGGCGATGGAGATGTCGAGAGTGTTGATGTCCAACCCTGTAGCAATGCAGGGGCCAACCGGCCCAAAGCCATCGGCCGCTTTAATCTGCAGCAGGCGCTCCATGTCAATCGGCAAGCCCGTGACATCGTTGCCCGCTGAAACCCCGAATATAGCATTTTCAGCGTCTTGCCGAGACGCATCGCGCAGGGTTTTGCCCATGACCAAGACCAATTCGCCTTCGGCCATGACCGATTGAAAGACAGGCCGGGCCCGCACGTTTTGGCCGGGTCCAATGATGGAAGCGGGCAACTTGGCAAACACCGGCGGTATGTCTGGAACCTCTACGCCTGGAGCAGGATAGCTGCGGCCAGCGCCAATAATGGTTTTTGGCACAACAGGCGGCAACAGCGCGGCCTCAGCAGCTGCAATAACCGTATCGCTCAGCTGCCAATCCGGCTGGTAGGGACACCCCCGGCCCAGGCGAAATCCATCTGCAGCCGAAACAGCCCAAGCCGCGCCTTGCGTTGTTTTCACTCTGTAAAACTGTTCCCTAGCCACAGCCTAACCCCACTACGATGCTGACCAAGTCTCAAGCACCTCCACAAAGCGCGTCAACCAAGCGTTTGTTTGATGCCCATCGAGCATACGGTGGTCGATGGTGAGCGACACATACGCCAACGGACGAATCTGCAGCGTATCAGCGCCATCAATCTCTTTGACCACGACGCGTTTTTCAAGCTTTCCAACGCCAAGAATAGCAGATTGCGGCTGGTTGATGATGATGGGGCTGGCAACAAGGGAACCGGAGGTGCCGTGGTTTGACAACGAGAACGTGCCGCCGCGCACATCAGACGGGCTGAGCGCGCCTGTTCGCGCCTTATCAGTCAGTGTGGTGAGCTGCTGGGCAATGCCAAACAGGTTCAGCGACTGCACGGACCGAACAACAGGCACAATCAGGCCTTTGTCCTCAAGCGCGGTGCCAACGCCGATGTTAATATCGGAAAGAACTTCCAGATGATCCTCATGCCAGCGACTGTTCACCGTTGGCGCCGCCGCCATCGCCTCGGCGGCGGCGGCAAGAATATAGGCCGTGAAAGTCAGCTTCGCGCCGCGTTTTGCAAAGTCCTCTTTGTAGGCCTTGCGGTGCGCCATGATCGCGGAAAAATCAGCCTCAAAGACCGCCGTCACATGCGGCGCCGTGGTAACGGAATGGCTCATATGCTGCGCAATGGCGCGGCGCATGCTGTCGTGCGGGATGATCTGTGCTTCGCCTGATGGCAGCGGCGTTGCTGGTTTGGCCGCAGGCACGGCGAGTTGTGGCGGAGTCGCTTGAGGCTCAGCGGCTGGCTTATCCAAGAAGGACAATACATCCGCCTTGGTGACACGGCCATCTTTGCCGGTCCCGTCAATCAATGTGATATCAAGGTCATGCTCTTGCACAAGCCGCTTGACCGCAGGCGACATCCAAACCTTTGGGCCAGTTACCGGTGTTTGGGATGTCTGGTGCTGGCGCTGGGCCGTTGCTGCCGAAGGCTCGGCCGATTTGCCTTGCGCAGCCCCTGCGGCGGTATCAAGGCGGCCAAGACAGGCCCCCGGCTCGGCTTGCCCGTCGACATCGATCAAGATTTCAGAAAGAGTCCCGCTCGCAGGCGCAGGGACTTCGACGGCCACCTTGTCCGTTTCGAGCTCCACCATAGGTTCGCCTTCTTCAATGGTATCGCCCACCGCAATGAACCAACTGCGCACGCTCGCCTGGGTGCCTTCTTGTTCAATGGGCGCAAGGACGTCGATCATGGCGGTCATTAAAACGCCACCAGTTCTTGCAGCTTAGCAGCAATGACGCCTTCATTGGGCACGGCATAATCCAGCAGCGCCGCGTTATGCGGGCTTGGGATATCGGGCATCGTTAGCCGCGCAACAGGGGCATCGAGATCGGTGAAAGCGCGCTCAGCAACCTCTGCGGCGATCTCGCCGCCAAAGCCACCTGTGCGCAAATCCTCATGCACGATCAGGCAGCGGCTAGTCTTGGCTATACTGGCCAGCACGGCCTTTTTGTCCCAGGGCATCAGTGTCCGTAGATCCATGACTTCGGCTGCCACGCCTGCGCTTTTAGCAGCCCTTTCACAGCGTTCGACCATAGCGCCCCAGGTCACAATGGTGATGGCATCGCCTTCGGCCGTAATCTTCGCTTTGCCGAAAGGCCGCATGTAGTCATCGCCGGGATAGGCGCGCCGCGCCCAGGCTGCATCCAGCATCGCGCGATGTTCTAAGAACATGACCGGATCATCACCGCGCAAGGAAGTGCGCAAAAGGCCAACGGCGTCTTCTGCGTTAGAGGGTGCAGCGACTTTCCAGCCTGGAGAATGGACAAACTGAACTTCATTGGTCTGGCTATGCCAAGGGTCACCGCATTTGAAAAAACCAATGGGCATACGCAGCACTATCGGCGCGGCAAAGCGGTTGTTGGTGCGCCAGCGCATGGTGCCGCAGTCGTTGATCTGCTCTACGGCCGGATCAGCATATTTGCGGAATTGAATTTCTGGGACAGGCAGCAGGCCATTGGCTGCCATGCCGACAGCGCGCCCGACAATGCCTTCTTCAGACAAGCTGGTATCAAAAACGCGCGCTTCTCCGAACTTGTCTTGCAAACCAAGTGTGACCGCATGCACTCCGCCTTTAGGGCCCACATCTTCGCCAAAGATGACCATCTTCTCATTGACGCTGAGTTCATGGTCCAGCACCTTGCGAATAGCAGTCACCATATTGATGCGAGCGCCCTCGGGATGGCGGTCTTCTGTCCCACTTGGCGGGCGCCACGCGCCGCGCAGGCCGCCCATGACTTGCGGACGCGCAGGATCGGAGAACACAAAGTCCTCAACCGTCTCTGGCGCAGCGAGCGCGAGCGCGTCCGCATCCGCAGCTGCCTCAGCCACCGCCTTTTTCGCTCTCGTCTCCAGCTTGGTCCACGCTGCTTTGGTCATCACGGCAGGCACCACATGATCTTTTAATTTAGGCAGTGGATCGGGGGCCCATTCTGCCGCCACAAAGTCTTCGGACTTGTAAGTCTGCGTGTCTTGAAAACTATGGCCCTGCAACCGCGGCACCGTCAGCCGCAACAGCACGGGCCCCTGGCCTGCGCGAATATGGGTCACAGCGTCTTTAATATACGCGCTTGCCTCCGCTGGCTCTGTGCCATCGCCGCTGAGGATGGTGAGGTTCTTGAAGCTGCGCAAATTAGCGGCAATGTCTGCGCCTGGCGTTTGGAAGGTGGATGGCACGGAAATGCCATAGCCATTGTCTTCAATGTAAAACAGCATGGGCAGGTGTTGCGTCGTGGCAATCGTTAGGGCCGACCAAAAACCGTTCGTGGCGACTGAGGCTTCGCCGCCAAGTGCTACGCCGATGGCGCCTGCATAGTCCGCATCGCCCAGCACCTCAGCACGGTACTTCACCGCCTGCGCCCAGCCCACCGCTGGCGTATATTGTGCGCCCACCCCGCCGCACATGGGCAGTGCCGAGGCGCCCGCTTTATTAGGATAATTAAATACCGTGCCAATATCACGGCCGCTGGAGTAGCCGCCTTCACGCGCCATGGACGAGCGCAGCGCTTCCACCAAGTCCACGCCCAGCGACAACAAAACAGGGCGCGAGCGATAATAGCCGCAAATAGCGTCATGGCGATGAGTCAATTGCAAGCCGAGCAGCACTTGCGCCATGTCGTGGCCGCGCGCCGAGAATTGATAGAGCACTTTTTTCTGAGGGACGAGCTGGGTTTCCTCTATCTCATCCAGCGCCCGTGAGAGCTGAACCTGATAAACGACCTGCCTCCAATCGATATTTTCATCGATCACATTGTCAGCGGGCCGAAATGCTGAACCGGCCTTTGCCGCAATGATATGCGGACCTTGAAGCGGCTGAGATGCCATGGACAATCCTCTCCTTTAAACAGGTGAGCATGATGATCTCAGTTTTCGGCGAAATGTGCTTGTCAGATATGCGGCGCTATAGCATTTTCTGATAAGCTTCATTCACAATAAGTATGATTTTGAAAAAATGCACTTATCTGATACCCATCGCGCGCTATTACGGGCTCTGCAGAAGGATGGTGCTGCGGCTATTGAAACCCTAGCCTCAGCCGCGAACGTGTCACAATCGACCGTTTGGCGGCGCCTAAAAGAACTAGAGCAAGCAGGCATCATCTTAAATAAAACGGTTCTCGTCGACCCAAAAGCTGCAGGTCTGGCAGTCAGCGCATTCTTTTTCGTGAATCTCAGGTCACACAGCAAAGAAGACCGAAAGGCCTTTGAAACTCTGCTGGATAACACACCAGAAATTATGCAGTGCCACTCAATCACTGGGCCGCATGATTACCTAGTCATGGTGAGAACCAAGGACATTGAGGCATATGAAGATCTCCTGATGAACACTATTTTGAGCCATCCAAGTGTTTCGGCCGCGTCATCACATATGGCCTTGCGCGAGAAAAAATTTACTGTCGCTTTGCCTCTTTGAAATTCCGGCCCAAAGGGACCGCTCAGCTCGACCAAATGTCGTGACCTGCCATCTTGTGTTTCTGCCGTTCGCACAAAGTGTAGTAATTGAAGAATCGCAATGACGGAAAGGCGAAATTTTACCCTTCTCGCTTCACGGCCGCGGTATTAGTTAAGACTGTATGTATTTCAAGCATTTATTCAGGCGTGCGACCTGAAAGTTGGTGCCCACGGCCGGACTCGAACCGGCACGATCAAAAAGATCGAGGGATTTTAAGTCCCTTGCGTCTACCAATTCCGCCACGTGGGCGTCGGCACCAAGTGACGGCCGCCTGAACAAGATGGTGAGCGAGCGTCAGCGCGCTTGGTAGCGTCCTTCGCGGCTGGAGGCAAGGATGCAAATCTGCCAAGTTTCCGCTGTTGCTTTACGCTGATGCACTTATGCCAAATCTGCTGGGTGAAAGAGACGGGCTGCAACCCGTAAAGCCGTCTTATTCAAATGAAAAACGCCATGACCTCTTTTCGATGTCATGGCGTTTCCTTCGTTTTAGTTGGGTACGGCCTTTTGGGGCACCCTATAGTTGGGCTCTAAGGCAGCAACACTGCTGGCCCTTGGCGCCAAGTTCCATCCGGCTGCAAGCAAGCATTACCATAGGCATCGCGCGGCGCTCCGCCGACGATGATCGTCGTTTGATATTCGCGCACCTGCAGGCACTGACCGGAAGGCTGACCAGCGTTAAAAGGCGCTATGCCGACCGTTTGAGGATAGCCTGTGACACCAGCTTGGGGGACGATGACGGGCTGCTGGACAACGACCGTATTTGGCGCCCGGTTGACCCGGTTCTGATTTAAAATGGCAAGCCCAAGAACACCTATGCCTGCGCCAACAATAGCCGCGCCAGTGCCGTTTAGACCGCCGCGGCGATGGTGCACAAACTGCCGATTGTTAAAGCGATTTACGCGCCCGAAATTACGGCCAACAAATGCGCGATTTTGAACACCGCGGCGACCTTGGAAGCGCCAATCGTGTATTCCGCGGCGATAGCCATTCACATACGCCTGGCCAACTGGGCCGCGGAAACGAAAATCGCGATCAGCGTAAGCTGGCGCAGCAGTTGCTGCAAAGAGAGTGATGAATGTTGCCCCGGCCGCCGCAACGCCTGTGAGGCGGTGTGCGAAACGTTTTAGAAATGGCACGGTTATCTCCTTTCGGCGCTTTATTACGCAGTCAGGAAAGGATAGGCCTAGCCAATTGAACCAACTATGAACGGCTCGTTCAGATTATCGCCTAAGCCAGAACGCGGAAGGTTGCAGTATAGCCCTTCACCTGCGCCGTCATGGCTGCCATAGCCGCCCATTTGATTGCGGCACGCTGGCTGGCAGTTGTGGTCAAAGTTTCTTCGCCTTCACTAACTTGCCAGTTCTCTCCAGAAAGGCGGATCATGTAGACACGGTCAAAAGCGCTCATGGGGTGCGGTCTCTCAGTGGTCGTTCAACACCCCGTCAAGATACGCATGAACGCAGGCGCGTGTTGAGGCAAAGTGCGCCGCTGGCGTGACAATTTCTGGGCTTTTTCATGAACCGTTACAGCTTGACGCGCGGTCGTTTCGTCACCGCACTGCGTTAACGCCATGCTAGCATTGTGGAAAAAACAAAGCACCCTGAATACTTGCGATCGTCCATAATTTTAGACAAATTCTATGTTTGGAGACGCAGAAAAACGCGGCAGCGCCGAATCAGAACGAGCGTCAGCCCGGTCTCCCTTAAAAGACGCAAAAAAATGACGTCTCCAGTGGCGTTAGCCTGCACAATGATGCTACATATCGTGCCAAGGAAAGCGCAAGGCGCTATATGTAATGCAATTCTACCTCCCAATTGCCGAAATGTCGGTCAACATTCTTGTGATCGTTGGACTTGGCGGCCTTGTGGGTATTTTGTCTGGCATGTTTGGCGTCGGTGGCGGCTTTCTTCTGACCCCCCTTTTGATTTTTTATGGCGTCCCGCCAGCGGTCGCCGTGGCCAGTCAAGCAAATCAAATTGCCGGCTCATCTATAGCAGGCGCGATCGGCCACGCAAAACAAGGCGGGCTCGACACCAAAATGGCGGCCATCATGACCCTGGGCGGCATTTTGGGCGCAGCGCTTGGCACATTGCTTTTCAGCGTGCTTCAAGCCATTGGCCAACTGGATGTCACCATCGCCATTAGCTACGTCATCTTTTTAGGAAGTGTTGGCACCTTTATGTTGGCCGAAGGCGTATCGGCCATGCGCAGCGCCGCCCGGCGAAAGCGAAAAAGAAAACGAAAGCCAGCGCGCAAACGCTTGATGCGGCGCCTGCCGCTGCAAGTCTATTTTCCAAAGTCAAAGCTGGTCATCACCGCTCTAGCCCCTTTAGGCGTTGGCGCGCTTGTGGGCGTCTTGGTTGCTGTGCTGGGGGTCGGCGGCGGCTTTATCATGGTGCCTGCGATGATTTATCTGCTGGGCATGCCAACGCAGGTGGTCGTTGGCACGTCGCTTATGCAGATCATCTTCGTCACAGCGGCAGTCACCATCATGCATGCAGTCACAACGCAGAGTGTTGACGCGTTGCTTGCCCTCCTGTTGCTCGTTGGCGCAGTGGTGGGCACCCGTGTCGGCATTCAGATTGGACGGCGGTTAAAGGCTGAACAACTGCGCGTGCTGCTAGCCATTGTGGTCCTGGGGGTCGGCATTAAGCTTGCGATTGATTTGGTACGTACCCCAAGCGTTCCTTATACGGTGGAGACAATCCGCTGATGCGCTGGCTCATGTGGCTGATGGTATTTCTAAGTGCGCCAGCATCCGCGCGCACCGACCCAGTAATCGATATTGCAGACCCTCTCGTAGAAATAAGATCGTTCTTTTCTGGCGCAGATATCTTCGTGTTCGGCGCTACCGACTGCACGCCGCCGAGCTGCGATATTCTAGTTCGTGTAGAAGGTCCTCCAACACCAGCTGTTGTTCGAAAAAAGGAAAAAATAGCTGGCATTTGGATCAATGGCCAATCACGCACTTTCACCCACATGCCGGGCTATTCCGGAATTGCTTCTACACGGGCTTTAAAGAGCAGTTTACCGCTTGAGGGCTATATCGCCTTTGACCCGCAAAAGCCGCAGCTCTCGCACACCAAAACTGAACAAGATTTTCTGGCAAGCCTAATTGACGAAAAAGTGCGCAGCGGGCTTTACCAGCTCAGCCCGAGCGACGTGATCGTGCAAGACGGCCGATTGTTTCGCGCCCGCTTGGCAGCCCCAGCGGCCGTACCCACGGGGCAATATTCGATTTCGGTCATTATAGTCGAAGACAAAGTGGTGACAGGCCGCGCGCAGACCCAGCTGATCATCAAAAAAGCAGGGTTTGAGGCTTTTGTGTCCGATGCCGCGCGCGCGCACCCCTTTGCCTATGCTATTATCAGCGTGTTGTTTGCGCTGAGCATCGGCTTCATTTCTACCACGCTATTCACACGCCGATAGCACCACTTAAGGGTGCATTTGGTCTTATTTGTTGATTTATATGTCATTAATGTGTCAAGAGACCGCTGGGGGAACAAGGCTTTGCGCCGACACTGTTTCACCTCTTAAGGAGATGGATATGTGCGGGCTAAGATCGGCTGAAAGCGCGCCGCGGTGATGGTATGAAATGCGCAGTTTTAATTGACGGTGGCCATTTGCGCCATCTTGTTAAAAAGGCCGGCTTTGAGCCTACGCCGGATTTTATTGAGCACTTTGCCCAAGAGCTGCTCGAAGAGGGCGAAACGGCTCTTCGCGTTTATTATTATGATTGCCGCCCCTATAATGGGCGCCAGTTGCGTCCGATTTCTGGCGACGAGATTGAATATAGCCTCCATTCAGGCTGGATGGACGAGCTCGGACGGCGCGATCTGTTTTCCATTCGCTTGGGCCACCTAAAATTCCGCGGCTGGGTTTTCCGCGACGATGGCGACGGCGAAGGCGATCTAACAGACGATCACTTCGTCCCTTCCTTTGAGCAAAAGGGCGTCGACCTCCAAATCGGCCTTGATATCGCAAACCTCATTCACAAGCGCGCTGTCGATAAAATTATTCTCGTGACAGGCGACACAGACTTAGTCCCGGCACTGGACTACACCCGCGCTTCGGGTGTTTCGTTGATTATCGCCAACCCACCCGGGTGGCAACTCCACGACCTCCTGCTGAGCCACTCAGATGGCACAAGAGATGTCGGCTGGCCCGCCGATGGAGAAGGGCATGTGCGCAGGCGCGGTCGGGGCGATTAAATCTGCTTCAAAACGAGTATGATGAAGACATGGATTGCCTTCGGCCTTCCAGGAAGCCGAGCGACGTGAGCTGCTATGAAAACGCCAATAAAGCCTGGATGACCAGCCAAATGCTCAGCGACGCCGCCTCAGCCGACCGCGCACGAGGCGGAGGCTACGCCGTATCCTCCTATGTAGGCAAAGTCATGAGCGACAAAGACCAAGTCATCGACCTGATGCGCAAAGGCTGCAATGATCCACAAGTGCAAACGGCCTACGGCAACCTTGCTGACGTTTTATGAGGGCCTTCGTCTACCACCGTCCCTCACGAGAGACATCAAAGACGGCAACCTAAGGCGCCCCGCCCGCCTCAACCAGCTCAAAGGGCACCTCGCCTTCTTCGCCAAGCTTGCCAAGCGCGAAGGCGGCCATTTGGGCGAGGTAATCCTGTGTTTCCAAGCCTGGCGCGCGCGCAGCAACGAGGGCGTTCCACATGGGTGGTTGGCCGGGCTTGAACAGCAACATGTTGACGGTGAGCCGGCTGCCCGAACGGTTTTTCTTGCCGAGCTCAAATTCAAAGGGGCGTGCCGGCGGGTCCAGCTCATACGCGCGGGAAGTGGCGGAATAGGCGTCTTGCTTGGCTAAATTAGGTTTGCGATTAAAGTCGCTCTCGCAAGGCGCGGTTTCATAGCGCAGGACCAAATTGGCTTTGGGGTCGACCGCAATGGCGCGTGCCGCAAGGGCATCTTGCATCTGATATTCCAACGGACCATCTTCATCGGTCTCGCAGACGGGGTCGAGGCGGACACTCATGACCGCAATGGGGCTGGCGCCCTTGGTCGCCATGAGCACGGCATCACCCGGCCGCATGTCAGAGAAGACACCTGTTTTAGCCTGAGTAGGCGGGCTGAGCAGAGCTGCAAGTGCAAGCGATGCAAAAATGGCAAGAGGGCGTTTCATACGAGGTTCTCCAACGCTGGCGGCGCTTTGCCCTGCGTTAATGTGCCTGCCCCCAGGTATCTCCTATACCAGCTTCAACCGTTAAAGGCACGGAAAGTTCGAGGCGCGGGGCCGGCGCGGCCTCCATCACATCGGCAATCACTTTCGCTGCCTTATCAGCATCCGCCCTCGCCACTTCAAAGATCAGCTCATCATGGACTTGCAGCAGCATATCCACATTGCCCAGGCCAGCCTCTTGCAGCGCGCCAGGCATGCGGATCATGGCGCGGCGGATGATGTCTGCGGCGCTGCCTTGAATGGGGGCGTTGATGGCCGCGCGCTCGGAAAAACCACGCATATTCGGATTTTTATCGTTGATGCCGCGAATATGCGCGCGCCGCCCGAACAGCGTCTCCACATAGCCTGTGTCCTTGCAGAATGCGATGGTGTCGTCCATGTAGCGGCGGATACCAGGGAAGCGCTCAAAATAGCGGTCGATAAAGTCTTTTGCTTCGCCGCGCGCAATGCCCAGCTGACGGGCGAGGCCGAAAGCAGAAATACCGTAAATAATACCGAAATTAATGGCCTTGGCCTGGCGGCGGATTTCGCTCGTCATGTCTTCCATGGGCACATCAAAGACCTGGCTGGCAGTCATCGCGTGGATGTCTTGGCCTTGGGCAAAGGCGTCCTTCAGCGCAGGAATGTCGGCGATATGGGCTAGCAGGCGCAGCTCAATTTGGCTGTAATCAGCTGCAATGAGCACATGCCCCTCTTCAGCGACAAAGGCTTCACGGATCCGGCGGCCTTCTTCCGTGCGAATGGGAATGTTCTGCAGGTTCGGCTCGTTCGATGACAACCGACCGGTTGTTGTCGCCGCCAGGGAGAAGGACGTATGCACCCTGCCCGTTTCAGCATTGATCTGGTTTTGCAGCGCGTCAGTATACGTGCTTTTAAGCTTCGACAATTGACGCCACTCTAGGACTTTTGGCGGCAACGGATGCCCGCTTTCCGCGGCGAGCGTTTCCAGCACCTCCGCCCCCGTGGAATAAGCACCTGTCTTGGTTTTCTTCGGCTTTGGCTCCAGATCGAGTTTACCAAACAGGATGTCGCCAAGCTGTTTGGGCGATCCAATATTAAAGGTCTCGCCAGCCAGCGCCGTAATCTCAGCCTCAAGCCCGCCCAGGCGCTGGGCAAATTCGCCAGACAGCCGCGACAGCATTTGCCGGTCGACTTTGATGCCAGCCTTTTCCATGGCTGTAATAACCGGCACCAGCGGCCGCTCCAGCACTTCATATACACTTGCCAAACCTTCTAGCGGCAAGCGCGGCTTGAGCGCTTTATGCAGCCGCAGCGTGATATCGGCATCTTCCGCCGCATAGTGCGTTGCTTTGTCCAGCGGCACCAAATCAAAGGTGATTTGTGACTTGCCTTTGCCCGCCACCTCAGAAAACGGCGTTGTCTGAAGACCCAGATGGCGCTGGGCTAATTCGTCCATGCCGTGGCCACCTTTGCCGCTATCCAGCGCGTAGCTGATCAGCATGGTATCGTCGATTGGGCCAACATCAATGCCGTAGCGCGCTAGAATAAGCATGTCGAACTTCAGGTTCTGGCCAATCTTAAGCACCGCCGGATCTTCCAGCGCAGGCTTTAGTTTCGCCAAAACATCTTTAAGCGGCAGCTGATCGGGCGCGTCGCCATCCAGCGCTAGTCCTTCCCCATCTTTACCGCGGTGGGCGAGCGGAATGTAACACGCCTTCCCTGGCTCAACGCTAAGCGAGATGCCTACCAAGTCCACCGCCATCGCATCAAGGCCTGTGGTCTCTGTGTCAACACACACCGCGCCAACGTCATTGATCTGCTCTATCCAGCGATCAAGCGCCTCCATCGTGGTGACGCAGGTATAGCTGGTCTCACTGGGGGCGCTTTGCGTGCCGCCTGGCTCGCGCAGGGCGCCATCTTCCTCAACGCCTAGCGCTTTGCCCCACCGCGCCTTAAGCGTGCGAAAGCCGTGCTCCTCCAAAAAATCGAGCAGGGGTGTCGGCGCGAGCGGCGTTAGCTCAAAATCGTCGAGCCCTTCTGACACGGGAACATCGTGCTTCAGCGTGACCAGCTGTTTTGAGATGCGGGCTTGATCCGCAAACTCGATGAGATTTTCGCGGCGTTTCTTCTGCTTTATTTCGGTCGCCCGGCTCAGAAGCGTTTCAAGATCACCATATTGCTGGATCAGCTCAGCGGCGATCTTTGGTCCGATACCAGGCACACCAGGCACGTTATCCACGCTGTCGCCCATAAGCGACTGGACTTCGATCATTTTTTCCGGCCCAACGCCAAACTTCTCAGCCACAGCATCAACGCCCAATCTTACATTTTTCATGGGGTCGAGCATTTCGACGCCGCCACCTAGCAGCTGCATCAAGTCCTTGTCTGAAGAGACGATTGTAACGTCCCAGTCGTTCTCGCGCGCCTGGCGGGCATAGGTTGCAATGATGTCATCTGCTTCAAACCCTTCCATTTCAATTGAGGGGAGCGACAAGGCTTTGACGGCTTCGCGCACAATGGGAAATTGCGGTATCAGATCTTCCGGCGGCTCATCGCGATTGGCCTTATAGTCTGCATAGATATCGTTTCTAAACGTCGCACGCGCGGCGTCAAATATAACGGCGATATGGGTTGGCTCTTCTGCGTCCGTCACATCCTGGCGCAATTTTAAAAGCATAGCGGTCAAGCCGTAGACCGCGCCTATGCTTAGTCCTTTCGGGTTGGTCAGCTTGTTCAAATTTGGGGCGTAATAGGCGCGAAAGATATAGCCCGATCCATCGACCAAATAGAGGTGCTTTTTGCTCACTTAAGCTGCTTGCCCACTGTCTAACGCGGCGTTTTCACCGCGCTTGTCCATTGGTCCATCGATCAAGATGTAGCGGCGATCACAGTACATACAATCGACATATCCAGCATCGCCCATATCGTAATACACGCGCGGGTGGCCAAGTGGCCCCTCGTCCCCATCGCAAAACACTTTGGTTGATGTGACGTATACCGTCTCTGGCTCATGAATTGACATATGGCTCAACTGCTCCACCTGAAGCTCGCATGGAATTGACTGTGACGGCGCGCTGGTGCTAGCGCTACTGTATCGTCGCCACTAAGTAGCTTGGACATCCGCTGTGAGCAATGCCGCAATCGAAATTATCGGACTAACCAAAGTCTATGACGGCGGCAAGAAAGCTGTCGATGATGTCTCGCTCACGGTGCCGCAAGGCAGTCGCTGGTGCGCAGCTCGCGGCGAATGGCGCGTTCGAGCCCCGAGTGTTCAGACGAGTGCACGGCCTGGCCGGTGCCGCGCAGAATACCAAGCCCCGATTTGTCCACCGGCATCAGCACCGTCTTGCTGGCCTTGCGTTTCAAAACGTATTCGCGATAGCCAAGGAACGTGAAGTGTTCGTCGACCATCCAGTCGAGCATCGCGCAGGCTTCATCAACATCCGCCTGCGCGGTGCCTTTGGGTTTGGTGCCAACCATCTGTTCGCGGATCGTGACGGCTTTCTTGCGCATGTCTCGCCAGTCGTCGGTCGCGTGGCAGACGTCTTTGAGTACGCGCTCGGCGTGGTCGCGCAGTTCGCCCAGTGCGTCTTTGTCCGTGACGCGGTCAAACTCGATTTGAATATGCGATTCGACCAGCAGTTCGGCACTGGTCTCATCGTTGGCCAGCAGCCGCTGCAACGCGCCGCGTTTTTCGCGCTGGACACGCAGGATCGGGTGCACCGTCAAATGCACGCTGTAGCCCAGACTATTGATCGCTGCACCGAGCGAATCGACGAGGAACGGGCGATCGTCCGTCACAATCTGCATGACGCTGTGCTGACTGGTCCAGCCATCCTTACCCACGGTGGGGTTGTAGACTTTGACCTTGATCTGGTTCTTGCGGCGCGAGCGCGACAGTGTGAGATGACTGAGCGCGGCGCCGGCCAGATCGGCGCTGCGACGCTGGCGCAGATCTTCGGACGAGACGCCGCCGTAGTATTGACGGATAAATTCGGCGACCGACAGACGACCGTCGGTGCCCTGCATGGATTTTGCTTCGTTGACGATTTTTTGTAGCAGGCGCGTTTTCGCATCGCTGCCGCGGCGCTGCATCAGAGGTTTCTTCTTAACGGGAGTAGCCATGGTCGATCCGCCTTCTCGGGCAATACATTGTGGTGGAAAACAGGGGTGGGGTGCCGCACGCGCGGGGGAGCAGTGCGCAAGATTTTCGGCTCCGTTTCGGTATTATGTCGGCCAACGGGCAAATCCCTTTAGCTGCGTGCTGTGCGGCAAAGTCAGGCGGCCCGGATTATACATGAGCGCACCATGATGGGGCGCAAATTTGCTGGGTTTGCCGCATTGCGTCATGCGCGATCGGCGGTATGAACGGGGAGAAAAACGGCGTGAGCGAAAAGGCCCGTGATCTGGAAAAATTCTACTGGTTTCTGATCCGCATTGGCGCGCTGGTCTTCGGCGTGCTGATGGTGGTGGCCGGCGCGTTGACGGCCCTGACGTTTGCGTCCGAAAAGCTGCGCACCGGTGCGGTGGCATTCGGCGGCGCCGAACATGCCGATACGATGGCCGCCATCAAGGCCATTGGCGTCCCGACGCTGATCGCGTTGCTCGGTGCTGCCATGGTGCGATTTGTGCGCCGGCGCCAGGCGACGGCCGATGCGGACTAAAGCGTGCGGGCGTGCGTCATCAGCCGCTGCAGCAGGTCCGTGAGTGTCGCCCGCTCGTTGGGACGCAGTACGTCGAGCAAGCGGCGCTCGTAGTCCACAGCGATGGGCGCAATCTGATCGTAGATGGTGCGCCCTTCGCGCGTGAGTCGCAGCACGCTGCGTCGGCGATCCTCCGCGCTCATGCGGCGGTGTAGGTAGCCGCTGTTCTCAAGGCGCTTTAACGCGCGACTCACGGCCACTTTGTCCATCGCCGTGCGTTCGGCCACATCGCGTGCCGACAGCCCGTCAAAGCGTCCGATGACGGCCATCGCGCGCCATTGCGGAATGGACAGTTTGAAACGCTGGGCGTAAAGATCGGCGATGCCGCCCGAGATGGTGTTCGAGGCAAGCGACAGTTGATAGGGCAGAAACGATTCGAGCTTGAGCACGACGTCGGCATGTTCTGCGGCCTCCGGAGTGCTAGCATTGTCCAATGTATTCATTTGTTTTGTATCTTTGCGAAGTGACGGTGTCGCGACGACCTGCGCATCGCGCATCCATGCCGACCGTCATGGACAACTGCCAGACTACCGGATTTCCACGCCGTAATGCCATCGGGCAGCTGCCGACATGACCGCCGACACCGCCACCACCCCCGTTCTTTACACCTACTGGCGTAGTACGGCTGCCTATCGCGTGCGCATTGCGCTGAACCTCAAGGATATCGCGTACACGTCGTCGGCCGTGCATCTGGTCAAGGACGGCGGGCAGCAGCATCAGGCCGACTATCGCGCGATCAACCCGCAGGGACTGGTGCCGGCGCTGGCCATCGACGGCAACGTCATCACGCAGTCCATGGCCATCATGGAATACCTCGAAGACACGCGGCCGTGGCCGCCGCTGCTGCCGTCGCGACCGGCCGAGCGTGCGCGCGTACGCGCACTCGCGACCAGCATCGCCGCGGACATTCATCCGCTGAACAATTTGCGCGTGCTCAAGTTTCTCAAGGGACCAATGGGCGTTTCAGATGAGGCCAAGGATCGCTGGTACGCACACTGGATTGAGCAGGGCTTCGCGGCGCTTGAGACCATGCTTGCGAACGACCCGGCGACGGGTACGTTTTGCCACGGCGATGAACCCGGGTTGGCCGATATTTGCGTTGTGGCCCAAATGTACAACGCCCATCGCTTTAACTGTGACGTGTCCGCCTACACCACGCTCAATCGCATTCATGATGCCTGCCTTGAGCGCGACGCATTTGCCGACGCCGCGCCTGAAGCACAACCGGACGCGGACTGATAGCGCCGCCCGAACGCCCCGAAGTTTTTTCTGTTGACTCTTTGTCGGAGACCCCACCATGACGACTTCGGTTTTTCGCCTCGCTACCCTTGCCGCTGTGGCCATTAGTCTGGGCGCAACGGGCGCCAGCGCGCACGAACACGCGTCGCACGCGCGACCCAAGAAGGAAGACGCGCCGGCGGCGCTGCCTCGCACCCCCGCGCCCGCGGATGTCGAGCTTTACATCATTTCCCCGGCCAACGGCGATGCCGTGACCTCACCGCTGCGGGTTCAGTTTGGATTGCGTGGCATGGGCGTCGCCCCGGCCGGCACCAACGCGCCGAACACGGGGCATCATCATCTGTTGATTGATGTTGAGGAAATGCCGTCGTTTGCCGCGCCGCTGCCGGCCACAGACAACATCGTGCATTTCGGTGGTGGTCAGACCGAGACCACCATTGAGCTTGAGCCGGGCATCCATTCACTGCAGCTCGTCTTGGGCAACTTCCTGCACATTCCGCACGACCCGCCGGTCATGTCGAAGCAGATTCAGATCAAGGTGGTTGAGAACTGAGCAGGTTTACTGCCGATGAGGCTGGCCCAGATATTCAGCGCTCTGCATTTCCTGTAGTCGGCTGACGGTGCGGCGAAACTCGAAGGTCAGCTTGCTGCCCTGATACAGCTCGTCGAGCGCAACGGCGGCCGACAGCATGACTTTCACGCGCGAGTCGTAAAATTCGTCGATCAACGCAATGAAGCGACGCGCCTCGTTTTCGAGTGTCGCGTCCAGTTGCGGTACGTCCGACACCATTACCGTGCCGAAGCAACTCGCCAGATCAATGTAGTCCGCCGTGCCGCGCGGGCCACGGCACAGCGCGTCGAATGAAAACCAGGCAATACCAACCGCGCGGCGAACAAAGGCGATGGAACGAAAATTGATGCTCATGTGCCCGGGGCCGGTGACCCCGGCCGGTGCCAGGCGCGCAAAGTCGGCGTGCATCGCTTCACGGGTCTGCGCGTCAAGCGGATGGCGGTAGGCATCGGTGGTGGTCAACAGGCGCAGGCGGTAGTCCGAGTCGCCGTTGGCCGCGATGATCTCGCAGTGCGACTTGATCTGATCGATCGCGGGCAGAAAACGCGCGCGCTGCAGCCCATCCGCGTACAGATCGTCCGGCGCAACGTTGGACGTGGCCACCAGCGTAACGCCACGCGCAAACAACTCTTGAAACAGCGTGCCGAGCAACATGGCGTCCGCAATGTTGGAGACAAAGAATTCGTCAAAACAGATTAGGCGGTAACGCTTGGCGATGTCTCGCGCCACGTATTTTAGCGGATCGGCGCGATCGCGCAGCTCGCCCAGACGATGATGGATGTCCTGCATGAAGCGATGGAAATGCTGGCGCAGCTTGCGGCGCTCCACGAGCCGTTCGTAGAACATATCCATGAGGTAGGTTTTGCCGCGGCCGACGTCGCCGTAAATATAGAGCCCGCGCACGTGTGCGGTTTGGCGGCGTCTGGAAAATGGCCAGTGGCCGGAGGTGCTCTGCGTTTTGGCCAGCGCGACACGCAGCGCGTCGAGGGCGCTGGCGATGCGACGTTGATCCGGGTCGTCGTCGAAACCGCGGTCGCGAATGTCGTCGAGGTAGCCTGCGAGAACGCCCGGTCCTGAAAGTGGCATGGGATCAGAACCGGGCGCGTGTCAGTCTTATTTGCCGAGTGCCTCGCCGATCTGTGGCGCCACCTCAAACAGGTCGCCTACCAGACCGATGTCTGCAATCTCGAAGATGGGCGCTTCAGCGTCCTTGTTGATGGCCACGATGGTGCCGGCGTCCTTGATGCCGGTGATGTGCTGAATGGCGCCAGAGATGCCAAACGCGAAGTAGACGTCGGGCGCGATGATCTTGCCGGTCTGTCCGACCTGCATGTCGTTGGGCACAAAGCCCGCGTCGACGGCCGCGCGCGACGCGCCGACGC
>JBCCAR010000067.1:0-4191 GCA_039814715.1 Pseudomonadota bacterium
GAACGGGCGACCCGATGCCATTCGGGCCACGCTGGATTTGTCGCTCAAGCAGCTGCAGACGGACCATATTGATTTGTATTATCTGCACCGTTTGGACAAAGCTGTGCCGATTGAAGATTCCATTGGCGCGCTCGGCGAAGCAGTCAAGGCTGGAAAAATTCGCGCCATTGGGGTGAGCGAAATGTCGGCCCAAACCATTCGCCGCGGCCATGGCGAGCATCCCATCGCCGCAGTTCAAAGTGAATATAGCCCCATGGTCCGCAACCCTGAAATTGCAGTCATGGATGCGTGTGAAGAGCTGGGCATTGGATTTGTTGCTTTCTCGCCCGTTGGCCGCGGGCTTCTAGCAGACGGTGTTCATAGAGATGATTTTAGTGCGGCCGACATTCGCTACCGCCTGCCGCGTTTTCGCGAGCCAAATCTGACGCATAATATGAAGGCTGTTGGCCAGTTCAACGCCCTAGCCCGCGATCATGGCTGCAGCCCCGCGCAGCTCGCCATTGCCTGGACCATGACCTATGCCGATTGGGTTGTGCCCATTCCCGGCACGCGCAATAGCGCTCATCTGAGAGACAATATGGACGCTTTAGATGTTGTTTTAGAGCCAGAACTTCGCGCAGAGATTTCCGCCGTTTTTGACGGGGGCGCTATCAAGGGCGCGCGCTATAGCGGCCCGTTTCAGGCGATGATTGACACAGAAGTGTTTGAGGATGAAGAAGTCGTCTAAGACGCCTTGTGTCTATTTCTATTTATAAAACAATGCATTATTTTAGATTGCGCAAAGCTCTCTGGGCTTTCACTAAGCGTTTGAGCTGCTTCTTGTCGCCGGCCTGCATGGCTATTTTTAGCTCTATCGCGCGCGCTTTCATAAAGCTCTCAAACGCATCCGCCGGCTCAGCCTCTTCGATATTGCTCAGTATCTCGCCCGCGCGCTCGCGCATTCCCTTGTCATTGATATCCAGCAACAAGCGAGCGTAATAGGCAGTAATCAAAGCATTATTTGGTGCAGCGTCTAAGGCGGCATCGAAATATTTGATGAACTCTTTCTTCTCCGCGCCAATACCGACTCTAGCGATGACCACGCCATAAGCGCCAATCGCTTCGCCATGCCAACCGCCGACAAAACCCAGGCCGTAAGGGTGATTGGGTGCGCGCTCTAAGATGGCTTCGCCGCGTTTGCGCGAGACTTTGGCCCGTTTGGGCGATGTCTTGATGCGCGCAAGGTAGCCCTCTCCAATGGCCAGCTGCAGGTTCGCGTCAATGTGCGTCTCATCAAAGGAGACGGCAGTTTCCGCATCGCTGATGGCTTCTTCCAGCAAGGTTAGCGCTTTGTCTTTATCGGTCAGCTGATAGGCCGCCAGGAATAGTCCGGCTTTGGCGGCCGCAATGAGGCCGTCGCGGTCGCCTTCCAAGCGGCCTTGTACAATCGCCTCCTGCCAGGCGCCTTCGGCTTGGAGCTGCGTCGCTGTTTTGGCCTGGGCGCTAACGCTGAGCGCTGCAGTGAGTAATAGCGCGCTAAGCAGCCGCCAGCTTGCCGTCCAGACTGTCTTTGATAAGTGCAAGGGTCTCGGCCTTTCCATAGAGTTTGATAAAGCCCCCCATACGCGGTCCTTGACTTTGGCCGAGCAAACACTCGTACAGGGCCTTAAACCAGTCCCGCAAATTCTCGAACCCATTCTCCCGGCCTGCAGCAAACACCGCGCTTTGCAATGTTTCTGCGTCCGCCTCCTCAGGCAAAGCTTCTAGCTGGCCAATCAAATCCTCCATCGCTACGCGCTCCTCTGGCGTTGGCTGTCGGAACGCTTTGGTGGGTTTGACGAAATCTTCATAGTAGGCGAGGGCGCGAACCACGAGATTGTTCAGCTCTGGCTCGCTTTGCGCGCTTGCGCCGGGCGCATAGCGGGCAATAAAGCCCCACAACGTTTCTGCGTTTTCTGCATTGGCTGCACTTACCAGGTTGAGCAGCAGCGCAAAGCTAATGGCTGGTGTGTCCTTGGGCGGCTGGCCGCTATGAATGTGATAGGCGGGGTTGGACGCAAGTTTGGTTTGGTCGCCTGCCTCGGCCAGTTTCCAAAAGCCATTGATATGACTGTAATATTCATCCACCGCCTTGGGAATAACATCAAAATAGAGCCGCTTGGCCTTGCGCGGGGAGGTATACATATAAAGCGATAGGCTTTCCTGCGTTGCATAGCGCAGCCATTCCTCAATCGTCAGGCCATTGCCTTTGGATTTTGAAATTTTTTCGCCTTTGTCATCCAAGAACAGCTCATAATTAAAGCCTTCTGGCGGCTGAGCGCCAAGTGCGCGCACGATTTTGGAGGACAGATTGACGGAATCGATGAGGTCCTTGCCCGCCATCTCATAATCAACGCCCAGCGCGACCCAGCGCATGGCCCAGTCGGCTTTCCATTGCAATTTGCACGCCCCGCCGGTCACGGCTGTGGTCATTTCTTCCCCATCATTAGGGTCAAGATAGGTCACAGTGCCAGCGGCGGGGTCTGTTCTCGTCATTGGAACTTGCAGCACATGACCGGATTTTGGGCATACCGGCAGGAAGGGCGAATAGGTCTTACGCCGTTCTTCACCCAGCGTTGGCAAGATGACATTCATGACCTTGTCATAGGCCCCAAGCATGGCCAGCAACGTCTCGTCAAAGTCTCCTGCCTTATAGCAGGCGGTGGCCGACTTGAATTCATACTCAAAGCCAAACTGGTCTAAAAACGCCATCAGCCGGGCATTGTTATGCTCGCCAAAACTGGGGTGGGTGCCAAAGGGGTCCGGCACTTGCGTCAGCGGTTTGCCTATGTGCTCAGCCATTTCTTCTTGGCCTGGCACATTGGTCGGTACTTTGCGCAGGCCGTCCATATCATCGGAAAAACACACCAGCTTGGTCGGCAAATCAGACAGCACAGTAAAGGCATGGCGCACCATCGATGTGCGCGCCACCTCTCCAAAGGTGCCAATATGCGGCAGGCCGGAAGGGCCATAGCCGGTTTCAAACAGCACGACCCCATCCCGCGGCGGCGTCTTGGCAAAACGTTTGACCAGTTTCGCTGCTTCCTGAAACGGCCAAGCGTTTGAGGTTAAAGCAATATCACGGTCGATTGCAGGCGCGGTTGCCAAGTGGCTCTCCATCCATCACAAAAAGAGGGTGCATATGTCTTTTTCAAACACCCCGGTCGTCAGTATCGCTTTCCCTCTAGCGAAGCGCGGCGCGCCTTGCAATCACTGCGATGTCACGATCGCGTTAGGCGGCGGTGTATGAGCGACGTTGCAGCCTTTTCTGATCCGCTTGAGCGGCTCAAGACTTTGCCTGTTGTGGAAGTCACGCGCAGCGGCGGACGCTTTTTGGATCAGCATGGCGAATTTACGCATGAGAGCTTGGACGAGACGGCGCGCCGTTTGTCAACCGCGCCGCATCTCATCTGCGCGCGCAGCTGGGCGGGCCGGCTGTTAAACATTCAAACCGAGCATTGCTTTGATGTCTTAGAGCTCGCTGCCTATGTTCTGCCCGCGCGGCTGTTTACCCCGACAACGCGCGGCCTGGCGCAGCTCTTGGAGCTGCCAGTGCCGCAGGTGGGGGATGATGCACTGCTCTTTCTGCGCGAGGCGGCGCGCCAGCTGCTGCACATACCGCTCATGCCCACCTATCGCCACCGCGCGGGGTTCTCATCCCTGGCGATGGTGATGGCGCAGGCCAGCTGGCCTTGGGGCACCTGGCTCATGGGCTCGGCCAGCGCTATGAAGGAAGATCGCCGCCCAATTTTTGATGTGCTGCCCCAATGGGAAAGTGAGCCCCCACCACCGCCCGCGCGCGACGTTGTGCTGCATGAAGAGGATGTCCTTGCCCAGCTGTCTGCTTTTTTGCCAAGGGGCGCAGAAGACCGGGAAGGCCAGCGGGCCTATGCTAAGGCCAGTGTACACGCCTTTGCGCCGCGCCCTCAGGAAGCTGCGCCCAATGTGTTGCTCAGCGAAGCTGGGACGGGGATTGGCAAAACACTAGGCTACGCCGCTGCTGCTGCGCGCTGGTCGCGCGAGGCCGAAGGCCCTGTCTGGATTGCCACCTACACCCGCGCCCTGCAGCGCCAGATCGACCAAGAGCTGACGCCCTTCTATTTAGATCGCCGCCGCAAGCTGGTGGTCCGCAAAGGGCGGGAGAATTATCTTTGCATGCTCAACATGGAAGAA
>JBCCAR010000027.1:0-43320 GCA_039814715.1 Pseudomonadota bacterium
CGAGAGACTGCAAACCAAGCCTATAAAGATGCAAATGCGCGCGTACGCGAGTTACAAGCGGCCTATACCGCAGCATCAAAAGCGGAAATCACAGTCAGTAAAAGATATAATGAGATCAGACGTGCGGAGAAAGACAATGCGCGTGACATAGACCGTGACAAAGACCGGAAGCGCAAGGAAAAACTCAAGGCTATCCGCACCCGGCCCGCAGCGGATATTTCAACCACCCCAGCCCAGATAATCGCATGGATGGAGAGCTTAGGAGAGGCCTTTCCCGCCCTGTTAGAAAACGGCCGCACCGTCACCAAAAACTATTGGCCAAATGCCGGCCAGAACCTATTCAGCGACGAAGCAACCCAGAAAGCCTTCGGCCAAACTCTGCCCGAATGGTCTGCCGGTGACCGCTGGTTTATCTATGAAGCCGTGCGGCGGTCAAACCAAACTGGACGGCGCGATGATGACATACCTCAGCTACCCGATGACTTTGATCTCGGCTATAAAATGCTCGTAGAGAAGGAGTTGTTTCGCAATTTCCCCAAGGCCTTGGCCAGATATTACCTGCATAAATCGCTACGGACCTACGCCGCCTCCATGAACAAGCGCGTGAATGCGCAGCCGGTAGATCAGCTGTCATTTTTAAGGCTTGAGAGTTGGGAGGGCATTGCGGATGAATTTGTTGCCCAATTATGGCCTCGCGAGACGCAAGCTGTGCTCGATGGACTGAAAGCAACACGGCGTAAACATGCCGATCCCGTTTTGATGGCGCGGGTGGATGCGGCCATCGCAACCAGTGCTACTGTACAATATCCCGCCTACTTCCTAACCGACTGGTGGGTGGGCCAAGGCGATTTTCAGTCTTATGCGAGCCAAGCGGGTAAAGACCAGGCCTTGGCGCGTTTAAACCGCGCGGTCGATGACGCCCTGTCCAAACAGCTATCCCCTCTCACGGCGCAGGTGAGCGCATTGGGCCAAGATGTTGCCGCTATCATGGAAGGCGGCGCACTCTATCGACAGGCAAATGCCATTGCCGGACGCGCGGCCAATCGACCAGCCTATACCGCCTTTCGGGCGGAGCTGGTGGCAAAGCGCGAACGGGCTTTCGACCGCGCGCAAGGTGAAATTGAAGCGCGACTCGGGGAAATGGAAACAATAGCAGCCGTGGATCAATTTGTGACGCGCTTACTCTCCATGCCGGAAGATCGCCGCTCAAAGGCGGGCCGGCAGGTGTACGAGCTTGCGGACGCCCGGCGGGCGCAAATTGACGAGGAACTCCTGCTCGCGCGCTTTTCTGAACGTGAGCAATCCCTCATGGAAACGCCCGGCATTTTGCGCGTCCCGAGCAGCTTTAGTGCGCCCGACGCCGAAGAAGTGCGCTTAGCGTTTTACAGAGACGCTGGCCAGAATAATGAGGATGACCCAGACAGTGTCTTGATGTCCAACCCCATGGGCGAACTGCTAAACTTGTATGTTGAATTTGAAATGACGGATGTCGAAGTTTTGCACACTTTGAAAATGGCTGACACTTACTGGGTGCTCTATAGCTACAATCAGCGATTGACCCCGCAAGGCTGGGCCTATGAAGAGTTTGAAAAAAGCCCCTATGACATTTTCGGCGCGGCCTTCAAAATGGCGGAATATGATACTGTCTACACATTCGACCGGTTTGAATTGACACGTAGCGGCTGGCGCTCCAGCACTGTCAATCGGCAGTTCTCTTTCGGTTTGTCACCCAACAGTTTGCGCAAAGACAAAGTCTTTGTTGCTGAAATGAAGAAGGCTTTCAGAAACGAAGCGGTCGACCGAGGCAAAGCGATGGCGTTTTTGCAAGATGTTGGATTTTTTGTTGATTAGCGGTTTAGCCTCAGCATGTCATGAGTTGGATTTAGGCTGAGCCTTTTCGGGCTGTTTCGTCCAGATTTTACCCACAAAGCTGTTCTGCGTGCACGAGACTTACCGGGACACATTGGCGGCTATGACTGCTAGCGAAGGGCTCGAAAGCTGCCACTAACCCTTCTTTAAATGCCGCCGGCCAAGCAGCTCTGCGATTTGGACAGCATTGAGCGCGGCGCCTTTGCGCAGGTTGTCTGAGACGCACCACAGGTTCAGCCCATTCTTAATCGTTGGGTCCTTGCGGATACGGCTGATGAACGTGGCAAAATCGCCAGCACATTCAACCGGCGTGACATAGCCTTCGTCTTCGCGCTTATCGATCACCATGATGCCAGGTGCCTCGCGCAGTGCGTCGCGCGCTTCTTTCTCGTCAATCGGCTTCTTAAACTCAATATTGATGGCTTCCGAATGGCCAACAAAGACTGGCACACGCACGCATGTGGCAGTGAGTTCGATGTCTTTATCGAGTATTTTATTGGTCTCGACCACCATCTTCCATTCTTCCTTCGTGGCGCCGTCATCCATAAAGACATCGATGTGCGGGATCACATTGAAAGCGATCTGCTTGGTGAATTTCTCTTTTTCGATTGGGTCGTTCACAAATACAGCCCTGGTCTGGGTAAACAGTTCATCCATGCCTGCAGTGCCTGCGCCAGAGACAGACTGATAGGTGGACACAACAACGCGCTTGATTGTGGCCAGATCATGCAGCGGCTTAAGCGCGACGACCATTTGCGCGGTCGAGCAATTGGGATTGGCGATGATATTGCGCTTGTTATAGCCATCAATCGCATCCGGATTGACCTCAGGCACGATCAGCGGCACATCCGGGTCCATGCGGTAGAGCGATGAATTGTCAATGACAGTGCATCCTGCTTTGGCAGCAATCGGCGCATATTGCTTCGCCACCGACGAGCCCGCGGCAAATAGAGCCATGTCGTAGCTTGAGAAATCAAAATGATCGATTGCTCTGACTTTTAAGGTTTTTTCATCGCCAAAATGCACCTCTGTGCCCTGGCTGCGGCTGGATGCAACAGCGGCCACTTCATCAGCGGGGAATTCACGCTCCTCAAGAATGTTCAGCATCTCGCGGCCCACCTGGCCGGTGGCCCCTACGACGGCGATTTTGTAACCCATGGATGATGTCCTTTTCTTTGTGCCCACACCGGACACCAAAGAAAGGCGCGCCGGAGCGGAGCGGTCGTTAAGTCGTAATCTTCGTTATGATGGCGTTGGCCATATCGCCCGTGCTCACAGATGTGTCCTTTGGCCCAGCGATATCGGCTGTTCTCACGCCATCTGCAAGCACTTTATTGACTGCAGAGAACACCGCGCGCGCAGCAGCCTTCTCATTCATCGAGTATTGTAGCGCCATGGCAAACGACAAGATGGAGGCACATGGGTTGGCAATACCCTTGCCAGCAATATCCGGCGCTGAGCCATGCACTGGCTCATACAGCGCGGGGTTGAGGCCATTGGCATCGGGCTGGCCAAGCGAGGCGGATGGCAACATGCCGATGGACCCGGTTAACATTGCCGCTTGATCCGACAGCATATCGCCAAAGAGATTATCGGTGACAATCACATCAAACTGCTTAGGTGCGCGCACCAGCTGCATGGAGCAGTTGTCAGCATACATATGCTGCAAATCCACATCAGCGTAGTTTTCCTGGGAGTGAACCTCCGTCACGACCTGGCGCCAGAGCTTGCCCGATTCCATCACATTGGCTTTTTCGGTTGACGTCACACGTCCGCCTCTGGTGCGCGCCAGCTCAAAAGCGACGCGGGCCACGCGGGCGATTTCATCTTCGGTATAACGCTGCGTATTTACACCGACGCGCTTGCCATCTGCATCGCGTGAGATACCGCGTGGCTGGCCGAAGTATACGCCGCTGGTCAGTTCGCGAACGATCAGGATATCCAGACCCTCAACCAACTCTGTTTTTAAGCTGGAGGCGGAGGCAAGCGGGCCAAAACAGATGGCAGGGCGCAGGTTCGCAAAGAGATCGAGAGACTTGCGCAGATCGAGCAGGCCCTGCTCAGGGCGCTTATCATAGGCCACGTTATCGTATTTCGGGCTGCCAACGGCGCCAAACAAAACAGCCGACGCGCAGCGCGCTTTTTCTATCACAGCATCCGTAACAGGCACTCCGTGAACATCAAAGCTCGCGCCGCCGACTAAGTCCTTGTCGATGTCAAAGCTGAGATCAAACGCGTCAGCAACAGCTTTGACGACGTCTTGCGTGGCCTCCATGACCTCTGGGCCGATGCCATCACCGGCGAGTAGCAGCAAAGAATAGGTCACGGGCTAAGCTGCTCCATAGAGCCAAGGCAGCTTCTTGGCTTGGCTTGCTTCGAACGTATCCAGTTCCTGCGCCTTATTGAGCGTGAGACCAATTTCATCAAGACCGTTGAGCAAGGCATGGCGCTTAAAGGGCTCGTATTCAAAAGTGAACACGTCCTGGTTTGGCCGCTGAACGGTTTGCGCGTCTAAATCCACGCTGATCTCGGCGCCATCGGCCACATCCGCCATCAAAGTATCGACCTGTTCTTGCGGTAGGGCGATGGTGACCAGACCGTTTTTAAAGCAGTTGGAATAGAAAATGTCAGCAAAGCTCGGCGCGATCACCACGCAGAAGCCCATGTCTTTCAGGCCCCAAGCGGCATGCTCACGGCTAGAGCCACAGCCAAAATTATCCCCTGCCAGCAAAATCTGCGCGCCGGTGTAGCGCGGGTCGTTAAACACGCTGTCCGGATTAGGGCTGCCATCTTCCAAAAACCGCAGCGCTTTAAAGGCCCCTTTGCCGAGACCCGTACGGGTCAACGTTTTCAGGAATTCTGCGGGGATAATGATGTCCGTATCCACATTCGCGCGGTTGAACGGGACAGCTTTAGAGGTAAGAGTTTTAAACGGGTCCATGCGTTAGGCTGCCTTTTGCTGCGGGGCCGGCGTAAAATCGCGTACATCGGCCAAATAGCCGGAAATAGCAGCGGCTGCCGCCATGGCTGGGCTCATCAAGTGGGTTCGCGCTTCTGGGCCCTGGCGGCCAACGAAATTGCGGTTGGAGGTGGAGGCGCAGCGCTCTTTAGGGCCAACTTTATCGGCATTCATGGCGAGGCACATAGAACAGCCCGGCTCGCGCCATTCAAAACCAGCCTCAAGAAACACTTTGTCCAGGCCTTCACGCTCGGCCTGCGCTTTGACAAGGCCCGAGCCTGGCACAACGATGGCCGTGACATGCGCCGCGACCTTACGGCCGCCAATAACCGCTGCAGCCGCACGCATATCTTCAATGCGCGAGTTGGTGCATGAGCCGATAAAGGCGCGGTCAATCTTGATGTCGGTCACTTTCATGCCCGCCTCAATGCCCATATAGTCAAGCGACTTGCGTACGCCCTCTTGTTTGGCTGGACTGTCAAAGTCTTCCGGCATTGGCACCGTGCCATTGATGGGCACGACATCTTCCGGAGACGTACCCCAAGTTACGAGCGGCGGAATGTCGGAGACGTCAACCGTGGCGGTTTTATCGAAGACAGCGCCGGGGTCGGATTTGAGCGTAGACCAATACGCCACCGCCTGGTTCCAATGCGTGCCCTGGGGCGCGCGCGGCTTATCTTTTAAATAGGCAAAGGTCTTTTCATCCGGCGCGATCAGACCCGCCCGGGCGCCTGCCTCAATCGCCATATTGCAGAGCGTCATGCGCCCTTCCATGGTTAGCGCCGTGATCGCCGGGCCTGAAAACTCAATGACATGGCCCGTGCCGCCATTCGTGCCAATCTGGCCAATGATGGCGAGGATGATGTCTTTCGCCGTGAGCCACTCGCCTGGCTCGCCGGTCACCTCAACCTTCATGGTTTTGGATTTCTTCAGCTGCAGTGTCTGGGTGGCCAGACAGTGCTCGACTTCAGATGTACCAATCCCAAACGCCAGCGCGCCAAAGGCCCCATGCGTCGCCGTATGGCTATCCCCGCAGACAATGGTCATGCCGGGCTGGGTAATGCCTTGCTCGGGCCCGATCACATGCACGATGCCCTGGCGGATATCGTTCATCTCGATATGTTCGATGCCGTATTCCAGGCAGTTCTCTTTGAGCAGAGCGACCTGAGCGGCAGACTGCGGGTCCTCAATCGGCTTATCGCGGTCCGTTGTGGGCACATTATGGTCTGGCACAGCGATGATCGCTTCAGGGCGCCGCACTGAGCGACCAGCCAGCTTGAGCCCTTCAAAGGCCTGCGGCGTGGTCACTTCGTGAATGATGTGCCGGTCGATGTAAATCAGCGACGTGTCGCCATCCCCCGCATCAACAACATGCGCATCCCAGATTTTTTCATACAGTGTTTTTGTCTGCATCCGTCTTTACTCTTTGGTCTTCACCCGCTCGCCACGCTCAGCGGCAAAGGCGTTGTTTATCCCGCGAGACGCTTTTAAAGGCCGATGTCAGCGTATCGCGTTGGCCCGGCACAGCCTTGCAAGCCTGGATAAAGCTCGTTGGAACATTTTCGTTGCGGCAGTCAAATGCCAGGCGATCACAGGTCCCAATAAACTCGTTGGTCAAGCGCAATAGCTTATAATACTTCGCCTCCGCGCGCTCCGCGTCTCGGCAAAAAGTGCGCTCAGCGCCTCTTTGCTGCATGTCTTGCAACAATCCACTGAAGTCCGACACCTCCCATTGCGCTTTCGTGCTGAGATTGGTGATGCGCTGGACTGTCGCTTGGCAAGACGCTGCTTTTGCGCCGGGGGCCATGAAGAGAGCAAGTCCCGCGAGGAACGCTGCGCGGAGGAACAATTGTTTTATTCCAGCCGCGGCGCCCATGTCCCAAAACTCACTTACGCTCTTAAAAGTCGCGCTTCTCAGCGATCCGAGCGGCCTTACCGGTGCGGCCGCGCAGATAGTAGAGCTTAGCGCGGCGGACTTTACCGCGGCGCACGACGGTGATGCTGTCGAGGTTTGGACTATACAGCGGGAAGACCCGCTCAACGCCTTCACCAAACGACATCTTGCGCACTGTAAAGGCAGAATTGACGCCTTTGTTTGCCCGCGCGATGCAGACACCTTCAAAATTCTGAACCCGCTCGCGGGTACCTTCAATGACCTTCACGCCAACACGGACCGTGTCGCCAGGGCCAAAGGCAGGGATCTCTTTGCCATCCGTTAGCTTGGCAATGTTCTCTTGTTCAATCTGCTGCAGAATATTCATGGGGTTTTCCTTAAAGTCTCGTCTTTTTCACCATGCCAGAGGGTGACTGGGCCTTATTTGGACGCTTGATAGCGTTCCCATAGGTCCGGCCGCCGTAGCCGCGTTTCGCGTTCTGCCTCAGCCTGTCGCCAGGCCTTGATCTTCTTATGATCGCCGGAGGTTAAGACTTCCGGGATCGTGCGCCCCTCCCAAATGGAAGGCCGCGTATAGTGCGGATACTCCAGGAGCCCGCTGGTAAAGCTCTCTTCTGCGAGCGTTTCAGCCGCTCCGACAACGCCGGGTAGCAGCCTCACGCACGCATCCAATATGGCCAGCGCGGCGACGTCTCCGCCCGACAGGACGAAATCACCCAAACTGACCTGGCGAATGGGCCGCGCTTCTAGCACACGCTCATCCACCCCTTCAAAGCGGCCGCAGATTAGGGTCGCCCCTGGCCCTGCTGCCAGCTCTCCAGCCATAGCCTGATCAAACACATCGCCCCGCGGGGAGAGGTAGATCAGGGGCGCAGCCTCAAATCGGGCTTTGGCCTCATCGACCGCTGCCCCGAGAATATCGGCTCGCATGACCATGCCCGGACCACCCCCGGATGGGGTGTCGTCAACGGACCGGTGCTTATCTCTCGCAAAATGGCGAATGTCCAGCGTTTCCAGCGTCCAAAGGCCATTTTTAAGCGCTTTTCCGGCCAAAGACTGTCCAAGCGGGCCTGGATACATCTCTTCGATGAGGGTTAAGACCTGCGCGCGCCACATACCAGGCCTCCGCTAGGCTATATACACGGGATCGATGATGATATGGCCTGCTGCCAAATCCACTTCAGGCACCGCCGCTTCAATGAACGGCACCATCACGGTTTTTCCGCTTTCCTCCAAAGCAATTTCCAGCACGTCCGAAGCGCCAAAATTGCTCACCTGGCTCACCGTTCCGATCACGCCGTGCGCTTCATCGAGCACACGTAGGCCTTCCAGATCGCTGAGGAGAATATCCTCTTCCTCATCATCCACCAACCAATCACGCGGCACAAACAGCTGGGTGCTTTTTAGCGCCTGTGCCGTCTCGCGGCTATCAACGCCGTCTAATTGGACGATGAGCACATTATCTTTATGCCGGCTGGCAGAGACAATGGGGACAGCTTCGCCCTGGGCGCCAAAATGAATGTGGTCCAATGCCGTAAAGCGAGCTGGGTCTTCTAAAAAGGCCTTCACCTTGACCAAACCACGCACCCCGTGGGCGCCCATAATGGCGCCAACACAAGTCATTTTATCAGGCGAGGAAGCCATCTCTCAGCTGGGAGGGCAAGCGAAGGACTATTCCTCCGCTGCCTTTTCCTCTTCTGCTGCGGCTTCTTCCGCAGGGGCTTCTTCCGCCGGCGCTTCTTCTGCTGGTGCCTCTTCGGCAGGGGCTGCTGCGGCTTCTTCAGCGGCGGCTTTGGCTTCTGCTTCTTTTTCTGCAAGCGCGTCTAGGCGCTCTTGGGCTTTTTTGCCAGGCTTGGCTTTATTGGGGTTGGTGCTTGGCACGCGCTTCATCAAACCAGCGGCATCTAAGAAACGCGCGACCCGGTCAGATGGCTGCGCGCCTTCGCCCAGCCAATGCGCGGCGCGCTCGGTGTCCAAGATCACACGGTTTTCATGATCTTTGGGCAGCAGCGGGTTGTACTGGCCAATGCGCTCAATAAAGCGGCCGTCGCGCTTAAAGCGGCTGTCCGCGACCACGATACGGTAGATGGGGCGTTTCTTGGCGCCACCACGGGCCAAACGAATTGTAATTGCCATTCTTCTTCTATCCTTCTGTTATGCTTATACTTTTTAGGTTAGGTTTATTTGCGGGGCAGCAGGTCTTCCATACCGGGGGGCAAATCCCCCAGTGGGCCACCAAGGCCGCCGCCTAGGCCAGGAGGCATCATGCCTTTCTTGCCCATCTTCTTCATACGCTTCATCATGGTGCCCATCTGCTGATAGGCCTTCATGAGCTTATTCACGTCCGAGACGTGAACCCCTGCGCCAGCGGCAATGCGCTTTTTGCGGCTGGCGGCGATCATTTTTGGATTCTCGCGTTCCTTGGGCGTCATCGACAAGATAATCGCTTCTTGCCGCTTAATGATGCCGTCATCCATTTTCGCGCTGGCCATCTGCTTTTGCAATTTGCCGATGCCAGGCAACATGCCCATCACGCCCTTCATGCCGCCCATTTTCTTCATTTGCTGAAACTGTGTCAGCATATCGTTGAAATCAAAATTGCCTTTCTTCAGGCGTTCCGCCAGCTTTTCAGCTTCTTCAACTTCCAGTGTTTCGGCCGCTTTTTCGACTAGCGACACCACATCGCCCATGCCAAGAATGCGGCCAGCGACACGCTTGGGATGGAACTCTTCAAGCGCATCCAGCTTCTCACCGGTGCCGATGAGCTTGATGGGCTTACCCGTCACAGCGCGCAATGACAGGGCGGCACCGCCGCGGCCATCGCCGTCCATCCGAGTCAAAACAGCGCCGGTGATAGACATCTGTTTATCAAAGCTCTCTGCCACCGTGACCGCGTCTTGGCCGGTAAGTGCATCGGCAACGAGCAAAATCTCCGTCGGCTGCGAGACTTGTTTGACCGCTGCCAGCTCTGCCATGAGCGAGGCGTCCACATGCAAGCGCCCAGCCGTGTCGAGCATGATGACATCAAAACCCTGTAGCTTGGCCGCGTTGAGCGCGCGCGATGCGATATCAACCGGCTGCTGGCCTTCGACGATGGGCAAGGTCTTCACGCTGGCTTGCTCGCCCAAAACGCGCAACTGCTCTTGCGCCGCAGGGCGCTGCACATCGAGCGAGGCCATCAAGACCTTTTTCTTGTCTTTGTCCTGCAATCGCTTGGCGATTTTCGCCGTCGAAGTGGTTTTACCAGACCCTTGAAGGCCAACCATCATGAAGACGACAGGCGGATTGGCCGCAAAGCTGAGGCCTTCCCCTTCCCCGCCGAGCATTTCCACCAGTTCGTCATTGACGATTTTGACAACCTGCTGGCCAGGCGTGACGGATTTAATCACCTCAGCGCCAACGGCGCGTGTTTTCACCTTGCCGATGAAATCCTTGACCACCGGCAAAGCGACATCTGCTTCCAGCAGCGCCACACGCACTTCTCGCAAAGCCGCCGTAACGTCACTTTCACTCAGCGCGCCGCGCTTCTTCAGCCCGTCGAAAACACTGCTTAAGCGATCCTGTAAGGATTCAAACATGCCTATGCCTTTTTGCGGCTCTTAATCAGCCTACCAGCGACACAACGTCAAAAACACCGGTGGGCGAAACCTCGCTGACCGGTGGACATCCTTGGACGTGCTTTGCTCAAAACACTGTGCCTGAGCCGCCGGAGATGCAGGAACGCTTGGGATTTGTCAAGAGCTGGGTTAGACTGCTCTCGCAATTAAGCTGATGCCCTCATGCGTGATATCGAAGAATATCTGCGTGTCTTGCAATGGGTAGCTCGAGGCAAAAGCAATCTCGATATCTCTGATATTTTGAGCGTTTCAAGCAATACGGTCGATACCTATCTGCGACGCATTTATGCAAAGCTCGGCGTCAATGACCGCGTAACAGCCGCTGTAAAAGGGGTCGGCAGCGGATTAATCTTGGTCGCTTAGAGCACTGCTACCAACCTCAAAAACATGAAGCTCGGCATTTTAATGCACCTACTCCTCGCTCCCGATTTGCGTCTAACGAACCTGCAACATTCAAAGAAGCTCACATCGGCTCAAGAGGACATAGTCCGTTTGAATTAGGACGCATCGTCAGCGATGTGACACCAGCCGCGCCCACGCACAACCACAGATAGGTTTAAGGGAAAAGTAAGATAGGATCCACAACATGTATGCAGTCAGAGCGTGGAAACAGCTCTGGGGAAAAAAAGAAAAACACAAGTATGCGGGCACTCTCTCTATGACGTCTTTTCCTTTCCTATCTTCGGCCAGCGCGGAGGAGAAGTCGCTGCTTGGCGCTGTCCACCAGTCCATGGCCGTGATGACCTGCGACCCCAGCGGGACAGTCTTAAGCGCGAATGATCAAATGCTTGATATCACCGGGTATCAACGAAAAGAACTGATCGGGCAAAATCACACAGTGCTGGTCCACCCTGAGGACCGGACCTCTAACGCATATCAAGACATGTGGCGCAGCATCACTGCAGGCGCCCCGCATTCAGGCACATTTCAGCGGATCACGAAAAGCGGCGCGGCCATCTGGCTGCAGGCCACCTTCCTGCCCATCACAGACACGTCCGGCAAGGTGGAAAAGATCATCAAGCTGGCAACAGATGTGACACATCAAGCAGGCGCACGCGCAGCGGAACGCGGAACCTTGGACGCCGTGGATGAAAGCATGGCCATTATTGAGTTTGATCTTAATGGCGTAATCCAAACGGCCAATGCCAACTTCCTGTCGGTTATGGGGTATACGTTGGATGACATTGTCGGCCAGCATCATCAGATTTTTGTCGACCCGAGCTATGCTGCAACACAGGACTATACCGAATTCTGGGACGGACTGCGCTCAGGCGAAGTCCAGGCAGGCGAATTCAAGCGCTTTGCCAAGGACGGCTCATCGGTTTGGATTAACGCAACTTATAAGCCGATCTTAGACCAAGACGGCAAACCAGCTCGCATCGTCAAATTGGCGACAGATGTCACGCCAACAAAAGCCTTATCCGAAGATGCAGTGCAAACGCTGGAACAAGCATTAGACGGCGTTGTTAAGATTGATGAAAACAACATCGTCACATTCTTCAATGCCGCTGCTGAACGCTTATGGGAGCGAAAGCGCGAAGACGTCATTGGGCAAAATGTGAAAATGCTCGTACCATCAGAGATGCAGGTGCATCATGATGGCTTCGTGAACGCTAACCGCATAACGGGTGAAGACAAAATTGTTGGGACCGCCCGTGAAGTCCCCGTCTATCGGCCAGATGGAAGCCGCGTCTGGGGGCAGCTATCACTTTCGAAAATCGAAATGGATGGCAAAATTACCTACACGGCTTTCGTCAAAGACGTGACCAAAGAAAAAGACCAGCGCGAAGAAATTCAGCAAACGCTGGAACAAGCCATCGACGCGGTTGTGAAGATTGATGAAAACAACATCGTGACGTTCTTTAACAAAGCAGCCGAAACGCTGTGGGGCTATCCGCGCGACGAAGTGGTCGGCCAGAATGTGAAAATGCTGGTGCCTGAAGAGATGCAAGCGCACCACGATGGGTTTGTGAACAAAAACCGCGACACCGGCGAAGACAAAATTGTAGGAACCGCGCGCGAGGTGCCGGTCTTCCGCAAAGATGGCAGCCAAATTTGGGGCCAACTTTCCTTGTCTAAAGTACAAATCGATGATCGCATCACCTATACCGCTTTTGTAAAGGATGTGACGGACGCACGGGCCCAGCGGGAACAGGTTAAAACACTCTCGCTGGTGGCAAATGAGACGGATAACTCCGTGGTCATCACCGATCAGCATGGCCGCATTGAATATGTGAACCCAGGCTTTGAACGCATGACCGGCTTTTCCGCTGAGGAAGTCCACGGCAAAAAACCTGGGGATGTTCTTCAAGGCAAAGATACTGACCCGGCAACCGTCGCCACCATTCGCTCCAAACTAAGCGCGCAGCAGCCGTTTTACGACGAGATCCTGAACTATACCAAAGCGGGAGAGCCCTATTGGATTTCCCTGTCGATCAATCCTGTGTTTGACGAAGATGGAAAGATTTCGCGCTTTATTTCTATCCAAGCCAATGTGACGGAGACCAAAACGATCGCGCTTGAGACGCGCCTGCGCATGCAGTGTGTTGAACAAGCCAACGCTGTGATGGAATGGTCTGCGCAAGGCGAGGTCGTCTCCTTCAATGACTATTTACAAGACCTGACTGGCAATATGAGCCGCGAGGAGGTCAGTAAAGTCCTCGCGCTTGATAAAGTACTCAGTCAAGAAGATCGCCAAAAGCTTTTGGCAGGCGCCAGTGTGACCCAAGAGGCGCAAATCAATGGCCAAGACGGCAACGAAATTTGGCTCTCAGCCACATTTATGCCAATCACAGATTATACAGGGCACGTCACACGTCTTGTGATGTATGCGACTGATGCGACTAGCCGCCGCACTGCCATTCAAAGCACGACAAACCTGATGCGCGATGTGCTGCAACAAATCGATGGCGTTGCAAGCGAGATCAATTCTGTCACCGCGCAAACGCATCTGCTGTCGCTTAATGCGACCATTGAGGCAAGCCGCGCTGGCAATGCGGGCAAGGGTTTTGCCGTTGTCGCTGATGAAGTGCGCGCTTTGGCGGGACGAACGGGTGCATCAACGGGGGAGATCGCCAATCTGATTACCTCGACCCAAGGGAGGATTGACGAGCTCACACACGCGATCTAGCTGATGTTATACCAAGGCCTGATCCGGCCTTTAGCAGGAGCTGAGCGTGCGGTCTTTTTTAGCAACCATCGTTGGCATTTTGGCAGCGGCAGGCGTTGTGTTTGTGATGGAGAGTCTGGGCCACATGCTGTTCCCGCCCAGTGAAGAGCTGGACCTGCCGAATGCGCAAGCAATGGCGGCATATGTGAGCAAGCAGCCGCTCCCAGCAAAGCTCTGGCTCGTCTTATCCTGGTCCATGGGCGCCACGTCGGGCTGCTTTGTTGCCAGCCGTATCGTGAAAGAGAGCGCGCTGCCTGCAGTCTTGGTTGGCGCGTTTATGGGTCTGGGTGTATTCAGCAACGCCTATGCGATACCCCATCCCATATGGTTGATAGCGCTGGGCAGTCTAGCCGTTCTGATGGGCGCGTTGACTGGCTACCGCCTTGCCCTTGGCAGTCCAGCGCCCAACGGCGGAGGCAAGGCCTAGATACGCAAGCGATACAATGCCAGCGCCCGATACAGCGACCATAATCCGCATCAACTGGCCATCCATGCGGCCACTGTGAAGCGGATAGAGACTGTTATAAACACGCATGCCAAGCGGCGCAGCCAGCGCATCTTCAACATTCTCAAATCCGCCTCGCCCATCATAGTCTGCCTTGCTTCGGCCATTGGGATGCCATTCGCCAGGCTGCTTAAAGCGTACATAGGCAGGCTTACCCTCTCGAAAGACAACCAACCGTAATGGCGCCTCCGTCACTATTGCAGCGCCAGCGGCACGCGCCGGCAGTTGTGGCAAGATGACCGGCAGCCAGCTTTTTGCTTGGGTATGAAAGGTCATGCCTAGACCCGTCACCAAGGATATCGCTAACACGGGAAGCACCACCAGGCCGATCCGCAGGTGCTTGCGCCGCTGCTGAACACTAGCAGGCACGCTTTGAGCAACTACTGAACGACGCCAGCGGTACCCAAGGAAAGGAGCGGTGATAACAAGCCCCAATGCAGCAAGCGCCAGAAACCCGATGATCGTCTCACCGGTCTCGCCCAGCAAGAGCTCAGTGTGAAGATCAAACACGGTATGGAAGAGCGTTTGCAGCCCCAGTGGGTCTCTGATCTCTGCCAAAGTCTCAGCGTTATACAAACGCGGCGCAGCGTTGGTGAAATAGACTTTCACCGCTGGCACTTCTGCGCTGGGCGTGAGGACAGCACGCACATTCTCAAGCGACCCACCAAAGGCCGCTGCCTGGCTAGCAGACATCACCGGCGCGGGCTGCTGCAAATCAAAGGCAATACGAAAGACAGCGCTTTCAAAGGCAAGGATGGTCCCGGTGGCGGCCATGAGCAGCATGTAGCCGCCCAGAGCCAAGCCCAGTATTTTATGTATTTTGCGAAGCATCAATGGCAGCGCACTTAAAAGTCAGCGCTATAGCGAAGCGTGATTGTACGGCCGCGGCCGGCAAAGAAGCGATCATCACGGGTGGTCCCCGCCTGACTGAAATAGGTGATGAAGCGCTTATCGAGCAAGTTCTGGATTGCTAGAGACACTTGGCCAAATTCAAACTTATAAGAGCCAACGGCATCGACCGTCGTGTAGCCATCAAATTGATCGGTTAAGGCATCTGCTGCATCGGTAAAATCCTTGCCGAAAAAGGTTGCCGATTGAACCCGGCCAGACCAATCGCCTTTGTTGTAGGCGGCATACAGATTAAGGCGCGTAGGGCCAATGTTGACGGCATCTAGGTCAGCATCAAGGTCACCATCGTCATCGGTATCCACCCGGCCGCGCGGGATAGAGAGATTGCCGCCAAGGGAAAACCCGTCCCCCACAGCCACTTCCGCCGTGGCTTCAAAGCCCGAGATTCTCGTTTCTTCCCGCGCCAAGGTGAAAATCCCATCCGCATCGGCAATAAGCCGAGAGCCTTCATCAGATTGCGAAATATAGTAGGCGATTTGGATAGACAGTGCGCCGGTGTCATAGCCAGCGCCGAATTCTAGATTGTTGGTGATGATGGGGTTGAGCTCTAGCAGCCCATCAATATCTGTCCCTGGCGTGGAAACACCGCGCAGCACCCGGCCTACGTCTGGAACGGTATACCCTTCCGCATAGCTAACATAGAGGGAAAGGCCATCAACTGGCTCATAAATAGCCGACGCATTGAGCAGCAGATCATCAAAGCTAGGGCTGCCGCCAGCGACCGGCGTTTCTAGAAAGTCAGAACTGCGGCGATTGCCAGCGATGCTGTTATAATCATCCACCTGCAGATCTGAAATCTCCCAGCGCAGGCCGCCAGCGAAGGTAAGGCCATCAAGTAAAGGCACTGTCAGCTGCAAAAAGGGCGCTAAGTTGCGATAGCTGGTTTCAGGCACCCAATTGCGGCCTGTTTGGATGAGTTCTTGAGCCGTCCGGTCGCGCAGCCCATCCACACCCGTAATCAAGGAGATGCCTGTTCCTGAGATATCGTCAAGCGTATGCGCTAATCGAAAACCGATTTTTTCCGATTGGTTGGACGATTGGTCGAATAGTTCACCATTTGGCGCAAAGGCCAGGTCTTGAAACACACCAAAGGTGCCGCCCCCAAAGACAGATTCAAAATCCTGATAATAAATCTGTGCGACCAGACGCCCGCCAAGCACGTCGTCATGGCTGTAGGTCCCAGTTATGGTGGTCACGTCGTTGACCGGCGGTGTGCCAATGAGATCATCATCAGAAGCTGTAGCAGAGATATCGTTGCCGCGGTCGCCGGGCGTTGTCGAAAAATCGCCATCACCGGCCAACCTGAAATCGTTGATCATGAGCTCAAAGCGCTGGTTTTCGCTTGGCTCAAAGCCGAGTTTTGCAAAAAGGTTGCGCTGGTCTGAATCGGCTAAGTCGCCTTGCACACCGTCGACACCGATCGAGCGGCCATCGCCATCAAAGAACAGGTTGCGGCGCTGATAGCTGGCGGAAACCAACACATCAAGCGCGCCAAAATCTTGGCCAATACAGCCGCCGAAGCGGTATTCAAAGCCATCGCCATCAAAGCCATCTGAGGCCGTTACGGAACCGTCGACCCCAGCCGTTAAATCTCCATCTGGGTCAGCACGCCGGGTCACGTAGTTGACGATACCGCCCGTCGCTCCAAGACCTTGAATGGCGTTGGCGCCGTTGATAACTTCAATGCGTTCAATCGCGCCTAGATCAATGGTGTAGCCATCGCGCGATCCATCTCTCAGCGGGTTTGATTGCGGCACGCCATCAATCAAATAGAGCGGGCTGCGGCCGCGGAAGCTTTCCCCGAACCCTGAGAGCTTTTGCCGGCTCGGCGCGAATCCAGGTGCCAAATTCCCTAGCAGTGCTTGAACATCCTGCGTGATCGTCAGCTGGTCGGTGATACTTTGCTGGTCAATCAACGTGACCATGGCAGGTATGGAGGAAGCCGGCTGATTGCTTCGGGTTGCTGTGACGAGCATGTCTTCGGCATTTAGGCTACTATCTTGCGCATGCACTGTCAGCGGCGCTGCTGCAATCAAAGCAACGGTGCAGCAATGGAGCCCCATTTTATATTTCGGTTTCACGGTCACCTGCATGTCTGTCCCTCTCTGTCTTTTGAATGGCAAACCATCCCGCGCTTCAATCGCGCGCATCGTCACCATTCGTAAGAAACGCTTCTCTCACTAATGCGAATGAATGGCAATAGCATTGATAATGATTTTTAAGAGCGCGACGTAAATAGTGTGGTTCGTCTGCGCATCATCCAAGCGCGGCGCGCTGGCGCTTTACTTGGGCGTCCCAGGCCCCTACATGGGCGAGATGGATACCGCAGCAGATATGAAAGCCGCCGTGGGCGCACGATCGGCCAGCTTTGTGAAGATGCATGGACTGGGCAACGATTTCGTCGTCTTCGACGCGCGCCAGCAGCCGATTGATCTGTCGCCAGCGCAGGTCAAAGTGATCGCCAATCGGCATGTAGGCGTTGGCTGCGATCAGCTCATGATCATTGAACCTGCACGCTTTGGCGGGGACGTCTATCTGCGCTACTTCAATCCCAATGGCGACGAAGTTGGCGCCTGCGGCAATGGCACGCGCTGCATCGGCGGCCTTTTGTTTGCTGAAAGCCCGCGCGAGCATGTGATCATTGAAACGGCAGCAGGTCCGCTCCTGGTAAACCCAGGTGATGATGGCACGATTACTGTGGATATGGGGGCACCTGGCCTTGAATGGGACGCGATTCCCATCAGCCAGCCGCACGATACCGTTGCCTTGCCCATAAAAGAAGGCCGGCTCATCAATCCGGTTGGCGTTTCGATGGGCAATCCGCACATGGTGTTCTTTGTGGAAGACATAGATGCTTATGATTTGGCAGAGCTCGGGCCGCGACTAGAAGTCAATCCGCTGTTTCCCGAAAAAGCCAATGTGAGCATCGCGCAAGTCACGGCGAAAGATCACATACAGCTAAAAGTCTGGGAACGCGGCGCAGGCCAAACGCTCGCCTGCGGAACCGCGGCGTGCGCAGCGCTGGTCGCCGCAGTGCGGCGCAATATGACGGATCGCCAAGCCACCGTGACCTTGCCCGGCGGCGACCTTAAAATCGCTTGGCGCGAAAGCGACAGCCATGTTCTGCAATCAGGCCCCATCGCCGTTGCCTTCATGGGCATGGTTGAAATCCCTGCGACCACATAAGCAGTAAACGCCATGACCGCGCCGGACATCACCACCTTTGGCTGCCGCCTCAATATTTACGAGAGCGAAGTGCTGCGTCATCAGCTGGATGAACGCGACGATGATGTCGCTATTTTCAACACCTGCGCTGTCACCAATGAAGCCGTCCGCCAAGCGCGCCAAGCCATCCGCAGGACCAGGCGCGAGCGGCCCAATGCAAAAATTGTCGTAACTGGCTGCGCCGCCCAGATTGACCCCGGCAGCTTTGCAGGCATGCCAGAAGTCGACCGCGTTGTCGGCAATAGCCATAAAGCAGAGCCAAGCGCTTTCCGCTTTGATACGGCGCTGCCCAAAATCATCGCCAGCGACATCATGGCCTTAGAAGAAACGGCGGGCCATTTGATCAGCGGCTTTGCCGACAAGGCGCGCGCCTTTGTGGAAATCCAAAATGGCTGCGACCACCGCTGCACCTTTTGCATCATCCCCTATGGCCGCGGTAATTCCCGCTCTGTGCCTGCAGGCGCAGTCGTTGACCAAATCAAAGCCCTTGTGGGCAACGGCTATAAAGAAGTCGTCCTGACCGGGGTTGACCTAACCAGCTATGGCAGCGATTTGCCGGGGACGCCGCAATTGGGCGATTTGGTCCAGCGCATACTAAAGCTAGTGCCAGACCTGCCGCGCCTGCGCCTCTCTTCTATTGATTCCATTGAAGCCGACCCAGCCTTGATGGACGCCATCACCCAAGACGCGCGCGTGATGCCCCATCTGCATCTCAGCTTGCAGGCAGGCGACAACATGACCTTAAAGCGCATGAAGCGCCGCCATACCCGTGAAGACGCGATTGCGTTTTGCGAAGACATCCGCGCGGCGCGGCCAGAGGTTGTGTTCGGCGCAGACATCATCGCTGGATTTCCGACAGAAACCGAGGCGATGTTTGAACGCTCACTTGCGCTGATTAAAGACTGCAGCCTCACCTATCTCCATGTGTTCCCTTTCTCCCCGCGCAAAGGCACACCGGCAGCAAAAATGCCGCAAGTCGCCAAAGCCGTCCGCAAAGAGCGCGCTGCCCGGCTGCGCGCTGCTGGCGACGCAGCGAAACGCGCATACTTTGCCAGCCGCATTGGACAAAGCGAACACGTCTTGGTGGAACGCAGCGAGGGCGGCCGCGCACGCGGCCATACGCAGAGCTTTGCGCCCATTACGTTGGATATGCCAGCACAGGTGGGGTCTATCGTGCCTGCACGGGTGATGACGGCAACGCCGTCGACGCTGGAAGCTCACGCTTTATGAGCGGCGAGAAAAAGACCGGCTGGCTGGCAAAAATGCGCGCGGGCCTGAGCCGCTCCTCTAGCAAAATTTCCAGCGGCATCACAGGCATTTTCACCAAAGCCAAGCTGGATGATGAGACGCTAGAGGAGTTAGAAGAGCTGCTCATTACAGCTGATATTGGCGTTGCGACCGCAGCCGCCGTCTGCGCGGACTTGGCACAAGACAAATACAATAAAGACGTGACCGCCCAAGAAGTCAAAGAAGCGCTGGCGGATAAAATCACAGCGATTTTAGACCCACTGGCAAAGCCGCTGGAGGTCACAGCGTTTCCGCGCCCGCATGTGATCCTTGTTGTGGGCGTAAACGGCGGCGGCAAGACAACGACGATTGCGAAGCTGGGTCACCTGTTTCAAGAGCAAGATTACAGCCCGCTCTTTGCCGCTGGCGATACATTCCGTGCTGCGGCAGTTGATCAGCTGAAAGTCTGGGCAGACCGCCTTAGCTGCGACATTATCACGACTAAAATTGGCGGTGACGCCGCGGGCCTTGCTTTTGACGCCATCAAACAGGGCAAGGCCTCAGGCAATGACGTCCTCTTAGTTGATACAGCCGGGCGCCTTCAAAACAAAGAAGACCTGATGTCTGAACTAGACAAGGTGTGCCGGGTGATTGGCAAGCTCATGCCAGGCGCGCCGCATGATACCGTCCTCGTGCTCGATGCGACGACGGGGCAAAACGCGCTGAGCCAAATCGAGGTCTTTAAGGATGTGGCAGGGGTCACTGGGTTAGTGATGACCAAGCTGGACGGCACCGCGCGCGGCGGCGTGCTCGTTGCTGCAGCAGAAAAATTTGGCTTGCCGATCCATGCCATTGGCGTGGGCGAGACAATCGAAGACTTAAGGCCCTTTGAGCCGCGCGATTTTGCCAGAGCCCTGGTGGGCCTAGAGGACGAAGACACATGAGCGACAAAGACGGGATTGCCGCCAAGCAGATCGCGCCTGATCAAGACCCCAAAGCAGCCTTGCAGCGGCTTCTCATCGAGATGGGCCCGCTGCTCGTGTTCATCTTAGTGAACTGGCGCGCTGGCAAGATTGAAGGTCTCAAGTTCCTTGATTTTTCAGGCGATGTGGTGGGTCTCTTATGGGGCACAACAGCGTTCATGATCGCGATGATCTGCGCCATTGCCTATAGCTGGGTTAAGACCAAACATATAGCGCCAATGCTGTGGGTGAGCTTCGTGCTCGTCATGGTGTTCGGCGGGCTCACGCTTGCCTTTGGCGATGGCCAATTCATCAAGATTAAGCCAACCATCACCAATATGTTGTTCGCCGCTGTCCTTCTGGGCGGTTACATGTTTAACAAGCTTTACCTTAAGATGCTGCTGGGCCTTGCAATGCCGCCCTTGCGCGAAGAAGGCTGGAAGCGCCTGACGATCAACTGGGGCCTGTTTTTTATCTTCCTGGCCATCTTGAACGAGGTTTTCTGGCGCAGCTTTTCAACTGAGACCTGGCTCAACCTTAAACTTTTCGCTGTCATGCCCATCACATTGGTCTTCTCTGGCCTTCAGGTTCCCGTGATCAACAAATATATGATCGAGGATGAGACCAAGGCCGCTGATTGAGGTGTTTGTTCAAAAATGTCCTAGGGATATTAGAGATCTAACGCCCTTCTCAGAGCGTTTCCATCTTTGTCGCCTGTAATGCAGTTTTAAGCTAGGCTATATGCTTATGCATAGCTTAGCCAAACCGAGCCAGCCGGTGAAATTACATAGTAAGGATCGTACTCTCATGTGGCTACAGTCGGCGCCACTGCTTGAAAGCCTCAAAGGTCAGGTCTCAAAAGCCTTGGGGCGCGATACATTTCGGCCAACGCCAGATGAGTATAGCTTTCTGGCCTCCTATCCCCGATCGGGAAATACCTGGCTTAGGAGTGTTTTGTTTGACTATACCATGGGCCGCCCGCCTCATAACCTGGCGGAGATCGATTGCCGTATACCCGATGAGCATCATCCCATCAGAAGTTCCCTACTTCTGAAAGAGCTGGGACCGGAGCCAAAATCACGACATATTGCAAAGACCCATGCCCTGTTTACCGTGGACCGAGGGTATCGCCGCGCCTTGTATGTCATAAGAGATCCGAGGCATGTGATATCATCGTATTTCCGCTATAGAAAACGCTTGAGCGTCACTGACTTCGGCGCCTTCTGCGAGAATTGTGTCCTGGGAAGCCAATGGCCTGGGAGCTGGCACGATCATGTCCTTTCTTGGACACAAGGAGCATCGTCTCGCATTGAGGGATTTGCAGTCGTGCGCTATGAAGATCTGGTCAGCCATAATACAAGTGCTATCACCGCGTTTGCTTCCGCGCTTGGCCTCTCTGACGCTCAGCGGCTCTCTAACTTGATGCACTGGTATGACTTGGAAAAGATGAAACATCTGGAAGCTGCGGGTAACCGCGAAAATGAGCCAGCAAGGTCAGACAGCGGCAATAGCTTTATTGGCAACGGCAAGGCGCCGGAAGATCAATACGGCTTTATCGATACCTTGATTAGAGAGAAATCACCGCATTGGCTGCCAATGATGGAGCGCTTTGGTTACGATGCCTGAGAGTGGCTTACCTTGTCGATAAGCCCCATGTGTAGATAGCCCGGCGCTTGGAACAGCAAGAATATTTCAGCTTTCAGGTCAGCGTGATAGGCACATGTGCGATGAACGACGCACAAAAGACCGCGGATTAAGCTGGCGGAGCGTCTAACAGCTTGCGCAAAACGGCCAAGAACTGGACCTGTTCTTGCGGCTCCACATCAACAAACATCGCATCTACCACCTCAGCCAACGCGCGCCTAAAGGCGCTGACAAGGCGCGCACCCTCATTGGTGAGCGTTAATAGCGAGACCCGCCCGTCCTGCGGCCAAGCCTGCCTTTCAACCAAAGCCTTACGCTCTAAACTCTGGAGTATCCGCGTCATCTGACCTTTGTCGCGCGCAACGCGCTCAGCGAGATCTTGGACGCTGATTGGGGCGTTTTCTTCAATCGTCATAAGAACCATACCGCCTAAAGGACCGACATTCGCATCGTCCACATGCACAGCCTTGGGATGCAAATCAGCATGAAGGCGCCGCACGAGCCGGTCGAGATGTGTTGCGAGTGCAAGCCTATCTTCTTTCAGATCATTCATTTAGTTGACTTTATCAATTATTCTTGAGACGGTTTGGTCCTAACACCTTTCCAGATGATAAAACCCACCTAACATTGGAGCATAGCAATGACCAACACACAGAGCGCGGTTTTAAAGGTTTCTGCCGGTCTTTGGATTGTCTGGGGCCTCGTCCACTTGCTGGCTGGCATCGTGGTTATCACCGCCGATGCGTCTAGCGGGTTTGCGGCAATTGCTGATGCCATTGACCCTGCGGCACTTGCCTATGATTACCATCCCGCAGCGGCAGGCATTCTGAACCAGCACGGATGGAACCTTGCATGGGGCGGCGCAGTCACTATCATCGGAGCAGTTTTCATCTGGCGCAAAAATCTCACAGCGATTTGGGTCACAGCCATGGTTGGCGGCTTACTGGACATCGGCTATTTTTTATTCATGGATATCCCTGGGTTCGTGCATTTTGTTCCAGGCACAGTCATGACAATTGTCTCTGCATCCGCCATCCTGCTTAGTTTTTGGGTTTGGCGCTCAGTCTCTACAAACAAGTAAAACGGCCGCTCACAAGGCTTTGAAGCGAGCCCCCTATGACGACCCTTCAAATGCCATCAGAGCGAAAATTTGGCTGGAGGCTAAAATCCGCCGCCTCATCGCATTTCGGCATAGTCGAGCGTGCAAACGGTCAATTTTGCGTCGTGCTGAATCACGCACTACTGCGCGGCGTTTCCGCCAAGATGATCCACTGGTGGTTCCTACACTTTGCTGCCTTAAAAGTGAAAGTGTGCGGCATAGAAGGCTTTGACGGCGCGCACCTTCCTGCATACCAACTATGGCACCCAATTGACCACCTCAGTGCCATGTTCTTAGGGGCACTTGGACCGGGCGGCACCGCCAAAGCGGGCTGCAAAATCCACATTCGCGAAGCGATGCAATATGACGTCCATGGCTGGAAATACCCTGTCGATACAGCGCTAAAAGTCTTCTATGTGGCTGAAGATGGCTGGGCGATGGGCAAAGCGCTGCCGCTGATCGGCCCGGTGATGATGCTGCGCATCCACTTTTGCGATGTATATGACGCTGGCGTGCATCTTGGCGCGCACTACCACTACGAAGTGGTCATAGGGGCGTCCGGCAATGACATTGTCTCCCAGAAAATCAACAAGAAGATTACGGCCCAATACGCGCCTGAATTCTTCGCTGCATGGCAGAGACACAACGTCATAGAAGTTGGCACGTTCGAGAATTTCCTGGCGCCGCTTTACGAGCAACACCAGCGCGGAAAGCCTTTAGAATACACACCGGATATGAACGCTGCAGCCTTCCCGGATGTTCCTCAGACCGGATTTGACCGGTCACTGTTCGACCGACGCCTTGCTGGCTATCGCCAGACGCACCAGCCCAGCAAGTATCAACGCTTCGACCAAGCCAGCTTTCTATAAGTGAGCGCAAGCACCAGTCCTAAAGCTCAGAAAAGCGTTCGCCAGAGGGAAGCCGGTCTCCCGTTTCACCGGCTGGGTTGCTGAACACGGCAAAGTCATCCCTGCCGATCACACTGCGGTGCTGGTTGAGGCCCCAATAAACGGAAGGGAATGCCAACTCATTCCAAGGGACATCGTCCCAGTCATAGAGCGCGACGTCCTGGCTTTCCGGTCCGGCAGAGAAGTTGCCGTCCACCAGTTCTGCGCGGTAGATCAGTTGAACTTGGCTAATGCGCGGAACAGAATAGACGGCCAACAAACGGTCGATCGATAAGACAGCATTGGCCTCTTCCACCGCTTCGCGCTTGGCGCCTTCGATGGGCTCTTCATTGAGCTCTAAGAACCCGGCGGGAATGGTCCAAAAGCCCCGCCGCGGCTCGATCTCGCGCTTGCACAAGAGATATTTGCCTTGCCAGGTAACCACAGACCCGACCACGATTTTGGGGTTTTCATAGGCAATGAAGCCGCAGGTATCGCATACATCGCGGCTATGCGTATCGCCATCAGGCACGGTTTTGGAAAAGGAGACATTAGCCATCAGCGTCACATGGCGCGGCGGCAAAAAAAATCAAATGACGATGTTGAGCACTTGGCCTGGTTCTGGACGTGTTTGCGCGTCCTGGGAGCCCACTGCCTCGCGCACCTGCGGCTTGGCATCTCGGCGATTAGAGGTCTGTGCATCGCCGCGCTTGCCAGCAATCTCAAACGTATCTTGGCGCAACCGGCTCACCTGCGCTTGATTGGCTTCGCGCACTAATGCAATGCGCGATGCGCGCTCAGCCGCTTTTTTTGCCGCACGCTCCTGCGCAGCCGAAGACCCGCGCGCAGCGCTATCTCCGCCAAGCTGCGTTAAAAACGCAAAACTGTTGCCTGCTATCTTCATCGTAAAGTCCCGGCCCGCATGCTTTTAGCCGCATTCTGCGGAGGAGAGCTGCTGTATCGGCTATTTCTATAGCTAAAATCCTAACGGCATTTCAAACAATGTCATTAAAATTGTATCAATCTTATCGCCGCCTGTCACTTCACTGCTGGTAACGAGGCCGTGAGGGCCGCGGCTTGCTCGGCTACATCAACTGGAACATCCTCAAGCTCGGCGAGCCTTTTAAGGGCATTGCGCGCCTCATCGGGCTGGTTGAGCACACTATATGAGCGCGCGAGCATCAACCATCCAGTCGGATCATTGCCATCCTCTTCGAGCCGCGCTGCTAGGCCGGCCACCATCCCCTCAATCTGTTCAAGTCCGATGCCTCCATCGCTGGCAGCTTGTTCAACACCGAGCTGCTTAGACGCCTCAGATAGACCGCGCTCCACTTGCGCCAGCCAAGGCGCGCCTGGGCGGGAGCGCTCTTTCAACGCCGTCCAGATTTGCCGGGCCGCAGCAGCGTCGCCTTGTTGCAAGCGCTCAAGGCCAACATAATATTGCGATACCGGATTGCCGGGACTGAGCCTTTCCGCTTGCGCAAAGGCGAGCATGGCTGCCGGCGTTACTTGGCCAAGTTGGGCGGCGAGCAAAGCTTCCCCCTGGGCAAGCCATGGGCCAACCCGCTCTGGCTGCGCACGCGAGGCGGCAGCATAGGCATCAAAAGACCCGCGGAAATCGCGGGCGCCAAAACGCGTCTGCCCCTGGGCCATCAGAGCCTCAAAGTCGCCCGTCGGCGCATCGCCGCGCGGCGGCGCCTCGAAAGCCTGCGCAGTAACTGGGGGGCTTTCAGGCGGCTGGGCAAACAGGACAAATCCTATGGCACACACTGCAATGAAACCCGCAGCGGCAACCAGTTCAGCCTTTACTGGGCCGGTTTTGAGCGCTGTTTGCTTATCTTCAATCCGGGAGACCGCGAGTGCACGGCGGCGCAGGTCCGCTTGTTCCGCGCGGGCAACATCCGCGCTGACATCGCCGCGGGCAATGGCAGCGTCAAGGTCTGCCTTGGCACGGCGTACAAGATCAATATCTGGGCTCTTACTGCCAGACGCTGCGCCACCGCGGCTTGCCAGCCATAGGGAAAAGAACACCGCAAGCGCAAGAGCAGCAATAAGCGCAGCGCTAAAGGTCAATGATCGCCGCCTAAAATGGCGTCAGCGGCCTCAGCGTCGTCCTTGCTTAGTACTGCGGCGCTTTTCCTGCTCAAGCGTGCAAAGACAATGCCGATACAGCCAAACAATAAAGCCGCAATCGGCGCCGCCCATAGCAGCACAGTGCTGGATTTCAGCGGCGGGTTCAGCAGCACCCAATCCCCATAGCGGGCGACCAAATAGTCTTTGACCTGTTTGGGTGTATCGCCCGCAGCAACCCTGGTTCGCACCAGGCCGCGCAGGTCGGCTGCTAGCGGCGCATCAGAATCAACGATGGACTGGTTTTGACAAACCAAGCAACGCAGCTGCGCCATGACGGATTGGGCGAGGTGTTCCTGCGCGGGGTCTGCCAAGGTTTCAGCGTCGACGCCCACAGCGCCAGCGGGCGTTATAAACGCGAAAACCATACAGAAGACAAGAGTGTGCACCCAGGCCATCATGACGATAGACTTTCGATCAATGGACGCAGCTGCTCACGGACAATGTCCGGCGTGAGCGCGCCCACATGGCGGTGCCGGATAACGCCTGCCCTATCCACAACATAGGTCTCCGGCGCGCCGTAAACGCCTAGATTGATGGCAGCCTGGCCATCTTCATCCAGCACCACATGGCTATAAGGGTTGCCCAGGTCTTCGAGAAAGCCTGCTATAGCCTCGGGCGTGTCCTTATAGGCCCAGCCAACGATGTTGACGCCATTTTTGGCCAAATCAGCCACCACAGAATGTTCTGCCCAGCACGGCTGGCACCAACTGGCGAACACATTAATAAGCGTTACGTCACCCGCTGCAAAGAGCGTCTGATCGACGCCAGTCTCGCTCCCGAGCACGTCCAGCGAAAAAGCGGGGACTGGCTGATCGATCAAGGCCGATGGTAGGATCGATGGGTCGTCATCAAGCTGCAAGGCAAAGACTGCGACCAAAGCAATCAAAACCGCGAATGGCGCAAAAACAAGGATCCGCTGGAGCGGTGACATAGCAGGCTCTTAAACCGCTGCCGGCGCTGTAGCAGCGCTCATGGACGGCTGGCTAGCGCGGCGGCCGCTCAGCGATAAAAACCCGCCAAAAGCTATCATGAGCACGCCCGCCCACAGCCAAGACATAAGTGGGCGCGTGTAGAGTCGGACGGACCAGCCACCCTCCCCCGCATCGCCAACCACGGCGAACAAGTCACCGCCAATGAGCGGCAGGATAGCGGCTTCCGTCGTTTCCATGGCAGGCGCACTGTATGTGCGTGTCTCTGGGGAAAGGATGGCGACATCTGCACCGTGACGATCGACATCAAAATGCGCCCGCACAGCGCTGTAATTGGCGCCCATGACCGGCTCTACGCCCATAAGTGTGAAGTTATAAGCGCCTACTTGCGCGCTTTCGCCAATGCCCAGACGATCTAGCACTTCAACCTGCCATGTGGCCGATAAAGTGATGGCCAATACAACTACCGCGACCCCTGTATGGGACAACACCATGCCCCAATAGCGCCGCGGCTGGCGTGTGAGACGCGCAAACATGGCACGAACCGGCCCGCCTTGAAACAGCCGGACCTTCGCAGCAATATCGGTTGCTAGCGCAAGCACCACCCATACGGACAGCGCCAGACCTAACAGTGCGCCAAGCGGCACATCCGCAGATATGCCCGTGGCCGGCGCAAAAGCCCAACCTGCAAGCGCTGCAATGGCAGCTAGAATGCCTGCAAACTGCAATCGCTGAAGCAATCCTGGCCCATCTGCGCGTTTCCAAGCCATAAGCGGGCCCGCGCCCATAATGAGCACCAAAAGCATCGCGATTGGAACAAACGTCGCTTCAAAGAACGGCGGCCCGACAGAGATTTTTTCACCTGTCGCTGCATCGAGAAGGAGCGGGTAGAGCGTCCCAACCAAGACGGTTGCAAGACCGGTTGCGGCGAGCAGGTTGTTGGCCATGAGACCGCCTTCTCGGCTAAACAAACGATATGCGCCGCTTGCTCTGAGGTCACCAGCGCGCAGGGCGAACAGCGCGAAAGCGCCGCCGACAACAAGGGCTAAGAAGGCGAGAATGTAGAGCCCGCGTTCCGGGTCGACGGCGAAGGCATGTACAGACGTTAAAATGCCTGAGCGCACCAGGAATGTGCCAAGCAAGCTGAGCGAAAACGTGAGAATGGCGAGCAAGACGGTCCAGGCCTTAAAGGCATCACGCTTTTCAAGGACTGCCACCGAATGAATAAGCGCTGTCCCTGCAAGCCAAGGCATGAAGCTTGCATTCTCCACCGGGTCCCAGAACCACCAACCGCCCCAGCCTAGCTCATAATACGCCCACCAGCTGCCAAGGCCGATACCAATCGTCAGCAGGCCCCAGGCAGCAAGCGTCCAAGGCCGCACCCAGCGCGCCCAAGCAGGCGTAATACGCCCTTCAATCAGCGCCGCAATCGCAAAGGAAAAGGCAACCGAAAACCCTACATAACCCAAATAAAGAAATGGCGGATGAAACGCTAAACCTGGGTCTTGAAGCAGGGGATTGAGGCCTTTGCCCTGCAGGGGGACTGGGCTGATGCGCTCAAAGGGATTTGAAGTGAATAAGAGGAAGGCCAAAAAGCCAAAGCCTAAAAACGCCTGGACACCAAGCACGCGGGCGCGAAATTGGGCTGGAAGCGAGCCACCAAAAGCCGCCACAGCCGCCCCCGCCAGCGTTAAAATAAGCACCCACAGCAGCATGGAGCCTTCATGATTACCCCATGTGCCGCTGATTTTATAAAGCAACGGCTTATCCGTATGGGAGTTCAGCGCCACATTCAGCAGAGAGAAATCCGAGTTTATGTAGGCATTCATCAACGCGATAAAAGCGATCGCACACAGCGCTCCGGTCATTGTGCCGCAGCGCGACGTCATGTTGATGAGACCTGCATGGCCAGCGCGCGCGCCTTGAAAGCCGCACACAATTTGTACCAGGCTAAGCGCAAGCGCCATCCAAAGCGCGGCATGTCCAAGCTGAGCGATCACGGGTGGAAACGATCCTGTCTTTTAGCGGCTATTGGCGTCGTCAAGCGACGCACCAGGCCGAAATTCACCGCTTTCCTTCAGCTTTTCAGCGAGTTCTGGCGGCATATATGTTTCATCATGTTTTGCCAAAACGCGGCTAGCCGCAAACACACCCTGCGGCGTTAAGGTGCCTTCTGCGACGACGCCCTGGCCTTCTCTAAATAGATCAGGCAGCAGGCCATTGTAGATGACGCGAACCGACGCACCTTTGTTGGTGACGTCGAAGGTCACCTTTGCATTGGAAGTCGCTTGGGTCACGCTGCCAGGCTTTACCAAACCGCCCAGGCGCAACGCTTGGCCTGGCTCAATCTGCTTTTGAGCAAGTTCGTCTGGCGTAATGAAAAAGGCAGAGGCATCATCGAGCGCGGAGAGGACGAGCAGCCCTGCTCCGACAAGCGCCACGATCACAACGCTCATGATTGTCAGCCGCTGATGCTTACGCTTCATTGCGCCGCTCCCGCCGCTGCGCGCGCCGGCTTGGCCGGGCTGCTTCTACTTCGCTAAGGCGGTCATCAACCGCACGTGCCCGCAGCCATGTGGCAGCAGCTAGCCCCGCTAGAACGGCAAAAGCGATACCATAGGCAGCTGCGATAAATGTTGTGTGTGAGAAGGCTTCCATCGATTACGTCGTCTCCAGGCGGTAGCTGGCAGCAGGCGCTGAACGCTGCGACATCAGCGCGTCCAGACGCATGGCCTTGAGCTCAATGCGCATGGTGCTCAAAATGATTAGGCCAGCATAGCTACTGGCCGCAACCACCATAGCCGCAAGAGGCCATAGCATAGACCCATCAATCGTTGGCCCGCCTGCGCGAATAATGCTGGCGGGCTGATGCAGCGTATTCCACCACTCTACCGAAAAGCGGATGATCACCAGATTAACGACGCCCACAAGCGCTAAAATGGCTGCTGCGTTGGCGGCGCGTTGGCGATCAGAAAACGCTTGCCATAGTGCCATATAGCCAAGATACAAAAAGAACTGGACTAGGACGGAGGTCATGCGACCATCCCACTCCCACCAAGTGCCCCACATAGGCCGCCCCCATAAAGAGCCGGTTGCCAGCGTAATGAAACAAAAGGCGGCGCCAGCGGGCGCGGCTGATTTCGCCGCCAAAGAGGCTAGCGGATGGCGCCAGATCAAGGCGGCCGCGCTGGCAATGGCCATGAAGGCGTAAAGCCCTGTCGTCATCATGGCGCTGGGCACGTGGATATACATAATGCGCACGGTCTCGCCCTGCTGATAGTCCGGCGGCGACGCAAAAAAAGCGAGATAAAGCCCAGCGCCTAAGCTGGCCGTGAAAAGAGCCAGAAGGAGCGGCTTACACCAGTCTGCAATACGCAGAAAACGGGTTGGGTTTGCAAGGGCGTGCATAGGGGGGTATTTAAGCGACTTTGCCCCAATTGCAAAGCGCATCTGGCGACGCAGGCTTAGCGCATAGCGGCCCTCAGAGCATAGTGCCCCGCAATAGGGCAGATGACCAAGCTGAAGAGGCTCACCGCGCCTGCAAACATAAAAGCTCCAGACGTCCCGCCCGCTGCAGCGGCTGTCCCAAAAATCAGCGGCGGGATCATGAGCGGAAAAACGATCGCAACCAGCACCAGTGTTGCCTGCTGCGCGCCAATCGTGAGCGCTGCGCCCAAAGCTGCCAGAGCGCTGAGCGCGGGCGTGCCGACGAGCAAGCTGAGGATGTGTTGCGGCACCGGCAGCAGCCCTGCCCCAAGCAACACATCCAAAATGGGAACCATGAACAATAGCGGCGCAAAAGCCACTACCCAGTGCGCCACAATCCGGCTGAAAACGACGAGCCCTGGACTAAAACCCAGCGCAAGAAGCTGCTCTAGTGCGCCATCGCTCTCATCTTCAACAAACACGCGCTGACCATGCAGCACACTTAAAAACAGGGCCAGCACCCAAATGACGCCAGGGGCAATCGCAGCAAGCAGTGGCCGGTCTGGCCCGACGGCGAAGGGAAAGAGCGTAACGGCGAGCAGCGCGAATAAACACGACAAGCCAAAGGCTCGGCCACCCTGGGCGAGAGCGCCAATATCGCGCCAAATAAGGAGAGCAAGCCGGTTCAAGCTGCCGCCTCGTCTTGAGCGACACCAAGGGTGAGCGTTTCTATGCCCTCGCCGTCAAAAGCATCGTGCAACGCTGCGATAACACCGCCCCCGGCGCGTCGATGCTCCGCCATGGCCTCACCTAAGAGCGATTTACCAGCGCTATCAAGCGCCGTGAAAGGTTCATCCATGAGCCATATTGACGCTTGGCGCGCCAGCAGCCGCGCAAGGCCGACGCGGCGGCGCTGGCCAGCGGAAAATGTGCGGATAGGAAATGTCGCGCGCTCGCCTAGGCCAACACGCACTAGCAACGCGGCGGCATCGCTGGTGGACAATGTCGCCCCACTCAGGCCCTGCCATTGGCGCAGCGCGTCAATCGCACGCTGGCCCTCTTTCAGCCCATCTCGATGGCCCCAATAGGCTATATTTGCTCCGTATTGTGATGGCTCGGCATCTTGTGCAACGCCATTTGCTTCCACTTTGCCGCTATGCACAGGCCCAATCCCTGCAAGGGCGCGCAGCAGAGAGGTCTTGCCACTCCCATTGGGCCCGCGCAGCACGAGCATGGCGCCGCGCCTCAGCTCAAAAGACAGACCGGCGATAAGACACTGGCCGCCGCGATCAATGCGTAGATCACGAACGGCCAGCAGCGGAGGGTGCGAATCGGATACCATAGCGGGCAGACCCTAAAGCGGCCTGCCCTATAGGCGCAATTGGCTTATGCAGCGCGGCGGCGTATGGCGACCAAACCAACCATACCAAAACCTAAAAGAGCTAAACTTGCCGGTTCGGCGACCTCTGCTACGCGCGTGCGCACACCAAAGGTCTGTGAGACAGCAGCCAGGCCAATCTGCTCATGCAGCGCTGTTGTCGGGTGAATGCTGTCAAAGAAAGCAAACATGGAACAATCCACATCGGGCGCGCCATTCTCGAAGGCAAAGCCAATGCACGGGCTGTCCGTTTCTGTTCCATCTGGGAAGCCGAAAGCCGTTGGGTCGAGCACAAAGGCATCCGTGAACGGCAGATAATCGAAGGTCCGTAGATCAGACGCAAACGACATGTCGCGCAGGCCTAACCGCAACATGATGTTTTGCGCCAAGGCTTCAGACCCTGACCGTATCAAAGCCAGAGCCTCTTGCGGCGTGCCGAGCGTATTTAGCGGGGAGTTTGCAAAAGCGATGGCTTCCGGCGAGCGGCTGGTATCTGGCGGCAGCATTAGCAAAATGTTCTTTGCGCCGCTGAATTCCAAATCCACGATAGTATCCGCTAGTTGCTGCGCAGTGGATGCCAGGAACAGTCCCGCATCCGGTGGCGTTAATCCAGGAACCATAGGATCAAAAGGGGCGAGTTCCGCGTCAAGGCTTGGCAAGTCAGGCACCCCAAAAGCCAAATCGCGAAGGTCATTGCCGCCAGCGGCGATGACAAAAAGATCATTGGCGCCAGGCGGCGGACCCACACGGGTTAGATAGCTGTCCACTTGCGCTCGCAGGTCTGGCGTTGTGTCAGTCCCTGGCCCAAGGTCATTTGTATTGTCGCGAATGCGTGCGCCTGCGTAGGAGAAATTGTTCCCGCCATTAAGGGAAGGGGTCGCGGTGCTTTCATTAGACGTGAGGCGTGTGATGACATCGCCGAGTGCTGGGCCGTTGGAAATGCGCCCATCCGCATAGCCGAGTGCGGGCGGTGCGAAGGTGAAACCCTCGGAAATATGCCGGTTGCCGGAATCGACCGTGGAATCGCCGAATATAAAGACGTTTTCGAACGGCATGGCTTGCCCCGTACCCGCCGTCATTGCTGTGAGTGAAAATGCGCTGATCGCCAGCACGCGTGTGAATATAGACAGTGTCATAAGACCTGCTCCCCAATGTGTTTTTACGCAACAACCAGCTTCCTGCACACGGGCTGATTTTTTGTTGTAATAAAACGGTAACCATAATGCTCTTGGGGAGCAAGCGGTTCATCAAACATGGTTAATCAGACACGGTTGTATGAAAGACGAGAAATATTGCCGATTCCGGCCCCTAAACGTGTCCGCTGCCTTGCTCTTGGGCGCGCATCGTTGCATATAGCGGGCAACTTTAGATCGTTTGTAATGAGGATACCGTATGACCACTGTTGGCCAGGATAGCCTGAACACCCGCCGCACTCTAAATGTAGACGGCTCCTCCTACGCTTATTATTCCCTAGAAGCTGCGGCAGAAACACTCGGCGATGTCTCGCGCCTTCCTTATTCATTAAAGGTCCTCTTAGAGAACCTTCTGCGTTTTGAAGATGGCCGCACGGTGACGAAGGCTGACATTCTCGCTATCGCGCAATGGCTGAAAACCAAAACATCCAAGCATGAAATTGCATACCGCCCCGCCCGCGTGCTGATGCAAGATTTCACAGGCGTTCCCGCTGTCGTTGACCTGGCCGCAATGCGCGCTGCGATGGAAGACCTGGGCGGCGACGCACAAAAGATTAACCCCCTGGTCCCCGTCGATCTGGTGATCGACCACTCGGTGATGGTCGATGATTTCGGCAACCCGCAAAGCTTTAAGCGCAATGTAGAGCTGGAAATGGAGCGCAACAATGAGCGCTATGAGTTCCTGCGCTGGGGGCAGAAAGCCTTTTCCAACTTTCGCGTTGTGCCGCCTGGCACCGGCATCTGCCACCAGGTGAACCTCGAATATCTGGCCCAGACCATCTGGACTGATGATGACCAGGACGGCGAAAACGTTGCCTACCCCGACACCCTCGTGGGCACTGATTCGCACACAACCATGGTCAACGGTCTATCTGTCCTTGGCTGGGGCGTGGGCGGCATTGAGGCAGAAGCAGCCATGCTTGGCCAACCCGTTTCCATGCTGATCCCAGAAGTGATTGGCTTTAAACTTACCGGCGAAATGACCGAAGGCACCACGGCGACTGACTTGGTGTTAACAATCGTACAAATGCTGCGCGCCAAGGGTGTCGTCGGCAAATTTGTCGAGTTCTACGGCGACGGGCTGGATGCCTTGACGCTGGCCGACCAAGCCACCATCGCCAATATGGCGCCAGAATATGGCGCAACCTGCGGCTTCTTCCCGATTGATCAATCAACACTAGATTATTTGACGTTTACTGGCCGCGATGAAGCGCGCGTGAAGCTCGTGGAAGCGTACGCCAAAGAGCAAGGCATGTGGCGCGAGAAGGGCTCGGCTGATCCAGTCTTCACCGATACGCTGTCACTTGATATGGCAGAGGTTGTGCCCTCTCTATCGGGCCCCAAACGCCCGCAAGACCGCGTGCTGCTGACCGACGCAAAGGGCGCATTTGAGCGCGAACTTGATGGCGGTGAATTCCAGCAGGGCGACCGCATGGATGTGCAGGTCGATGTGCGCGGGGAGAGCTACACCCTCGGGCACGGCGATGTCGTGATTGCAGCTATCACTAGCTGCACCAACACCTCGAACCCCGACGTTATGATCGCTGCTGGCCTGGTCGCGCAGAAAGCCAATGCGCTTGGCATGCAGGTCCAGCCCTGGGTGAAAACTTCGCTGGCACCTGGCAGCCAAGTGGTGACGGAATATCTAGTGGAAGCTGGCTTGCAAGATGATCTCGACGCGCTCGGCTTTGACTTGGTGGGCTATGGGTGCACCACCTGCATCGGCAACTCCGGCCCGCTGCCCGCCCCCATCTCAGAAGCGATTAATGGCAATGATCTGGTCGCAACGTCTGTCCTATCGGGCAACCGCAACTTTGAAGGCCGGGTGAGCCAGGATGTGCGCGCCAACTATCTCGCCAGCCCGCCGCTCGTGGTGGCCTACGCACTGGCAGGCAATATGCGCATTGACATCACCACCCAGCCGCTCGGCCAGGACAAAGATGGTAACGATGTATTCTTAAAAGACGTGTGGCCCTCAAACCAGGAAATCAAAGACATGGTCGCCAAGGCCGTCACGCCAGCGCAGTTTAAAGCGCGCTATGCAGACGTGTTCACGGGTGATGACGTGTGGCAGTCCATCCCCGTTGCGGAAGGCCAGACCTACAAGTGGAACGATAGCTCCACCTACGTCCAGCATCCGCCATACTTCGAAGGCATGGACATGATGGCTGGCGAGATGAACGACGTGCACGGCGCGCGCATTCTCGCCAAGCTCGGCGACAGCGTCACCACCGACCACATCAGCCCCGCCGGCGCGATTAAAGGCGACAGCCCCGCTGGCAGCTATTTGCAGGGCAATAATGTGGAAAAAGCCGACTTCAATTCTTACGGGTCAAGGCGCGGCAACCATGAAGTCATGATGCGCGGCACCTTTGCCAACATCCGCATCAAAAACGAAATGGTGCCCGGCGTTGAAGGCGGCTACACCGTCCATGTGCCATCGGGCGAGCAGATGTCCATCTATGACGCAGCGATGCAGTATCAGGAGGCGGGCACCCCCTTGGTCGTCCTGGGCGGCAAGGAATATGGCACCGGCTCGTCGCGCGATTGGGCCGCCAAAGGTACGCGCCTCTTGGGCGTCAAAGCCGTCATCACCGAGAGCTATGAGCGTATCCACCGCTCCAACCTCATCGGCATGGGCGTGCTGCCGCTGCAGTTCCCCGCTGGCGTCAGCCGCGAAACCCTGGGCCTCACCGGCAATGAAACACTCGACATCACCGGCGTTTCCGGCGGCCTAGAGCCACGCCAAAACGTCCAGCTCACTATCACACGCGAAGACGGCAGCAAGCAGACGCAGGACCTGCTCTGCCGGATCGATACGGCTGATGAGTTGGATTATTTCAAAAATGGCGGGATTTTGCACTATGTGCTGAGACGGTTGGCCGCTTGACGGGAAATCAGCGACATATAGCGACGTCATAGCCAGAAAAGCGCGGCAATCCACTTGTCTTAGAACGCGCGATGGACACCAGCCTGGATCGCCGCAGGCCTATGGCCTTCGCGATGACGGGAGCGGTGTCGCGGTCTCCGACGCCGACCCGAGGCCGTAGTTTGATGATCACCCTCCGCCCCGTAAACCCCGCAAAAGATGCGCCAGCGCTGCACGCGGTGTTCGGCGATGAGCAGCAGTGCCGCTATCTACTCAGGCCCGCTTTTAAGTCCATTGCACAAACGCAGGCTCAGCTTGAAACATACGGCCGCGACTCAGCGCTCTCCATCCGCCTGTGCGAACGCCTCGGTTTCCGCTATGAAGGGACCTTGCGCAACCAGTGGCACACACATCTCGGCGTGCGCGACACTGATATGATGAGCTTGATAGAGGAGGACCCGCGCCCATGGAGACCAACCACATGACTATAGCCCAGCCCCAAGGCACACACTTAGCGCAGCTCAATGTGGGCCGCGCACGCGGGGCCTATAGCGAGGACGTCATGCAGGGCTTTACATCCATGATCGACACGGTGAATGGCATTGCCAAAGCGTCGCCCGGGTTCGTATGGATGCTTGAAGGTGACGCAGGGGTAGGCGCGATGGATATTCAGACCACACAAGACCCGCTGTTTTTGGTGAACCTCTCTGTATGGACCGATGCCGCGTCGCTTGAGAATTTCGTATGGAATGGCCTGCACGAGCGCATGTACCAACAAAAAGCCAAGTGGTTTGAAGTCATGGGCAAGCCGCATTTCGTCATGTGGTTTGTGCCTGAAGGCGATCAGCCGACGCCGCAAGAGGCGCTAGAGCGGCTGGACCATTACCGCGCACATGGCAATTCAGATCATGCCTTTGGCTGGGACGCGCTGCCCCATGTACAGCAGTGGCAAGACAAACGCTGCGGTTAATGATGTCCGAAGTCATTGACTGCGCGCATGTGCCCCGCGCGCGCCGCCTGGCCTATTGGCGTGAGACGGTGTCAGGGCTATTTCCGCGCGCGCAGGTCACAATGGTTGAGACGTCTGGCTTTGAAGGGCGGGTGCGCTGGCGCGCGCTGGGCCCCGTCACGATTAGCGAAATTTGCAGCGTTGCCCAATGCGTGACGCGCTCGCGGGCCGATGTTGATAGCGCGCGAGCGGATGTCTTTGAGCTGAACCTGCAAATTAAGGGAGAAGGGCTGATATCGCAGTGCGGGCGCGACGCGATCACAAAGCCCGGCAACTTTGCGCTTTATGACAGCGCGCGCCCTTTTGCCATGCAGTTTGATGGCCCCTTTCAGCAGCTATCCCTGCAAATGCCCCAACCAGCCTTGCGCCAGCGGGTGTGGAATGCTGACGCGTATACAGCGCTAGCCTTCTCAGGCCAAGACGGCGCGGGGAAGGCCTTAGCACTTCTTTTAGAGCACTGCCTGACCGATACTGCTGAGCTCACAACGGACGCGCAAACCGCTTTGGCAGGAACATTGCTGGATGTGCTTGGCCAGTGCCTTACAGCGCAATCAAGCCTGCTAGAGCCGAAAAGTTGGGGGCGGAGGCGCACTCTGCGGCGGCTGAAAGATGTGTTGCTGGCGCACTTGCCAGAACCAGGATTCACGCCAGCACAGGCAGCAGCACAGTGCGGCATTTCCCTGCGTTATGCGCATCACTTATTTGAAATGGAAGACCACACGCTGTCTCGCTGGCTCCTTATGCAGCGGCTCAATGCGGCGAAACGCGCTTTGAGCGCGCCTGGCAATGCTGAACGCAATCTGGCGGACATTGCTTTTTCTTGCGGATTTACCGATGCCGCGCATTTCAGCCGGACCTTCAAGACACAATATGGTGCCCCGCCCAGCAGTTTGCGCTTTAAGGCAAATAAAACTACATTATCAGACTAGCGCCCACGTTGGTAAAGCGCTTAGCGTTTTCTCCTGCTTTTTTAGGAGACCGACCATGGCCACGGCGCCCACACCCCCCGAAACAGCAACGCAAAGCTTGCAAGCGCGCGATAACGCGCACTATCTGCACCCGTTCACCGATCATAAAGATCTGCACGGCAGTGGGGCGCGAATTCTTACAAAAGCAGAAGGCGTCTATCATTGGGATAGCGAGGGCAACAAGGTGCTCGACGGACTGGCTGGCCTTGGCTGCGTGAATATTGGTTATGGCCGCAAGGAACTGCCTGCGGCGGCGGCAAAAGCAATGGAAGAACTGTCTTTTTGCCAGTCGTTCTTTAAGAGCAGTAACACACCCGCTATTGCGCTTGCTGAAACGCTTGTTGGGCTCACGCCCGATGGCCTGAACCACGCGTTCTTCTCCTCCTCCGGCTCAGAAGCCAATGAAACGGCCGTCCGGCTGGCGCTGCGCTATTGGGACTTAGAAGGCGAGCCGCAGCGGCAAAACATCATCGCGCGAGAGAACGCCTATCACGGCAGCACGATGCTGACGGCCAATCTGTCCGGCATTCCGCCCATGGCCTTTGCTGGCACACTGCCGTTCCCCAATGTGCACCACATTCCAGCGCCCTATAAATATGTCCATGCACCCAGCATGAGCGATGCAGACTTTGCAAAGCAAGCGGCCGGATGGCTGGAAGAGAAAATCCTCGAACTGGGCGCGGATACGGTCGCGCTATTTATCGCAGAGCCTTTCCAAGGGGCTGGCGGCGCAATCATCCCGCCAGACGGCTATTGGGCGGAGATCCAGCGCATCTGCAAACACTATGATGTGCTGCTGGCGGTCGATGAAGTCGTCTGCGGCTTTGGCCGCACGGGCCATTGGTTCGGCTCCAACGCCTTTGGCATTGAAGGTATGGACATGATGCAGATGGCCAAGGGCATTACATCTGCCTATGTGCCGTTATCGGCCACCATGGTGTCAGACCGGCTCGCCAAGACGCTGATCGACAAAGGCGGGGAATGGTGGCACGGCTTCACCTATTCCGGCCATCCCGTTTGCTGTGCTGTCGCGCTGGAAAATATCCGCATCCTGCGCGAAGAAGGCATCATCGACCGCGTGCGCGAGGAGACAGGGCCTTATTTTGCCCAGCATATCCAGGCCCTTGCGGACCATCCGCTCATTGGCAATGTACGGTCTCGCGGACTGTTCGGCGGCATGCAGCTTGTCAAAGACAAAGCCAGCGGCGCGCTGTTTGGTGAGGAAGAGCCCGTTGGCGAGATGGTGAGTGAGGCGGCCCTCGCGCGCGGCCTTGCCCTGCGCGATATTGGCAACACCAACGCCCTGATGCCGCCGCTGATTATCACGAAAGATGAGCTCGACTTTGTGTTTGACGTGGCAAAACAAGCGTTTGATGACGTGGCAACCCAATTGGGACGGATGTAGCATGGCAAACCTGAAAACCGGCTTTGTATGGCATGAGCTTTATATGTGGCACGACACCGGCACCTTTGCTGGCGTGTTGCCATCAGGGAACTCCATCCTCGAGCCAGAAGAAAACACCGAAAACGCTGCGACCAAGCGCCGGATTAAGAACTTGATGGACGTGGCGGGCATCACAGACCAACTTGAACGGATCAAACCGCGCGAAGCGACACCCGAAGAACTAGCGCTTGTCCACACCCGCGAGTACATCGCCGCCATTCAAGACATGAGCGCCAATGGCGGCGGCGATGCGCGCATGGATTGCCCCTGGGGGCACACGCCTTTTGGGCCAGGCGGCTATGAGATTGCCGCCTTGGCCGCAGGCGGCGTGCTAGAGGCCGTTGACGCGGTAATCGACAGGAAAGTCGCCAACGCCTACGCGCTGGTGCGCCCCATTGGTCACCACGCCGAGCCCGACAAGGGCCTGGGCTTTTGCATGTTCAACAACGGCGCCATCGCCGCGCGCCATGCCATGCAAAACAAAGGCATTGGCAAGGTCGCTATGGTGGACTGGGATGTGCACCACGGCAATGGCGCGCAGAAAATTTTCTGGGAGGAGAGTGACGTCCTGACCATCTCCGTCCATCAAGACCGCGTATTCCCGCCCGACGGCCGCGGCGGCATTGATGAGATCGGTTCTGGGGACGGCGAGGGCTATAACCTCAACATCCCCTTGCCCCCAGGCACCGGCGTTGGCGGCTACCTCGAAGCCTTCAAACGCCTCATTGTGCCAGCGCTCTATAAATTCAAGCCAGATTTGATCATCGTTCCCAGCGGCTTTGATGGCGGCGCGTTTGACACGCTGGGCCGGATGATGCTGCATTCAGGCGCCTTTCGCGAGATGACGGCGATGATGATGCAAGCTGCCGATGACCTATGCGGCGGGCGGCTTTTGATGTGCCATGAAGGCGGCTACCATAAAGCCTCAACGCCGTTCTTCGGCCTGGCTGTGATCGAGCAGCTATCAGGCATAAAAACCACAATCAAAGACCCCTGGATGATGATCTTTCCCGGTATGGGCGGCCAAGAGCTGCAGCCCCATCAAGACGCCCTCATCGCCTCCATTGAGCCGCACCTCGATCGACTGTAAAAGGCGGGGATGACCATCCCCCTTCACATCCTCGTCGATGCGGACGCCTGCCCGGTGAAGAAGGAGATCTACAAGGTTGCTGAGCGCCGCAAGGTGCCGGTGATGCTGATTGCGAACAGCTTCATCCGGGTGCCGGACAATCCTCTGTTTCGCTGCATTACCGTGGGCAAGGGCTTTGATGAAGCCGATGATGAGATCGCGGGGATTGCGAGTGCCACCAGCATTGTCATTACCGCTGATATTTTACTAGCCGACAGGTGCTTAAAAGCAGGCGCGCAGGTGATAGGCTCTCATGGCAGGCCGTTTACCGACGCTTCCATTGGCTCTGCCGTAGCCACGCGGGCCATCATGGCGGACCTACGCGCGGGCGCGGCAACTGAAAACATAGGCGGGCCTGCGCCCTTCAGCAACGCTGATCGCTCGCGCTTTTTAGCCGCGCTGGACACAGCCATTGTGCGCGGGCGGCAGCGCAGCGCTTGACGGGGCAACGCGCCCTGCGCTCTAGTGGGCGCACACAAACGATCGGGGCACAATGGCAAGCACAACAGGCAGCGCGAGTAGCGGGATTCTCGGCTGGGTCGAGCGCGCGGGCAACCGCTTGCCCGACCCTGTGTTCATCTTTTTCTACCTCATTCTCGTGTTAATGGCCCTCTCGATCTTGGCGAGCCTTGCAGGCTTTTCCGCGCCGCACCCGACAAAGCTAGATGGCAATGGCGAACCTATGATCATCGCTGCAGAAAGCTTGATCGCTGCCGGCAATATCCAGCGGCTCTGGGTGGAGATGCCCAAAACATTCACGCATTTCCACCCGCTTGGCTATGTGCTTGTGGTTATGCTTGGCGCGGGCGTGGCTGAACGCTCAGGCCTGTTTGCCACGGCCATGCGCGCAGGTGTGCGCAATGCGCCGCAAGCGCTGCTCACGCCGATGGTTGCCCTTGTCGCCATGCTTGGAAATCTCGCGGCAGATGCAGCTTATGTCGTACTCATCCCGCTGGCAGGCGTGCTTTATGCTGCTGCGGGCCGGCATCCGGTCGTCGGCATCGCTGCGGCCTTTGCTGGCGTCTCTGGCGGGTTTTCCGCCAATGTTCTGCCCGGACAGCTTGACGCGCTGCTCTTTGGCATAACCGAAGCGGCGGCAGAAACAGTCTTCCCCAGTTGGGACGCGAACATCGCTGGCAATTGGTATTTCATTGCCGTGATGACGGTGGTCTTCCTGCCAGCCATTTGGTGGGTGACGGATAAAATCATCGAGCCCCGCCTTGGTGTCTACGTGCCCAGCGGCATGAATGCAGACATGGCCAAAGATGGGGATACACCTCTGACCCAGAACGAAAGAAAAGGCCTTAAAATGGCTGGCGTCGCCGCAGTAGCCGTCATTGCCCTGTGGCTTGGCTTTACGTTTGGCCCCGGCACGCCCCTCATCGATGAAGCAGCAAGGCCAGAAGCGCGAATGTCGCCTTTCTATAAATCGCTGGTCGGTGCCTTTTTTCTATTATTCCTACTATGCGCGTGCGCCTATGGCGCGGCGGCTGGCAGTATCAAAAACCACCGCGATGTCGTCAAAATGATGACCAGCGCCATGGAAGACTTGGCGTACTACCTGGTCCTTTCTTTTGCTGCAGCGCATTTCGTTGCCATGTTTAATTGGTCGAACCTGGGGCTTATTTTTGCTGTGAAAGGCGCGGCGGCGATAGAGAGTTCGCAGCTGCCAATGCCCGTATTGCTGGGCTTGCTTGTCCTCTTTAGCGGCGTAGCCAATTTATTTGTGGGATCAGCCTCTGCCAAGTGGGCGCTCCTTGCGCCAGTGATGGTGCCGATGATGATGCTGCTTGGCGTGAGCCCTGAAATGACAACCGCAGCTTACCGTGTTGGCGATTCGGCGACCAACATCATCACACCGTTGATGGTCTATTTTCCGCTCATCCTCACCTTCTGTCAGCGCTGGTCACCTGATTTTGGCCTTGGCAGCCTGACCGCGACCATGATCCCTTATTCCGCCGCGTTAATGGCAGCTGGGCTGGCGATCACAATTCTTTGGGTCTGGCTGGGCTTGCCGCTCGGGCCGGGGGCGCAAGTCTCTTGGTCAACGGACGCTTTGTAAGCTTCCTAAGTCTTGCTCTAGGAGGACGTTGAGATGAGCCAGATAGACGTCAACCTGGGTCTTCAGTGCGGCAGTCCAAGCGCGTTTGTCTGCCAACTCGCCTTCCAAGCGATGGCATAAACGCTCGATATCGGACACACCAAAGGCACCAGCATTACCCTTTAAGCTATGGAGATCGCGCAGCAGCGCTGGCAAATCCGCATCGTCAGCGCGCGCCGCATAGTCTTCTAAAGCAGTGAGCACTGCGCGTGCACGGTCATAAAACTCCTCCAGCATCTCAGTGCCGAAGAAATCGGTTGGCATTTGCGTCATATGCTAGCCTTAGGGTCTTCTTCCACGCCTCACCGTAAAGCGAAAGGCGTTAACACCTTGTTTCCGCCGCGATGATACTTGACATCAGGCGGCAAATCCGCCATCTCCGGCGCTTCGCGCAGCGCAGGCGAATGCCCCTTTAGCGCCGCATATTGAAACAACCAAAGTTTTTTGGAGAGGCAGGATGGCAAAACCAGCCACCATTAAAATCCGGCTCGTGAGCTCCGCCGATACCGGCTATTTTTACGTGACCAAAAAGAATCCGCGCACTTTGACCGAAAAAATGGTCGTGCGGAAGTATGATCCAGTCGTGCGCAAACACGTCGACTTTAAAGAAGCCAAAATCAAGTAGTGTTCTAAGTCGGGCAACTTAAGCCTGGTACGGGAGACAATGACGTCAGAGCGCCCTAGTGGATTGGCTCAGACAAATGGTACCCATAGGACGCTTTTCCAAGTTCATCCGGTCAGGCGCGCGGCGTGCGGTGATGCGGTGCATCACAAG
>JBCCAR010000033.1:0-33436 GCA_039814715.1 Pseudomonadota bacterium
CCCGTCCGCCACTAAGTCCGAAGACTTCGTTCGACTTGCATGTGTTAAGCCTGCCGCCAGCGTTCGTTCTGAGCCAGGATCAAACTCTCAAATTGAGCTCAAATCCCTTAATTGTTCGTTTTTGGTTTTTCAGCACTATCGGGCGGTCGCCCTACTTGAGCCCTGAAAAACACTTAAATTAACAGTTAAGATCTTCAAATTGACGCTCCCCCATCGTGCTCAAATAGCCCAAAGGGCGGGAGCACAACAAAAGAGCCAAAGATCTGCACGTCACATTGGCTTTAGTTTGCTAAAACAAAAACCAACTAGCGTTCTTAAAAACATCCAGAAAGTGACGTGCAAAATCCAAAACAGGACGCCGCCCGCACTTCCCTTCCAATCAAACTTGTCAAAGAGCGTAAAAACACCGCATCGATTTCCAAGGGGACATCTCTGCGGCGCGAATTCTCAACTTATGACGCTGCCCAACTTTTGTCAAGTCAAACCAGCGCCTGGCTGAGCCGCGTATGTATGCCTCTGGCTTGCGGATCGCAAGCTATTTTTTCAAAAAAAGACACCGCAGATACGAACTGCCGCGCAAGGTGGAACCAGATCGTAAGACTTGCGCTGTAAACGCGGAATATGGTTACTAAGCGTGCAAGGATATATTGCGATGGAAACGCGGAAAGCGGAATAAATGGGCCTAGTCTCACGCACTTTTCAGCGCCATCCAGCGCTAGACCTCACGCGTCAACCTTTTGCACCGTCTTGGTGGGCCAGATTAGCATTGCTCAGTGGTTTAATGGCGGCAGCCATTATGAGCATCACGGTCCAGCCAGACCTTAAGACGGCACAAAATGCGCCTCTCATCAATATAGGACAGACGGCGCAGACACGGTCTTTGCTGGGGGCCGATAAGACAGCAAGTCTCACGCAGCTTTATGAAACGATCAGTGCCGCAGCAAAAACAGGCATAGATCCAACCACCTACATTGAGAGCACAACAATTACGCTGCAAAAGGATGAAACGCTGAGCGATGCCTTAATGCGCAATGGCTTTTCAGCGCAGCAGAGTTTTGCAGCCCTGGCGCGCCTTGATGATATTTACAATGTTAGGCGCGCGCGGCCGGATTTAGCGCTCAACATTCAGTCACGTCGCGAGGCTCCGAAAGAGATCCATTCGATCAGCTTAAAATCTGACTTCAAGACCCTTGCTCTGGTGACCAAAACAACCGCCGGCGCTTTTCAAGCCGAACGCTTATCTCTAGAAACGCGCGAAACACAGCGCGTCGCTTCTGCCCCTATTCCAGACAGTCTGTACTTAGCGGCCAAGCGGCAAAATATGCCCGCAGCGACAATCCTATCACTGATCAGAGCGCTGAGCTACCGGGTCGATTTCCAGCGAGAAATTAGGCCAGAGGATCACTTTAAAGCGATTTACACCCGGGCCCATGCTGCGGACGGCTCGAGCCAAGCTGGCGATATCTTATATGCCGAACTTGATTTAGGCGACCGGATCGAACGGCTCTATCGCTTCACGCACCCCAAAACCAAGCGCGCTGATTATTTTGACGCCAGCGGGGAAAGCATGCGCCGGCTGCTTATGCGCACGCCGATAGACGGCGCCCGCTTGACGTCTCGCTTTGGCAAGCGAAAGCACCCCGTTTTAGGATATGTAAAATCGCACCAAGGCGTCGACTTTGGCGCGCCCACTGGCACACCCATCTATGCTGCGGGCGACGGCATCATAGAGCGGGCGAACCGCTATGGCAGCTACGGTAACTACGTCCGCATCAAACACCCAAGAGGCTACAAGACAGCCTATGCGCATTTGAGCCGGTTCGCCAAAAACATGAAATCCGGCCGCCGTGTACGCCAAGGGCAAGTGATTGGATATGTCGGCGCAACGGGCCGCGTGACGGGGGCGCACCTGCATTACGAAGTCTATAAAGGCGCCAAGCGCGTCAACCCCATGCGGCTAGACTTGCCGACCGGCGAGGTGCTGAGCGGTGATGCTCTATCAGCGTTTCAAAAGCACAAAACGGCCACAGATACCTTGCTGGAGACGCATTTGACCGCCCAAGCGAAGAGCGCAAGCGATATCGCCCCCGCCGCTGGCCAGTAACCACAACAGTCGTGTCGGCAGCGCTAAGCCGCTGCACTTTGCCCTTCAAGGATTTTGAGTGTCAGGCCGCCGTCCCCATCCGTTGCCTGCACATGCGCGCCATCTACCAATTGGCCAGAGAGGATCATGTCTGCCAGCGGATCTTGGAGATAGCGCTGCACAGCGCGTTTGAGCGGGCGCGCACCATAGACGGGATCGTACCCAACCTTTGCGATCCAAGCCTTGGCGGCATCGTCTAGCTCTAAAGTAATCTTGCGGTCCGCTAGTAATCGCTCCACGTGCGCAACTTGAATATCAACAATCCCGCTCATGTGCTCCAAGCTCAAACGATGGAACAAGATAGTTTCGTCGAGACGGTTTAGAAACTCTGGCCGGAAAGCACTGCGCACGACGTCCATCACACCGTCTCGAACGCTCTCTACGTCTTGGCCGTCCGGCATTGCTGCAATCAGCTCGGAACCAAGATTGCTCGTAAGAATAATCAAAGTGTTGGAGAAATCGACCGTCCTGCCCTGCCCGTCTGTCAAACGGCCATCATCCAGCACCTGGAGCAGCACGTTGAAGACATCGCGGTGCGCCTTTTCCACCTCGTCAAAGAGCACGACTTGATAAGGCCGCCGGCGCACGGCCTCGGTTAAAACGCCGCCTTCGTCATACCCCACATAGCCAGGCGGGGCCCCAACCAAGCGGGCTACAGCATGTTTTTCCATAAATTCTGACATGTCGATGCGCACCATTGCAGCGTCATCATCAAACAGGAAATGCGCGAGCGATTTCGTAAGTTCTGTTTTGCCAACGCCAGTTGGACCCAAAAATAGGAAGGAGCCCAATGGGCGCCCAGGGTCTTTAAGGCCTGCCCGGGCGCGCCGCACTGCTTTAGAGACCGCTGCAATCGCTTCGCTTTGACCAATCACACGGTCGCCAAGCAGAGCTTCCATGGCCATTAGCTTTTCGCGCTCGCCTTCCATCATTTTGTCGACTGGAATACCCGTCCAGCGCGAGACCACGGACGCAATATCTTGGTCGGTTACTTCTTCGGCCACCATGGCATCATCGTCTGCAGGCTTCGCCTCTGCCAGCATGCGTTCAAGCTCTGGGATACGGCCGTAAGCCAGTTCCCCCGCTTTGGCCAAATCACCGCTACGCTGCGCTTGATCAAGCTGGGTACGCGCAGCTTCCAGCTCCTCCTTAACCTTCTGCTCAGACGCTAGTTTGTTTTTTTCGCCTTCCCAGCGTGCGGTGAGGACGCTCGATTCCTCTTCGAGCCCAATCAATTCTTCTTCAAGTTTCTCAAGCCGATCTTTTGAAGCGTCATCGCTTTCCTTTTTCAAAGCTTCACGTTCGATTTTCAGCTGAATGATCCGCCGATCAAGCCGCTCGATCTCTTCCGGTTTTGAATCAACTTGCATACGTAGGCGGCTAGCCGCCTCATCCATCAAATCGATCGCTTTGTCAGGCAGGAACCGGTCTGTGATGTAGCGATTGGAGAGATTGGCGGAGGCCACCAAGGCGCCATCTGTAATGCGGACACCGTGGTGGAGTTCGTATTTTTCTTTGAGGCCGCGCAGAATAGAAATGGTATCTTCGACTGTCGGTTCAGACACCACAACGGGTTGAAAACGGCGCTCTAAAGCGGCGTCCTTTTCCACATACTTGCGATACTCATTCAGCGTCGTTGCGCCAATACAGTGCAACTCTCCGCGCGCTAGGGCTGGCTTGAGGAGGTTTGACGCATCCATCGCACCGTCCGTTTTGCCAGCACCCACCAGTGTGTGCATCTCATCAATAAAGAGGATGACCTCGCCATCTGAAGCCGTGACTTCCTCAAGCAGGCCCTTGAGACGCTCTTCAAATTCGCCGCGATACTTAGACCCGGCTATGAGAGAACCCATATCAAGCGCCATGATCCGGCGGTCTTTCAGGCCCTCTGGCACATCTCCATTTGCAATACGTAGCGCCAGGCCTTCCGCAATCGCCGTTTTACCAACGCCGGGCTCGCCGATGAGTACGGGGTTGTTCTTGGTTCTGCGTGATAACACTTGGATGGTGCGGCGAATTTCTTCTCCGCGCCCGATCACTGGATCAAGCTTGCCGTCCTGCGCGGCTTGGGTCAGATCGCGCGCAAATTTCTTCAACGCGTCATAGGCATCTTCCGCCGTCTGCGAATCTGCAGTACGTCCTTTGCGGATTTCGTTAATAGCGGCATTGAGGCCCTGGGGGGTGAGCCCGGCATCCTTTAAGATTCCAGCGCTCTGCATTTCCGTTGCAAGGGCCAAAGCAAGCAGCAGGCGTTCGGTGGTAACGTAGCTGTCACCGGCCTTTTCGGCAAGCTCTTCAACGCTGGATAATAAACGCGCCGTCTCCGGCTGTAAATACAGCTGGCCAGCGCCTGCGCCTTCGACCTTTGGCAGCTTTTCAAGCGCTTCCGTCACACTGGCAATTGCTTGTTCTGGCCGAGCACCTGCATGACGCATTAAGTTTGCAGCCTGGCCTTCGTTGTCATCTAGAAGGGCTTTGAGGATGTGCTCAGGCGTGAAGGTCTGATGGTTTTCGCGAACGGCAATCGTTTGGGCTGCGTGCAGTATTCCGCGGGCGCGCTCTGTGAATTTTTCGAGTTCCATGACACCTCCTTGATAGACATGCTTGATATGCTCGCCGCGTTTGTTTAGCCGCGCTGCAATCAGTCTAAGGAGGATATTGGTGTTGCTATATTGCAACACAAGGTCATGGCCCAGATTTTTTTCGGGGCGTTACTCTGCGGCGGCCGGCTCTGCTGGCTCCGCGTCGACTTTGGCCTCACTTTCGTCCGGCACCGGGGGCGCTTTGCGGGCGCGGCGCGGACGGCGCTTCGGCTTTTCTGCTACGGGTTCGCTATCTTCAGCGGCGGCTTCAGCAGTTTCAGCTTCTTTGCCTGATCCATTAACGCGCTCATCTTCTTCAGCAGCCTTTGCCCGGCGGGACCGCGACGGACGGCTGCGCGGCTCATCGCCATTTGCAGCAGCGTCCTCCTTTTCGTTTTCAGGCTTTGCCTCGGCGTCGCGACCCTCTGAGCGTGTATCTTCGGGCTGGCGCTGCTGGTCGCGTTCTTCTTGACGCGCGGCGCGTTGCTGGTCGCGTTCATTGACCATGCGTTGGTAATGGTCTGCGAATTGGAAATAGTTTTCCGCTAATATGCGGTCGCCACTCGCCAGCGCGTCGCGGGCCATGCCTTTGTACTTTTCCAGCAATTGGGGCGCGTTGCCGCGCATCCGCTGATCGTTGCGATTATTGTCGTTTTTACGACCCTGGTTTTTACCAGAATTGCGCCCGCGTGACCGGCGTTGGTTCTGCCCGTTTTTCATGGGAAGCTTTAGGCTCCTACGTCTTCATCCGTTTGAGAATATGCCAAAACAAAGCTCGTTTCAGCGGTACCGCCAACCTATCGCCTTATCGATTTTCGATGGCTTTCTGTCTACCGTCGCTCTGGCTTCAGTTGGAAGGCAATGCCCTCCTCGACAACAAGCAGACCCTAGACTGCTTCGCGGGACAAGCCAAACAGTTTTTTCATTGGTTTTTTGCTTTTAGGCGGCCTGTGATGGCGCGCGGATGACCTGCCAAGTCTCGATACACTTGAATGTCGGCAAAATGATCACCTAATATGCTGCAAACTGTCGGCGCTTGATCAAAACCAATCTCAAGGGCAATTGCGCCATCGTTGCACAGAGCTGACACCGCTTTTTCTGAAATCAATCGGTAGTAATCAAGCCCATCTGGCCCACCATCCAATGCCAGCACTGGTTCAAAGACTTTAACTGATGGCGCCAAGTCCGCAATTGCGCTGCGTTCAATATAGGGTGGATTGGAGACGATCAGATCAAGGCCTACGCCTTGCGTAAGCCAGGCGCCCATATCCGCTTCGATGCCATGAAACCGCTCTGATAGCCCCAATCGTTGCGCATTTTGTAAGGCCACACCGAGCGCATCCGGGCTGATGTCTATTCCAACCGCTGACGAATGATCGCGCTCAGAAAGAAGACTAAGTGCAATGCACCCACTGCCCGTTCCCAGATCTGCAAACTTGGTTCCAACGCCCGTAGGCAGAAGATCAAGCGCTGCCCGGACAAGGATTTCGCTATCTGGCCGGGGGACCAAAACTGCAGGGGACACCGCGAAATCCATAGACCAGAACTCTGCTATACCGGTGATGTATGCGATAGGACTGCCGCTGCGTCTGAGCGCCAGAGCCTTTTCAAATACCGCGTTGGCATTTTCTGAGATAGAGGCGCTCAAATCGAGCAGCATGGCCATCCGGTCTAGCCCAAGCGCATGCGCCAAAAGAACTTCTGCATCCAAGCGCGGGGTTGGAGAGTTCGAGCGTTCTAACATTTTCACTGCGCGCGAAAGAACTGAGCTACGCGCCTGCTTATCCAGCAGCCATCTCCGCAAGCTTGGCTGCTTGATCTTCTGTGATGAGAGCGCTGACGACCTCTTCGAGGCCTTCCCCAGCGAGCACTTGATCGAGCTTATGCAGCGTCAAGTTGATCCGATGGTCCGTCACGCGGCCCTGCGGGAAGTTATAGGTGCGAATGCGCTCAGACCGATCGCCGGACCCGACCTGTGACTTGCGGTCTTGCGCGCGCTCAGAATGGACCTTCTCGCGCTCTAAGTCATACAGCCGGGAACGCAGAACACGCATCGCCTTTGCTTTGTTTTTATGCTGGGATTTTTCATCCTGCTGGCTAACAACAAGCCCGGTTGGCAAGTGCGTAATGCGCACCGCGCTGTCAGTCGTATTCACTGATTGCCCCCCGGGGCCTGATGCGCGGAACACGTCGATGCGCAGTTCTTTTTCATCAATATTGATATCAACTTCTTCTGCTTCTGGCAGAACGGCAACCGTCGCTGCAGAGGTATGGATGCGCCCGCTTGTCTCGGTTTGAGGAACACGCTGCACTCTGTGCACGCCAGATTCAAACTTGAGCCGCGCAAACACCCCTGCCCCGGATACGTTTGCAATGACTTCTTTAAAGCCGCCCACTTCACCTGCAGAAATACTCAAGGGCTCAACACGCCAACCTTGGACCTCTGCGAAGCGCTGGTACATGCGGTATAAATCACCAGCAAAGAGCGCTGCTTCATCTCCTCCAGTACCAGCGCGAATTTCAAGAATGGCATTCTTTTCATCCGCCATGTCTTTTGGCAGTAGTTTTAAAGCCAGTTCTCGCTCCCGGCCTGGAATATCAGCCTTCAGCGCAGAGATTTCTTCGCGTGCCAAGTCCACCATATCTGGGTCTTCAAGCATCTCCTCAGCCTCGCGCAGCTGCGCCTGCGCAGCTGTTAACTCTCCAGCAGCGCCAGCAATGGAATCAAGCTCAGAAAACTCCCGGCTGAGCTTTACAAAGTCTTGGCTATCGATCCCCTCAGGGCTGGCGAGAAGGTTTTGCAGCTCTTGATGGCGATCAAGAATTTGTTTCAACCGCGCTGGCGGAATGGTGAACGTGTCAGACATAAACTTTGAGCCTTAAAAGCAAAAGGAAAGAAGCGAAACAAAGGCTCGCTTGCTAATGCCCGCCTTGCAGAGCCCGCGCCCATTCAATCACCTTGCTCAATGACACAAGCTCCTGCTCGCCTTGGCCCAAGTCTTTCACCGCTATGTTACCAGCGGCCAGTTCATCCTCGCCAAGGATCAGCGCGTGGGTTGCGCCAATTGCGTTGGCCCGCTTCATACGTTTTTTAAAGTTGCCTTTGGTGGGGCGATCAACACTGATCCCAGCGCCGCGCAACTGGTGGACAAGCCCGGCCATGTGACTTTCAGCCGCCTGGCCCATCGCAATAGCAATCATAAGTGGGGCTGACACCTGCGGAACATCTGCAAGCATCGCCAGACGTTCTATACCCGCAGCCCAGCCGCACCCTGGAGTCGCAGGGCCGCCCAATTGCTCCATCAAGCCATCATAGCGGCCGCCGGATAGGACTGCGTTTTGTGCGCCCAAGTCGCCAGTCAGAAATTCAAAAACGCTATGGCTATAATAGTCTAGGCCGCGCACCAGCTGACGATCGCGCACATAGCTGATCTTCAGCGCATCAAGCCCGCTCATAACCTTTTCAAAAAACGCGCCAGCCTCCGGCGACCAATAATCGTCAATGATAGGCGCGCCTGTACTGATTTCCTTGTCGCCTGCGTCTTTGGAATCCAGAATTCGCAGCGGGTTTTTCTCAAGCCGTATCTGGCTGTCCTTCGACAAATCATCAAAGCGCGCGCGAAAGTGCGCCGTGAGCGCCTCTCTATAGCGTGCGCGAGTCTGCGGATCAGCCAGCGTATTCAAATGCAGGGACGTATTGGATTGAACGCCCAGCTGCGACAACAGCATGTCTGCCATTGCGATGAGCTCCACATCCGCTGCCGGGTCTGGATCGCCAATGATTTCAGCATCGATCTGATAGAATTGACGGTAACGCCCCTTTTGCGGGCGCTCATAGCGGAACATGGGTCCATCTGCATACACCCGCAAAGGCGAATGTTGTTGCCAACCATTGGACAGAAACGCGCGCGCGATACCAGCAGTATTTTCAGGCCGCAGCGCCAAGCTATCGCCGCCGCGGTCTTCAAAGACATACATCTCCTTTGAAACAACATCGGAGCTATCGCCCATAGTCCGCGCAAACACAGGCGTGAACTCAAAAATCGGCGTCGAAACCGGCTGAAATTGAAACCGCTTAGCCACTTCGCGAAACGTGGTGACAACATGCTCAAATGCTGCGGCTTCAGAACCGAAAATATCTCGGGTCCCGCGTACGGGCTGAAGTCTGGTCATGATTGAATCAATTCAGTAATGGGCCTCGCGGCCCTTCAATACAGTTGTTTTAACCACGAAGGGTCAGCGGCGCAATTGCGCTTAAGCGGCTTGGACATCTGCTTTTGCTTTGGCATCCATCTCAGCAGCTTTCTCTTCGACCAAACCAACAATATGATCAACCAGGCTGTCATCGGTAATTTTGTGGTCGGTTACGCCAGACAGATAAACCATATGGTTGCCATTTCCCCCGCCTGTGAGCCCGATGTCGGTCTCGCGCGCTTCGCCTGGCCCGTTCACAACGCAGCCAATGATGGACAGAGAAAGCGGCGTCGAAATGTGCGAGAGCCGCTCCTCCAGAACTTCAACGGTTTTAATCACAGGGAAGGCTTGCCGCGCGCAAGATGGACAGGACACGATGCGTACGCCGCGGTGGCGCAGGCCAAGAGATTTGAGCATGTCAAAGCCCACTTTAATCTCTTCAACAGGGTCAGCAGACAGCGACACACGAATTGTATCGCCAATGCCGGACCACAAAAGCATGCCCATACCGATGGAGGATTTCACCGTTCCGGCGCGCAAAGCGCCCGCTTCGGTGATGCCCAGGTGCAGCGGATAATCACACGCTTCAGCCAGCCCTTGATAGGCTGCAACAGCGAGGAAAACATCCGACGCTTTGCACGAAATCTTTGTTTCAAAGAAATCATTGTCTTCTAAGATCTTTGCGTGGTCCAAAGCGCTTTCAACCATCGCTTCGGGACAAGGCTCGCCATATTTTTTCAACAAATGCCGCTCTAAAGAGCCGGCATTCACACCGATGCGAATAGCGCAGCCATTGGCCTTCGCCGCGCGCACGACTTCTTTCACGCGTTCTTCAGAGCCGATATTGCCTGGATTGATGCGCAGGCATGCCGCGCCAGCATCCGCTGCTTCAAGAGCGCGTTTGTAATGGAAGTGAATATCAGCAACGATCGGCACATTTGCCTCGCGGCAGATTTGCGGCATCGCGGCAGTCGACTCCTCATCTGGGCAGCTCACGCGCACAATGTCAGCGCCGGCTTCTTCCAGCGCGCGGATTTGGTTCATCGTGCCGCGCACATCATGGGTCAATGTGTTGGTCATGGATTGAACCGTAATCGGTGCATCCCCGCCGACTGGCACAGTGCCAACCATTATTTTCCGGCATTCCCTACGGTAAATATCGCGGTAAGGGCGAACGCTCATATTGATTTCCAGCTCTACCTTTAGAGTTTCACACACATATTGGCATAACGCCAAAGCACGTTGTCGGCGCAAACTCGCTCAATTTTATGAGAGTTTCAAGGCAAAGGGCAGACTTTCCGCCAAATGCGGCAAAAACGATGGCCGATCGGCCCTAGCTTCGATCGGCAGGTGCCAATTCGGCAACCAATTGCTCGGGCGCCAGGTCAAGATTGCGGCGCACGCGGCCAGATGCACCAAGAGCGGCAGATGTCCAGTCGCCAACGCTGAGCCAAATACCGCCAGCGTTGCCCGTCGTTAAGCGCGAGCTCAACGCTTCCAAACCCGAAACAGTAATTTTATCGCCAGCTTGTTTGATCCCTGAAAAGACAACGCGCTCATCCGTACGCACCTCAATCCAGCTTTCCTCGCCAACATGAATAGCGACATCTTCAAGATCGGGAGCCTCTGCTTCAACGTCTGCAGCGATTTCAGGCTCAGGGGCACGCGGCGCAGCGGGTTTCACGTCCATAACTTTTGGTATGTCAGTGGGTCGCGCCGCCTCATCATCCTGCGCAACAGCATAGCGCTTGGATTCGATAGTGGCTGCCGCAGTATAGACCTGGGCTACCTGTAAGGATTGCTGCGGCGCTTGCTCGCCCTTCATAGGTTCAAACTGAACGCCGGGGACTGCTGCCGGAAGAGCCGCAGTGCTCTCATCTTCTGCTGAAACAGTCCATAACGCGTACACGACGGCCACAATGGAGAGGCCAGCGAACACGCTACCGTAGCTTGGCAACATCGATGCCCGCGGCGGCGGCACAAAGCCGGATGCGATTTCATAGCTGTCGAGCGGCTTAGGGAAATCGACTTGCTCTTTTAACGCTGCAACGAGATCACTCGCTGGCAAATTCAAATACCGACTATAATTGCGTACAAAGCCTATCGCGTAGGTTTGCCCAGGCAGCGCCTCAAAGCGATCTTCTTCAATCGATTTTAGATAGTGTTGCGGCACCATAATTTCAGCAGCAACATCTTCAATGCTCAAGGAGCGCTCCTTGCGCGCTTTGCGCAACCGCTCACCGACCGTTATCTCTACAGCATCTTCCATCTGTAATCACACCACCTGCGTTTGCCGTATTCGCTTCTCATTTCGATGATTCATCGTCCAGGTCCTTTAAAAATGGACCCTAATCCTTGGACGTCAAACGATCGTCAGGGTATCACGGCTTTTATTCTTTGTCCTTAGACAACGAAACTCTACCAAATGAGTCAACACGCTAAAGTGAACAAACCCTTATGAAAGCAGCAATTAAAGAGAAATTTTATGTTTCTCAGCATAGGCTTGCGCCGTATGACGCACAGAATGATCGGGAAGATACAAAAGTGACTGCGCGAATTGCGTCACGTCCGTGGATTTGAGGGTCCGAACCATCTGCCGCACCGGTCCAATCCCCGACGGAGACATGGAAAAACGGCGAAGGCCCAATCCAATCAATACCATAGCTTCTAAGGGCCGCCCTCCAACTTCGCCGCAAACTGATACCTCTACCCCATGGGCTTGGCAGGCTTGCACCACTTGATGAATGAGATTGAGGGCTGCTGGAGACAACAAATCATAACGATCCACCAACTTTGGATTGGAGCGATCTGCGGCAAAAAAGAACTGCAACAGATCGTTCGTGCCAATGGCTAAGAAATCAACCAATGGCAATAAAGTCTTTAGCTGCCAGGCCAGTGCTGGCACCTCCAACATGACTCCGATTCGCAGGGTTTTCGGCTCTTCCAAGCCGAGCTTACGGCAGAATTCTAGCTCACGGTCCACAATCTCTTTGCTGGCAAGGAGCTCAGACACATCAGCCACCATTGGGAACATCACTGCTAGCTCTCTACCAGCAGCCGCTCGGATCAAAGCTCTCAGTTGAAGCTGCAAAAGCGCAGGACGCTCTAGCGCCACCCGGATAGCACGCCAACCCATCGCCGGGTTTTCTTCTTCGCCCGGATTGACGTAGGGCAGATGCTTATCCCCGCCAATATCAACCGCCCGAAAAACCACAGGCTTTTCGCCCGCCGCATCCAAGACTTCCCGGTAGAAGGCCTCCTGCGCGCTCACACGCGGCAATGTGGAAGACACCATGAACTGAAATTCGGTTCGAAACAGACCGATCCCTTTCGCCCCTGTTTCTTCAAGGCTGAACATATCCGCCTTCAAACCTGCATTGATCATCAGATCAATATCGGTTCCATCAAGGGTTACAGCAGGCAGGTGGCGGTCTTCACGGTAGCGCAGAGCCCGCGCTTCTTTTTGCGCGACTGCCTTTTCAAAGGTCTCGATGGTATCTGCTGTGGGGTGAATATAGAGTTCGCCGGTTTCTGCATCTACGATGAGCGGGTCGCCAGCGTCTATTGTGTCTAGAACATTGTGCACCCTGCCAATAACCGGAATGCCCATTGCGCGGGCCACGATAGTCACATGCGCGGTAGGAGACCCCTCTTCCAGCACGACCGCCCGCAAATGCGCGCGGTCATATTCCAGCAAGTCAGCCGGCCCTAAATTCCGCGCAACGAGCACCACATCGCCCGCTAGGTCTGTGGATGCAGCGGTCGCCTGATGGCCGGACACAAAACGAATGAGGCGGTTCGAAAGATCATCAAGATCATGAAGGCGTTCCAGTAGATATGGATCGCTCGTTTTCTGCATTGATGCGCGATAATTCTGGCGCACGCGCTCGACTGCGGCTTCCGCGGTCAGCCCTTGCTCAATCGCACGATCAATACGGTCTGCCCAGCCACGGTCAAAGGCAAACATTTTGTAAGTCTGGAGAATATCGCGGTGCTCGCCGCTATGGCCAACATCTGCCGCAGACATCATTTGATCAATCTGGGTGCGCATTCCCTTAAAGGCATCACGAATGCGGCGTTTCTCGAGTTCAACGTCATCGGCGACTGTTTTGTCAATCGTCACACCAGGCTGGTGAAAAACTGCATCGCCAATGGCAACGCCGTCGACCAGCCGCAAGCCTTTCATGATGAATGGCTCGGGCTGCGCGTGAACACTGCGGCTCACATCCATGCCCGTGGTTTCAGGATAGCTGGCTAAGATTTCTGCCAGCACCATGGAAATGGTTTGCAGTGCTTCCACTTCTTCCGCATTAAAAGCCCGCATATCGCGCGTTTGGATCGAAAGCACACCGATCACGCGGCCCGAGCGGAAGACCGGGACGCCGCAGAAGCTATGAAAGGCGTCCTCACCCGTTTCTGCCCGATAGGCAAACTTAGGGTGGTTACCGGCCTCTTCTAAATTCAAGGTCGTTCTGGACAAAGCAATCGTCCCAATCAGGCCCTCACCCGGCTTCAAGCGCGTTTTGTGAACAGCAGACTGGTTCAAACCTTCGGTCGCAAAAAGCTCGAGGCTACCAGCACGATTGACGGCATAAATGGAACACACATCGACCTGCATATTGGTCGCAATTTCGGACACGACGGTCCGCAGGCGGTCTTGGGGATCGGCCACACCGCCCATGGCATCATGTAGACGCCGCAGCAAGGCACGCGGACTACTTGTAGACAAGCGCGGTATGGAGCTTTGCGACATGAATTGGCCTAGGCTTACTGGGTTTGGGCGGGCACGCTACCACGGCGGCGGCGAATGACCAAATGACAGGCTTATGATGCGTCAGGTCCGTCCAATCCATACGCCGTGTGAAGCGAGCGCAGCGCCAATTCTGTATAGTCCTCGCTTACCAGCACACTGATTTTGATTTCAGACGTCGAAATAGCCAAAATATTGATCTGCTTGTCCGACAAGGTTCGGAACATGGTGGCCGCCACCCCGGCATGCGAGCGCATACCAATACCGATAACCGAAATTTTGGCGACGTTCTTATCGCTAACGATCCGATCAAAGTTCATGTCCGCTTGCAGTGTTGTCATCGCGGCCATGGCGCGGTCATAGTCCGCCACCGGCACGGTAAAGGTCATGTCCGTTGATTTACCGTCTTCAGAAATGTTCTGAATGATCATGTCGACGTTGATGTTCGCATCGGCCATCGGCCCGAAGACGGCCGCGCTTGTGCCAGGCGCATCGGGGACGCCAATAAGCGTGATTTTTGCTTCCGCCTTCGTATAAGCCAGCCCTGTCACAAGTTCTTGTTCCACGATCTCTTCCTCTGAGCATACCAGCGTGCCAGGCTTGTCTTCAAAACTCGACAAGACCTGCAAACGCACACTTTCTTTCATCGCCAGTTCAACGGACCGCGTTTGCAAGACTTTGGCCCCCAAAGATGCCATTTCAAGCATCTCTTCGTAACTGATTTTCTCAATTTTGCGTGCCCGCGGGACGATGCGCGGGTCGGTTGTGTAAACGCCGTCCACATCAGTATAGATATCGCAGCGGTCTGCCTTCAAAGCCGCTGCTAAAGCCACCGCTGAGGTATCAGAACCGCCCCGGCCAAGCGTCGCTACCCTGCCATCGGGCCCAATCCCTTGAAAGCCCGCCGCGACGGCAACCTGTCCGCCCAAGACGCGGTCCTTCATGGCACTTGCTTCAATCTCTAATATCCGCGCGGCACCGTGTACGTCATTGGTGCGTAGCGGTATCTGCCAGCCCATCCAAGAGCGGGCATGTACACCAAGACGCTGCAACGTCATCGCAAGAAGGCCTGAGGAGACTTGTTCGCCAGAAGAGACAATAACGTCGTACTCACGGGCGTCGTGCATGGGCGAGGCCTGGCGCGCGAGGCCAACGAGGCGATCAGTTTCGCCCGCCATGGCAGAGACAACAACTGCAATATGGTCTCCGGCTTCCGCGGCAGCTTGAACACGGCGCGCGACATTTTCGATCCGGTCTAAATCACCAACCGACGTCCCGCCAAATTTCATGACGACCAGCGCCATGGATTTACCCTCCACTCTCAAGTCAAAGTGCAACGTCGTCGCACCAAACCGCGCGTTCCTACGCGGCATCAACGCATTTGACAAGCCGTGTGCGCGGCGCCAGGTTGCGGTTGAAAATTCGCGACCGTTTAAAAGGACAGCCCCAGTGAGCCAAACGATCGATCCAGACGAAATCGCCCGTTTCAACAAAGTGGCTGAAACCTGGTGGGACTTAGATGGCCCCTACAAGGCGCTTCATGCGCTGAACCCGGCACGCATTGGCTATTTGCGCGATCAAATTTGTTTTCATTATGGGCGCGATAGCCGCGCTCAGCGTCCACTGGAGGGCCTGCGCGTCTTGGACATCGGTTGCGGCGGCGGCCTGGCCTGCGAACCGCTGTCGCGTTTAGGCGCAGTGGTGACTGGGGTGGACGCAAGTGACCAAAATATCGCCATTGCACGCACCCATGCGCAGTCAGCGCAGCTGGATATTACCTATCATGCAGGAGAGGCCGCTGAGTTCATTGGGAACGCCGACCCATTTGACGTGGTTTTGGCATTAGAGGTAGTTGAGCATGTCGCCGACGTGAGCGCTTTCTTATCCGATTGCCGCGCGCTTTTGAAAGATGATGGCGGATTTGGCTATTCAACCCTCAATAAGACGGTGGCATCGCTCGCAGTTGCAAAAATCGGCGCGGAATACATCGCGCGTTTGGTGCCGAAGGGCACGCATGACTGGGCAAAATTCATTAAGCCTGGTGCCATGGAGGCATTCTTGAAGGAAGCGGACTTAGAGCCTTGGGACAGCGTTGGATTGGTGCCTGATATACGCAACCGCAGCTGGACAACCGCGCCCATTAAAGCAATCAATTACATTGGCTGGGCCCGAGCGACTTAGCGTAAGTTAAGCGTCATAACCTCGCGGCTTACCAGGAAGCGGCAGAGCGGCAATGTCGATGCCCTCTTCATAAAGTTCTTCCGCTTCCTCTAGCGATGCTTCGCCGTAGATGCCGCGCTCCTCGGTTTCACCATAGTGAATTTTGCGCGCTTCTTCGGCAAATTCTTTGCCGACATAATCGCAGTTCTCTTCCACTTTCTTGCGCAGCTGTGTCATCATCGTGGTCAGCTTTTCAGTGACCTCCGCGGGCAACTCTGGCCCTGGTTTGGCCACCGGGACAGAGGCTTTCGCTGGTTCAGCTGCGGGCGTTGGCGATGGGGCGACCTCCGCTGGCACCGCTGGAGCCACCGCCTTGGGCTGGTTGGATTTGCGGCCAATATTGGGCGCCATAATCGCCTTTGTAACGGATGTGCTGTCGCAAATGGGGCAGGCAATTAAACCGCGGCTTACTTGCGACTCATAGTCCGCAGACGAGCCGAACCATGCCTCAAATACATGATGCTTATCGCACTTTAAATCAAAGGCAATCATAGCGTTACTCGCATTAGTTCAAAGGGCTTACGATGCTGAAGCGACGGTATTTTCTCCCGCGCTGCACCGATCAATGTCATATCCATGTCACAATATAGGGCGCCGGGCGCGCGTTCCAATGCCGCTATCTGGCGGCCCCATGGATCAATCAGCATCGTATGGCCATGCGTTTTGCGGCCACTCTCGTGCGTTCCTGTTTGGCCGGCTGCCATGACAAAGCACCCGGTTTCAATTGCCCTGGCTTTGAGCAGCGTTTCCCAATGCGCTTCCCCGGTCGGCTGCGTAAAGGCAGCAGGCACCAAAAGAATTTGCGCGCCAGCCAGCGCCAACGTCTCATACAGGCCTGGAAAGCGCAGGTCATAGCAAATCGATAAGCCAAAGGCGGCTAACGGGGTTTCCAGCACCATTGCGTGGCTGCCAGCCTTATACAACGCACTTTCGCGGTAGCTTTCGCCGCCGCCTAAATCCACGTCGAACATATGAATTTTGTCATAGCGAGTGACAATCGCCCCGCTGGGGTCAATCATGAAGCTGCGGTTTAACAGCCATTTATCTTCGCCCTTTAAGCAGAGGGAGCCAATATGGACCCAGCACTGCGCCTGGCGTGCTGCCTCCCGCACGGCCTTCAAAACAACATCGTCCTCTTCTCGCTGCGCCAGCGCAAACGCTTGCTTGCGGTTTGCTGGCAAGATGTTGCTCATCTCCGGCGTTGAAACAAAGCTGGCGCCATTCTCGCCAGCGGCCTTAATCTGCTGTGTCAGAGCGTGCGCGCACTCCGCTGGGTCTAGGCCAGACGTCATCTGCACCAAGGCAGCACGCCAGGTAACAGCTTTGGTGTCAGGCATCCGCTTGCAAGAGCGGATCAAGCTTTCCAGCCGATTCCAGCGCCATTAAATCATCGCAGCCGCCCACATGAATATCGCCGATAAAAATCTGCGGCACAGTATGCGCGCCGCCACTTTCTTGCATCATTTGTTTGCGTAATTTGGGGTCCATCGTGACATCGCGCTCTTCAAAGTCCGCGCCTTTTTTGACAAGCAGGCCTTTTGCATGGTGACAATAAGGGCAGAGCATTTGTGTATACATGATGATCTTCGGCATATCGCGCCTTCTTTGCGGTGTGTGGGGGTTATATGATAGCCGTCTGCGGCCCTGCAACCCTCGCCGCCGTTAGAACACAAATCCGCGCGGCGCCGGCCTTGCGCAGCGGCTTGCAGCAGGCTTCGGCCGTGGCGCCGGTGGTAAGGACATCATCAACTAGGATGATATTGCGGCCTTTGACGAAACCTTCCCGTCCCCGGCGAAGGCCAAAAGCGGCTCGAACATTTTCTCTGCGTTGATTGGAATTCAGCCCTTGCTGCATTGGCGTTGCCCGGACGCGTACCAACGTGAAGAGATCAAGCTGCGCTTCGATCTGCTTTGAGATAACCCGGGCAAGCAGAGCTGATTGATTAAAGCGCCGACGCATGAGGCGGCGTCGATGCAACGGTATGGGCACGATCAAAGGGTTTTCCAAACCGAACTGCATAATCTGACCAGCCATCAATGTCCCCAGCAAACGCGCATGGCCAAGGCGATCACCGTGCTTAAACTGAAGAATGAGCGAGCGCGCCATCGCCTCATAAACAAGCGGGCTGAAGGCTTTATCGTAAGCCGGCGGACGGCGCAGGCACGCCGCGCACAAACTGGTCCCGGGAATGTCAAACTCAAAAGGCGTCCCGCAGCGGTCGCAAAAGGGCTGCGTTATAAAGGTCAGGTCAGGCCAGCACTGGGCACACAGACCAACCTGGCGCTCCGTCAATGCACCGCAAGACGCGCAGCGCGGCGGCAAAACGAAGTCAAGTGCCGCTTTTCCCGCCCTTGCGGCGCGGGCACCTTCTCTTTCCAATAGCTGGGTGAAAAAGAGACGCGGCTTTTCGAATATCTGGCTTTCTAGCGGCATTGTCAGCCACTATAAGCAGCCCCATGACAACCGCAAATCGCATTTTTGACGCCGCCGCCGTTCGGCGCAACCGCCAGCGCTCAAGCAGCATGGACAAGGGCGCTTTATTTCTGCACCAAAGCGCCGCTGAAAGCTTGATTGAGAGACGCCGAGACATCGCACGCGACTTGCCCGAAGCGGCCATACATGGGGGGCGCGGCCTCGTAAGGCGTGAGGACCTACGCGTCGAAAGACTGCTAGAGCTTGATAGTGCGCCGGGCCTTGTTCCAGGCGATGGCTGCGTTTGCGAGCCAGATTTCCTCCCTCTGAAAGATGGCGCTTTTGATGCCGTCTTTTCCTTGCTCAGTCTGCACACGGTCAATGATCTGCCGGGCAGCCTTATTCAGATCAATCGGGCGCTAAAGCCTGACGGTATTTTCATGGCTGCGTTATTCTCTATCGGCACGTTGGAACCTGTGCGCAGCGCTTTTTTAGCCGCTGATAGTGAAACAACCGGCGGCGCTAGCCCGCGGGTTGCGCCCTTTGTCGATGTGCGCGATGCTGGGGCCCTGCTGCAGCGCGCCGGCTTTGTTATGCCGGTGGCAGATACGGAAGATGTGGTTGTCCGCTACAGCAGTCCGCTAAGTCTCATGTCTGATCTACGAGCCATGGGAGAAGCAAATGCCTTGACCGAGCGGAGCCGGCGGTTATTAAGGCGCGACACACTTGGTCACGCCTTGGCGACGTTAGAAGCGCTGCGCGATGCAGATGGGAAAATCCCCGTACAATTTTGCTTGACCTTTATGACAGGCTGGGCGCCGGGGCCAGATCAGCCCAAACCGCTAGCGCCCGGCTCAGCAAAAACGAGGCTCGCAGACGCCTTGGGCACCACGGAAACCAAGCTGGCAAACCATTAAGAACAGCCAATCACGCCCACAACGGGAACGACAAGCGATTTGCGCGTCGATGCTTGCGTCAGGGTAAAAACACCAGAGCGAATAACGGCGTTTGAAAGGACATCTTGGCGCGTTTCGATGTCTAACTCTAGCGCGATGGTGACATTATCGCCCACATAGAGCTGTTGTTCAGAAAAGCCGCGCACCAGGTTCACGCGCTCATGTCGCGCGTCTAGCGCAACTTCGTCGCCTTGAAAATTGATCAATCCAAAGCCGCGCCCATTACTTGCAAAAAATATACGTTTTGCTGGCTGCGCACGTGTCCATAGGGCCAGGCCGCATTCTCCTTGTACAACGCTTTGCTGTGCCAGTTCTTCGAGCGGAAAATCCTGTGTCCACAGTAGCGGCGGAGCCAGGATAACGGGTTCTGGGGCGGTTGGCCGGCGCGTGCAGCTTGCACTGATCAAAAGGCTGGTCAGCATGATCGCAATGCCGAGCGCCTTCATTGAAGCCCCGACAGCGGGAGTGTGACAGGTAAGCCTTCAACCTGAGTTTTGATAAACAACACGCTCTCATTGCAGGTCAGCTGCCCGTCAAATCCGCGCGCTTTGCCAGTTGGCATGTATTCGATGGACCCATCAGCGCTCATGCATTTTTGCCCTGAGAATACGACTTTGGCATTCGATATGTCAGCAATACCAGGCATGGCTCCGCTGGAAACAGCGACACGCGCGGCTAAGTCGGATAACGCAAGCGCGCCGCCCTCAAGCGCTGCTGATGCGGTGCCGCTTGTACGCTTGGATTGCCATGCAATGGAGGTCGCCGGTTTACCAAACACCAGTCGCAGCACATTCGTTCGCACCGTCACATCACCCAAGTCAAACCCGCTCAGCGTCACGCCCGTCATATTGCCTGACCAAATCGTACCGCGAAGATCTTTTGCGGCAAAAGGCGGAGATGAGACAAGATCAATCGCCAATCTAAACGGAAACTGACTGATAGTCACAATCAGGCATGCGGCAACACATATTACAGCAGCGCGGCGCAGTGTTAGCATTTAGCGCGCCTGCCGCACAGCAATAACGGCAGATACCTTGCTCGCGGCGCTGCGCTGGATCTGCATGCTTTCAATTTGCCCGCCCGCCTGTGCCGTCACGCGACCTATCCAGGACGACAAACGCTGCGCGTCTACATCATCAAAACTCAGCCGCATGAGCCCGCCGCGCTCTTCAATCGCTGTGGCGGGCGGAAGCTGAGCAGCGGCTATCGTCTCTTGCAAACTCATCCGCGTTTGTGGTGACGCCGCGCTGCCAGCAGCAGCTTCAATTTGTGTGACTTGCTGCAAAAGCTCTAACGCCTGCGCATAGGCACGGTCATAATCATCTTTCGCTCGCTGCGCCCGCGATTGCGCTGGGCCCAGGATCAAAAAACTATACACAACAATCAGCGCCAAAGCGGCCAGAATGCCGATGAGCCATTGTTCTCTGAGCTCGCGCCCTTGCCACCATGCCAAGACTTGGGTCATCGCTCGGCCTTTAACGTAAGCTCTGCGCGCGGTCCATCACGGGTTGCGCGAATGGGCTGAGCTTGGGCGGACACACCGGCGCGTTTCAGCGTCGCGATCAACTGATCAAGCCGGTTCTGATCGGCGATGATCAAAGTGGCTGTCAGGCCTTGTTGCGGACCATAAACCAGGCTCTGCGTCGTTGTACCAGGCTGGCTTTCGATGGCCCGGGCTAGGTGTCCCAGCAGTTGCTCCGGACCGCCGCGAAGACCCAGCGCCGACATCCGCTCTCTCAATTGCGCGCGGGCGTTCACAATACGCGGTGCATCTGGCAAGGCCGCGCGAACCCGCTCCATCACCTGCAAATCAAGACGTTCCGCTGCCTGTTCATACTGAAAGGCCTGGACAAGCGACAAAGCTGGCCAAAGCAGCGCAGCAACGCCCAAGAGGATTGCGGACCGTTTCAGCCAGCGCGGTGAAAACCGCGACGCATCCGGCTTTGAATAAGCCCCTACCCGCAGATTAAGGGATGGGAGGCGCCGGGCCGTTTCCACAAAATGCGTTGACAGCGCTGCCTCATCCAGGCGCTCACAAGGCTGCTCACCTTCCAAAATATAATCCATGACAGCCGGTTCGGCAGCAAAGGCCCGGGTCGTCGAACGAGCGATATCAACCCCAAGATAGGCGGCGCGAATGCTGCCTTGGGAAGGCGGAGGCAGCAGCGCCGCCGCTGGCACGATAACGTCTGGATCGAGGCCACAAGCAGCCAAACGCGTCATCACGTCCTCACAGATAGCGGTATCAAAATGGGCGACCAAGCGGGTGCCATCATCCTGCGCAGTTGACGACACGGCGACCGCAGCATTTGTATCTTCCCCAGCAACAATATCCTGCATCATCAGCTTCGCAGCCGCTTCCATCTGGACTGTCGTTCCTTTTGGAAGGCCAAGGAACGCCAGCGCAGCGCCAACTCCTGGGACCACTGCGACACATTTTTCAAAGTCGCCGGAAGCGCACTGCGCGGCATCGCCGCGGCGCATAATCTGGCCGTCAGCATCAACGACAAACGCCAAGACCGGCTCGTCCGCACCGGCTGGAAGAAATGCCCATAAGATGCCGGTCACAGCTGCCCCTGCCATGTGCGCGCTGACAGCCGCGGGCCTGCAATCGCAGCTTCAAATAGGGCTGTTTGCTGAATATCTCCAGTTGCGGTCGCAACATCTACAGTCAGTATGAAATAGCGGCTGGTGATATCCGTTTGATCCAAAATTATGCTGTCCGGGTTAATGGCCAACAAAGATGGGTGGCTCCAGAACTCTGCCGGTGATTGCCATCCAGTGACGGGCACATTCGCAAGGATCCGCATGGCGGCATCGCTTGTAATGGACTGGGGGGCCAACATCATCAAAAGCGGCGCTTGATCCGGCGTGAGAAGATTGACGTTCATGGGGCTTGGGCTGGTTGACGGGTGGGCGCACAGCCAGGGCTTAAGCCGCTCAAACACATCCTTTGTTACGCCGCGTACATCCAATATCTCACTGACAGATCGCAGCAATTGATTGGCTGTTCGGTAGCGCGTCTTCTGCCCTGTATAATAGCCGTCTTCAACGCCTAAACGGCCGGGGATCGCATCACTATCAATCCAATCGACAATCCCAGCTGCTAGGCGCTGCGCTTCGCCGCGGCTAAAGTCCAAGGCTTCCAAGAGCGACACAAATTGGCTCTGCATCCTGAGCGACACCCTGTATGTCTGCTGCGCATCTGGCCATATGCTTGTGACCCTGCTGGCGGCTGGTCGAACAGACAAAGCCGCGCTGGGCGTCACCAGTGAATTTAAGTTAAAGCAATCCGTATGATCCGAGATGGTGAGCGTCATAAGGCCATCATCAAGCGGGACTGGCGTTGCCCGGCCATTCCACCCGCCCACATTTGGCATGGCACCGCTGTTGCGCTCTAACAAGTTGGCAAGCTCTAACCTTGCCAGCGCTTCGGCGGAATTTGCCTGATAGCGCGCGCTGAGCGTGTCCTGCGCATTTTGCGTGATGCGCACCGCCGTGTTAATGCGGCCAAGCAAAGCAACCATCACAGCGCTGACGACGCCCAATATGAGCAGAACCGAAAGCAAAGCAGAGCCGCGTTCCCGGGTATGATTGAAAGCGTGCCCCATTTAAAACAACGTGGCTTGGCGCGTAGCTGCGGGGTCATCAACCGAGGGCGTAAGATAGCGCATCTCCAGCAGACCATGCACCCTATGGCGCAGCGAAAGCGCAAACGCGCGCGGCAGAGGGTCAAGGCGCATGCCGGCGGCGAGCTGCGCCCAGCGGCCGTCGCTAAAGACCTGTATTTGTACGCTTTCTAAGCCCTCAAGCAGAGCAATGGGACGGGCACGCTCTGCGCCATCGGAATGTGCGAAGGATGTGCGGTAGAGAACGCCATCTTCAAAGGAATAGCGTATCTTCTCTAAAAATGGCCGCGGCGCCTCTGGATCCTCTAAGCGGCCCAGACGGGCAAATTCGAGCAGAGCCCCGCGCTGCTGCGGTGTGGCAGAAATCTCGACAACGCCGCTTTCGTTGCGGGACTGCCGCTCGACCATCTGCCCAAAATCAGAGCGCAAAATAGCCTGCATACGCTGCAACGCGCGCGTTTCATCGGAAACACGCGTAAGTCGCTCTTGTGTGGTTACGGTCACATCCAGCAGCGCAACGCCGCCGAGCGCAATCAAGGCAAACACCGACAGCGCAATCAGCGTCTCAACGAGTGTAAACCCCGCGCTATTTGCCCGCTTAGCCATTCTGATCAAGCACCTTATAGCTGGTGAGCGATGCCGCCGCGTCTGCCGATTGGCCTGTCACGCGAATATCAAGCTTTAGCACGCGCTGGTCCGGCATAGCGCTGACCTGCTGGCGCACTGTCCAGCTTTGCCCCACATTGGTGACGAGACGGGTCGATGTTCCGCGCGCCAAGTTCCGATTGAGCAAGGCATCAACCAACGCGTTCTCGGCAACGATTAACGCATGTGTTCGCCCCTTTACATGCTGCGCAGCGTCAACACCGATGCCAGCAAGGCGCAAACTGGCCAAGCTCAAAAGAGAGAGAATGGCAACCGCGACAAGGACCTCTAGCAGCGAGAAACCTGCTTCGCAGCGGTGTCGTTTGATAGCGCGGTTACTCATCACGGTGTATCTCGATAGTCCCGTCGTAGTTTAAGTCGAGCGCCAGCCGGGCATCGCCGCGCGAAAAGGCGATCCGCGTTGGGGAGACAGCGCCCAGGTTCCCAAGCTCAATGCGCGCCCGTCCGCCGCTCGCCAATAAGACTTGTGTGTCATCTGACCAATCTGTTGCTTTAAGTGTATTTGTGGCCGTCACCTGCCACGCGTCACCGCGCCGTTCTTCAAAGCGGTAGCCAAAGCCGGTGACGATACCGAAGATGGACCTATTTGAGAAAACGGCGACGTCCTGAGCAGCCTTCAAGCGGGCTGCAAAGGTCTCCACTTCCTGCCTTAAGGCGCGGTCATCATTGGGCAAAACCAGCACAACGGCGCGCGCTGCAAGGCCAATCAGCGCCATCACGATCAAAATTTCCGTGATGGTGAACCCAGCTTGGCCTTTTAAGCTTTTATTGCCAGTTGCCGATGTCAGCGTCATCGCCTTCCCCGCCTTCCCGGCCATCGGCGCCGAGGGAGTACACATCCACCGCTCCAAATCGGCCAGGTGATGCATATTGATAGGGCCTGCCCCATGGGTCTTGCGGCAGGCGTTTGATGTAACCACCCGTGCGATAATTAGCTGGATTATCTAGGGAGGGAGGCGCACTCACCAGCGCGTCCAGGCCTTCGACCGTGCTCGGATAGGTAAATTGGTCAAGACGATATAAATCTAGCGCCTGTTCAAGTAGCGCAACATCGGCGACCGCCTTTTCGCGCCGCGCTTTGTCTTGGCTTGGTAGAACGTTGATGATGACCATGGTTGCGAGCAGCCCGATGATCGCCATCACCACCATGATCTCTACCAGCGTAAAACCAGACTGGCTGGATACACTGTGGACCGTTGGTTTTGGAGGTTGCTTCATCATCATCTTATCCAATCGCCAATACGTTGAGCTGCAAAATAGGCAGCAAAATCGCCATGACGATCAATGTCACGACACCGCCCATGATAACAATGATTGCAGGCTCCAAAAGCCCCAATATCGTCGCCGACGCGCTATCGAACTCGCGCTCTAAACTCTCAGCGGCGCGTGCAAGCAGCTCAGCCAGTTTGCCGCTTTGCTCGCCGGACGCGGCCATATGGACCAATATGGGCGGGCATATCTGCGTGCGTTTTAAAGCTGCGGAAATTGTGCTGCCTTCCTTAATGGCGACCATCACGTCCATATAGGCGGCCCGAATGCGGCGATTGCCGACTGTTTTGGTGGTCGCAGCCAAACCATCGACCAAAGGCATCCCGCTTTCGAGCATCACGGACAACGTGCGCGCCAGCCGCGCGGCGGCTGTTCTGGTCAAAATATTACCGACCAAAGGCAGTTTCAGCAGGAGCGTATCCACCTTCGTGCGCACGCCTTCATTTTGCAAAGCACGAAAAAAACCAAAACCGCATAAAGCGATCAAACCCGCTAAGAGCCAACCGTAACTCACAAGAAAATCTGAGGCTGCAATGACGGCGCGCGTTAGGAACGGCAAGGTTTGACCAATAGTATCAAACTGCTCAACCAGGCGCGGGACAACCAGCGTCATCATGGCGATCACTACCGCAAAGGCCACAAGTGCAAGCGCCGCCGGATAAGCCAAAGCAGCAGTCAGTTTGCTGCGCACTTCCGCTTGCCGATCTGCCAGGTCAGCCAGGTTGTTTAAAACACGCGTTAGTGCGCCAGAACTTTCGCCCGCAGCGACCATGGAGACATAAAGGGCTGAAAAGCTTTTCGGTTCAGCCGCCAGCGCCCCAGACAGCTTATAGCCTTCAATGACGCGGTTGTGCACGCGGCCCAAAATACTGCGCTGTACGTCAGACTCGCTTTGCTCAACAAGCGTGTTCAGCGCCTCTTCAAGCGGCATCACAGAGACGAGCGTCGCGAGCTGGCGCGTAAACAAGCCTTGCTGCTTTGCAGATAGCTTCTGCGTAAAGAGCTGAAAGGGGCCGGTTCGATTGGACGTCTCTATTTTGCCAGGCACTTGCGCCAAACCGGCGGCCTGCTCCAGCTTTAGGACCGCAAGCCGTTTCTTGCGCAGAAGACGCTCTGCTGCTTCGACGGTGTCAGCCGCGATCTGGCCGATGACTTCCGCCCCTTTTGGGTCAACGGCGCGGTATTGAAACTTAGTCATAAGCCGCCTCCGTCCTGGTCACGCGCAATGCTTCTTCAATACTTGTCAAACCCTTGGAGACAAGCTGCGCTGCTGATTGTTGGAGCGAAGTCCCGTGCTGAAAGGCGTCCTGGGCAAGGGTATGCTCATTGGCCCCTTCTAAAATGAGTTTGCGCATGGACGGCGTAATTTCCACAGCCTCATACAAGCCCAGCCGGCCTTTATAGCCCGTATGTGAACACGCTTGGCACCCCGCAGGCTGATAAACCTGCTCCCCCGCACCAACCCCTAATGTATCCAGTGCCTCACGCGGGCCGTCAAAAGGTTGTTTGCATTCATCGCACAGCCGCCGAACCAACCGCTGCGCCAATACCAGCCTTAAAGAGGAGCCGAGCAAAAACGGCTCGACCCCCAAGTCGCGCAGTCTGACAATAGCGCCAACGGCGTCATTGGTATGCACGCTTGAGAGCACCATATGGCCGGTGAGTGATGCCTGGATTGCGATCTCAGCGGTTTCAAAATCGCGGATTTCGCCGATCATGATGACATCAGGATCTTGGCGCAAAATGGCCCGCAGGCCAGTTGAAAACGTCATCCCAACTTTGGTATTCACTTGGGTTTGGCCAACACCGTCAACGGCATATTCGACCGGGTCTTCCACCGTCAAAATATTGCGCGCGCCATCATTGAGGAGGCGCAGCGCAGCATAGAGCGTTGTGGTCTTCCCTGACCCTGTTGGCCCCGTGACAAGGATGATCCCGTTGGGCTGGCTTAGCACGCTTTCCATTTGCGCATGCAGGATCGCTGGCATGCCCAAATCGGAAAGTCCAATTTCTGCCTGGTCGCGGTCAAGCACCCGCATAACAACCCGCTCGCCGCCGCGGGAGGGAAGCGTTGAGACCCGCACATCCAGCGCACGCTCGCCGCGCATTAACGTGATGCGGCCATCCTGCGGAATACGCCGTTCTGCAATATCTAAACGCGCCATCACTTTGATGCGGCTAACCAACATTGAAGTGATTTTTGCTGGCAGGCGCAAAACTTCGCGCAAGACGCCATCCACACGCAGGCGCACAATCACGTCGTTTTCATAGGGCTCGATATGAATGTCTGACGCGCCTGTACGAGCAGCTTCCGCGATGAGCTGGTTGATGAGCTGAATGACCGGCGCATCGTCCTGCGTATCCAGCAAATCTGCAGCTGTTGGCATGCTTTCTGCCAGGCCGCCCAGACCATCCGCATCTTCAAGACCAGACGTCACCGCCGACGTATCAATCGTCTGCTTGCCGTAGTGAGCAGCAAGCAAATCATCAAATTCGCGTTCCGTCTTTTTCACAACAGAAAAAGGGCGCCCAATTATTCGGCGGGCCTCACTGAGCACCGTGGGATCGGCGCTGTTACGAAGCGCCACGCAGATATCCTCTCCTTCGGTCATTGGCAAGAAACCGAAATTCTTTGCATCGGCATATGCTATTGAAGCTGCCATTGCCTAAGGTGCATCCTGTTGGTCTGGAAGCGTCAGGCCCTGCTCACTTGGCAGCTGCGCGCCCATATAGTCACGCACCAACGCATCCAGGCTGTATTCAGCGTTAAGGCCGCGTGAGCGCATGTCCAATCGCACCTGATCCATACGTCGTCCTGACAAGGTTTCCGCGTCTTCTTTGCTATTCACGACAGTGGGGCGAATGAAAATCATTAAATTGGTGCGGGCCTGGGTCCGCGCGCGGCTCTTAAATAGCTCACCGATAATCGGAATACTGCTCAAAAATGGAATGCGTTCCATGGAGCGGCGTTCCGCTTCCTCCAGCAAGCCGCCAAGCGCAACAATTTGGCCGTCATCGACAGTGATCGTCGTCTCTACCTCGCGCTTGTTGAGAATAAGGTCATTAAAGTCATCTGAGACTGGACCAGCAATGGAGGAGACTTCTTGGCGCAAAAACAGCGTGATCTCTCCGCCTCTGTTAATTTGCGGCCGGACCTCCAGCTGAATGCCAACATTTTGACGCTCAACCGTTCGGAACGCGTTTTCAAAGGTGTTCGCTAGGGCTTCCCCCGTTGTGATAGGGATTTCCTGGCCGACCAGGATCCGCGCCTGTTGATTGTCGAGCGTCATAATGGACGGCGTCGACAGCATATTTGAGGCCGAATCTGATTGGATCGCATTTATGATGGCCCCAAACAGGGCGTTATCACCGATTTCACCGCCGACGCCCAGCAAACCGCCGCTCACACCCAGCAGCGACGACACCGCCGCCTGTTCAATCGCATTGCGCGCGGGGCTCGAATTCGTGGTGCGGACGATGCCGCCATCCACCGTTGTTTCTGTCGTATCGAGCTCGTTAGCGCCCACTGCCCCTGCTATGGCAAGCAGGTTTGGCTGGGTGTTTGAGTAGTTCGTCGCAGCAAGCGGGATGACGCTATCCCCCGTACCGCCCAGCAAAAACTGAACACCCAGATTACGGGCCGCGCCATCTGAAATCTCGACGATTAATGCCTCGACCATCACCTGCGCGCGGCGCTGATCGAGCTGTTCGACAATGTCCATGATCGCGCGCTGCAAATTTGGCGGCGCCGAGACAACCAGCGCGTTTGCACCTTCAAATCGCGCGATAGACGGTCGCCCTGCTTCCGCAGGTTGAACGCGCGCTGGCGCAGCACCATCGTCGCCCGCCGGCGCAGCCACAGCGGCCACCTGCCCCACCATTTGGCGCAAGACCGGCAGAATCTGATCAGCATCAGCATGCTCAAGATAAATCACCCGAACATCGCCGCTGATCTGCGCGCGCTTGTCAAGATCGGCAGCAACCTTGGAAAGCGCCTTCACCAGCGCAGCGTCTCCGCGCAGAATAAGGCCGTTTGTGCCCGTGACGGGCACTATACTGAGCGGCGCTTGGCCAGTGCGCACATCCCCCTGAAGCGCGCTCAGCGTGGTCACCATGTCGCGCGCGCTCATATTGCTTAAGGAGACAACCTGCATAGTGCGCGTATCGCGGTCTATGCCGCGCAGCACTTTTTTCAGCTGCTGAATCGCATCCGCATAATCAACAAGGATAATGGCGTTGCCTGCACGGCTGGCAATGACTTGCCCATCACTTGACGCTAAAGGAGTGAGGGCGCTCAGCGCTGTTTCTGCATCCACAAAGCGCAGCGGAACGACCTGGGTTGTTAGAGCATTGGCGCCAACAACGTCGCCCGCCCCGCGGGCCTTTCGTGCTTCAACAATGCGAAATCCGCCTGGAATACCTGCTGCTGGCACAGCGCTAAAACCGTTGGCCCGCAGCGCCGCTAAAAACGCTTCAAAATATGCGCTTTGAGACAGCGGTTCTTCGCTGATGATCGTGATCGTGCCTTTGACGTCAGGATCCACGATGAAGGTGCGACCGGTCGAGCGCGAAACCTCCTGCACCACGGCGCGAATATCCGCGCCGCGCAAGTTCAAGGTTTGCTGGGCATAAGCAGAGACAGACAGCACGCCAAAACAGAAAACACAAAGCGCCGCACACTGGAAACTAAAGAGAAGAGACTTCACGGGCGTAGAACTTTTTCTAGCGTTTCATTTCCGCGCCGAATGGTTACGCGCACCGATTGGTTTGACTGCTGCAAGGCCGCAAAGCCGCTAAGATCAGAGGGCGTGCGAACATTGTCGCCATTCACCGCCAGCAACACATCTCCAACGCGCAGACCATAAGGTTCTAGCAGCGCCGGGTCTAGTGGACCTGGTAAAACAATCCCGTCGGAAAGCGGCTTTGGCTTCTTGCCGTCAGCCGTTGACGCTAGCGTGATTGGCGCCGCATCATCGAGATACAGCCGTGCTTGCGCACCGTTGACATCCAACACTACATAGTCCGCGCCAATCTCAGAAAGCAGAGTTCCTTCAGCCAAGGCATCTCCTTTACGGAAAACCATCTGCTCCCCACGCTTACCTTGGGCTAAAATCGCGGACGGGCCCTCTTGGCGAAAGTAAACACCAAAGAGCGACCAATCACTCGTCTGGCTGATTTGGCTCAGGCGGTTGGACGGCCAGAAAATATCGATGGCAGGCATCTGGGTTTGCGCACTGATTGAGGAATGATCTGCGCTTCCCAATGCCCCAATTGGGCCCACAGGCGTGAAAAGCCTAAAAACCGCTATAACCAGTAGACCGACAACGACACTGAGCAAGACACCCTCAAGGAACACTACCGCTGCGCGCGGGGAAATCTGATGTCTTATGGCTATCAAACTCGGATACTCTTTTTTATTGAAAATAAGGGCAACGCCGAATTCAGCGCTGCCCTTAAGCTACGTACCACAGTTAGCAGGTGCTTGCCGACCGACGATCAGAAAGCTCTGCTACGACATCAGAATTCAGCGCCTACGCTGATAGAGAACGACCGGCCACGCTGGAACTCGTTGACGATCACCTCTGTACCGTTGAGAGACTGACGCTCAGAGAAATCGGTGTTGAGCAAATTACGTCCATCCAGTTTTAACTCAAATTGCGTGCCGCCTAGCTCAAACCCTTGCCGGATCACAACATCCAAAATCACACCGGGCTTTTCAATAATGTCCGGCTGAATGAACTCACCAACACGCGGACCACGAAGCGAAACGCGCGGGCTAGCATAATTCAAAATGATGGTTTGCTGAGAAAGAAAATCAGGGTGTTCTAAACCAATTTGCAGATTTGCAAGGTGTTTAGACTGACCCGTTAGTGGCAAGCCATCGATAAACACTAAGGATGCATCCTGCTCTCGGCCATCGAACAACGTCGTCACATCACCTTCAGACACCTGTAGCTCAGATTTTGTATAGGTGTAGTTCGCATTCAAGTAAATGCGGCGATCGCTGAAGAACGCATTGTCTGTCAAGTCATAGAGGTCGAAGTACTTCTCAAGTTCGATCTCAGCACCATACAAAGTGGCCTTTGGCGCATTACCAAACGTTGTCTGGATCGTATCACCTGTTGGACGTGCAAGCGTTTCGATAGGATTATCGATGTCCTTATAAAAGGCACTGACGGTAAAGCGCTCATCCTGAGCGAAGAACCACTCGTAGCGCACGTCAAAGTTCAGCAGTTCACTGTCAGTTAAGAACTGGTTCCCACGAAAGGTCCTATCGGCATCAGGATCGTTGTAGAACTGAGGTGCCAATTCCCTAAACTGCGGTCGCGCGATTGTTTTAGACGCGCCAAAGCGAAGCTGCATATCGTCGTAAAAGTTGTAGGTCACTGTAAGGGCAGGCAAGAAATAATCGTTATTGAGCTGTGTGTTAACAACTTCCGCAGGAACACCCGCAGGCCTATTTGCATCATTTTCGAGGATCAAATCATCACCTAAAAACAACGGAAGAGGCGTTACTGTTTGTTCGGCGTCCTCATAACGAACACCTGTCGTGATCGACACACCATCGAGCAATTCCGCTTCCAACTGCACGTACGCTGCATTGACGGTCAAGTTCGCATCAAAGGAAGGAGCACCGAGGTTAATCGCCGCTGTTGTTTCTTGAAGTAACACGCCAAAGTTGGCAGCATTAAAATCTGATAACAGAAAATCAGGTCGCTGCTGGGCAACTTCGAGTGGAATACCGTCCTGCGGGAAATAACGGAACGTACGACGGGTCGAATTCCGGCTATTGTCCAAATAAGCGTAACCCGCTGTCAACTTCATCGGACGATCGGTCGGAAGATCGTAGAAAACATCCCCGCCACCAGCAATAACCTCGTCTGTCAAATCAGAAAACGAGATACGGCTGCCTTGTCCCGGGCTTTGCAGGTCGTTCACAAAATCGCCAACGACTTCATTAAAGACATAATCGTTTTCACGTTCATATGGCGCATCGCGCGAGGATTCAGCATACGTACCGCGGACATTTAGGCCCCAATCCCCCCAACGAAACTCACCCACAAATTGCGTATCAATGAGCTGGCGCTCGTACCAAGCAGTGTCGTTTTGACTGATCGCATCAGTTCCGACTGTGTTATCGTTAAATCCATTACGAATTTGCGTCTCTTTGAGGCTGTCGCGGATATAAATATTGGTCCAGCGCAGTGTGTGCTCGCCAACTTCCGCCGTAAAACCAAGAATCCCATTGACGATGATATTGTTGAGCGTGGTCATGTAGCGGAAATCCACAGGCGTTGTCAGACCGTCTCCACCAATCTGGCCCACCTGTTGCACACCACCACGGGTGCGCCACTCATTGCTCCAGCCAAAGTTTCCAAAGACGCCAATGCTGGTTTCATCGCCCACTTCAAACGTGGTTCCGCCGGTTATGCTAAACGACCCATCGATAGGTATATTTTGGTTGCGCTGGATAAGATTGGTAGACGCGTTTTGGAGCGTCTGGGTAATCGCAATGACTTCCTCTTCCGAAAAATCAGGTGAGTTGACATCAACCCGGCTGCGACGACCAAAAGCATCCGATAAAGCGCCTGGAATATCGCGCGTCCCGTTGTCAAAGCCAGTCCAGTCCGTTCGGCTACCAAAATGTGTAAGACCCAGCTCACCAGTAGTCTCGGTATTGCCGCCGATCCCTACATTGAGCTTCAAAAAGGGCTCGTCAGGCGCAGATTTCGTGGTCAAGTTAATAGCGCCACCGCCAAACTCGCCCGGAAAGCCCGGAGAATACGTCTTTTGAACCGCAGAGCTTGCTATGATGTCCGTCGGGAACAGGTCTAGCGGAACAACTCGGCGTAGCGGCTCAGGAGACGGCAGCGGAAGGCCATTAAGCAGGGCCTGCGAATAGCGCTCACCCAAACCACGAACATAAACAAATCGGCCGCCAACAAGTGAAAGCCCCGTTACGCGGGACAAAGATCCAGCGATATCGCCGTCACCCGTGCGTTCGATTTGCTCAGACGACAGAACACTCACCACAACAGGGTTGGCGCGCACGACATCGGGAATAAATTTCCCACGTACAACAATTTCTTCAAGACCCCCAATGGGCCCAGAAATTTCAATTTCAGGCTTCGCTTCCTGCTCAAGCTCGGATGACCGAGCGGGAACATCTGGTGTACCTACATCAGGCACCTGCGTATCGGAAGTCGCAGACTGGTCTGCAACAGAATTAGCAAGCACCCCTGGCGCAACTAGCGCCGACGAGAGCATCAAAAGGCTCCCAAAAACTGCGGATTTCATGATTTTGATCCTAAATTTCCTGCCCTCGTGCGAAACGATTATGGCTCTTATGAACACAAAAGGAGGAGACCGCACATTTGAGCAGCCCCCTCCCAATCATGAAAGAGAACTTAACTGCCTGTCGTCACAACGGACGCCGCAGGAACTGGAGGAGTTTCACATGATGTCCCGCCAGCAACGCCGCAAGTCCAACCATCGAACCAGCGGTCGTTGGAGTCTGCAAAGGCGCCGATATAATTGGCCGCAACAAACGATCCATCAAGCGTTGTTGGGTCGATAGCCGTCACCGCCTGCTCATTAGCACCTGGGAAAATCC
>JBCCAR010000052.1:0-12479 GCA_039814715.1 Pseudomonadota bacterium
CCCAAGATCGTCGACTGGTATATGGACGGCAAGATCAACATCGATGATCTCATCACCCACAAAATGCCGCTCGATGACATCAACACCGCCTTCGACCTCATGCATGCCGGAGAGAGCATCCGCTCCGTCGTCGAGTTTTAACCTCAATAGGAGACCCATATATGTTTACGCACATCATGGTTGGCAGCAGCGACCTCGCCAAAGCCAAAGACTTCTACACCGCTGTTTTTGCAGGGCTAGAATATCCAGATATGGGCGAGGCGCCCAATGGCAATCTGTTCATGTCCAAAGATGGTTTAGGCTTCGGGGTCTGTACCCCAGCCAATGGCGAAGCGGCCTGCCACGCCAATGGTGGGACGATCGGTTTTAAGGCAGAGACCAAAGAACAAGTCGACGCCTTTCACGCCGCGGGCCTTGCCAATGGTGGCAGCGATGAAGGTGCGCCGGGTGTGCGCGAAGGCGCGCCGGGCAGCCCCTATGGCGCGTATCTTCGCGACCCCGATGGCAACAAGATTTGCGCCTTCGCGGGCGTAGCGCTTTAAACAATGCCATTGGAAACTGTTTCAGAAAACGCCATGTTTGGCGGTGTGCAAGGCGTCTATAAACACGCGAGCACCGCCACCGGCACACAGATGACCTTTGGGCTGTATTTACCGCCCCAAGCCAAAGGCGGTCCGGTGCCGCTTTTGGTCTATTTATCTGGCCTCACCTGCACGCATGAGAATGTCATGACCAAAGCGCTCGCTCAGCGCTATTGCGCGCAGCATGGGCTGGCTTTTCTGATGCCAGACACATCCCCGCGCGGCGCCGATGTGCCTGATGACGAAGGCTATGACTTTGGCAAGGGCGCTGGCTTTTATGTTGATGCCACCCAGCCGCCCTGGTCAACGCACTTCAAAATGGAAAGCTATATTACTGGCGAGCTGCTGGACCTCATCGGCCGCGAGTTTGGCGCGGTTGATACAAACCGCAGCTCCATCACAGGACATTCCATGGGCGGCCATGGCGCGCTCACCCTGGCGCTGAAGAACCCCGGACGGTTTCAATCCGTGTCTGCCTTCTCCCCCATCGTTAGCCCCATCAATTGCCCCTGGGGCCAGAAGGCGTTATCGGGGTATCTTGGTGATGATCAAAGTACCTGGCGGCGCTATGATAGCTGCGCGTTAATTGAAGATGGTGCGCGCGTGGAAGACATCCTCGTTGATCAGGGTACAGCCGATCAATTCTTAGAAACAGAGCTGAAAAGCCATCTTCTCAGCGAGGCGTGTGTGGCCGCGCATATTCCCCTCCAGCTGAACATGCGCGAAGGCTATGACCACAGCTATTTCTTCATCGCGAGCTTCATGGAAGACCACGTGCAATGGGCGGCGGAGCGGTTAAGTTAAACCTCCGACATTTATTTTGGGGAGGATAGCATGACGAGGATTAACCGCCGCGAACTCTTTGGCGCTGCGCTGACTTTAAGCGCAGCCGGCGTTGCTGCAAACACCGCAAAGGCGGCGCGGGCGGCAGCGCTGTTCTAGGCTTTTTTCTGCCAGCCGCCGCCCGCGCCTTGCTGCCAATAGGTCACGTCATGACCAGCCGCTTTTAACGCCGACCAGTCCGCGCGCGCTTTGGTGAGAACAGCGTCATCACGGCCATCAAACATGTAAAGACAGCGCGCGAAATTGGTTAAGTCAGGCGCAGGTGCCGCGTTGATTTGAACGACTATATCTGCGCCGTTGGGCACGGACGTCCCCGTCGTTAAGTAAACTGGCTGTAGCTCAGGATGGGGGGTGTCGTCACTGCCATGGGGCAGGAAGCTGGCGGGGTCGTAGGTCCACAGGGCGTCGTCTAAAGCTTTGAGGGCGCCGGCATTGGGCATAAAAACAACCGCTTTGTGGCCCGCCTCCAGTACCTTTTCCAAGAGCTTGGGCAAGGCCACATCCACACCTTGCCGCTCTAAATGATAGAAGCTGACCTGGACGCCCATATGCGCAGCTATTCAGCCAGGTCGCGCACCAGTTGGTCGAGGAGGCGCACGCCGTAACCAGTCGCCCCTTTTGGCCACAGCGGCGTATCTTGCTTAGCCCATACCATGCCGGCCACATCCAGATGCGCCCAGGGCCGGCCATCGCGCACGAAGCGCTGGAGGAACTGCGCAGCAGTGATAGAGCCAGCCTCGCGCGGGCCAACATTCTTCATATCAGCGATTTGGCTGTTGATGAGCTTGTCATAGGCAGGGCCGATGGGCATGCGCCAAACTTTATCGCCGGTCGCCTTGCCAGCTTTATCAATTGCGTCCGCCAACGCATCGTCATTAGAGAAAACGCCGCCATGTTCATGGCCAAGGGAGACAATGATTGCGCCGGTCAGCGTCGCTAAATCCACCATCATTTTAGGATTAAACGTCGCTTGGGCATATTCCATCACGTCGGCCAGCACCAAACGGCCTTCGGCGTCCGTATTGATAACCTCAATGGTTTGGCCCGACATAGACGTCACCACATCGCCCGGGCGCTGGGCTGTGCTGGAGGGCATATTCTCCACCAGCCCGACAAGGCCGACCACATGGGCTTTGGCCTTGCGCTTGGCAAGCGCCAACATGGCGCCAGAGACAATGCCTGCGCCGCCCATGTCCCACTTCATCTCTTCCATGCCCCCGGGCGGCTTAAGCGAAATGCCGCCGGTGTCGAATGTCACGCCCTTGCCGATGAAACATAGGGGCTTTGAATTCTTCGCTGTTCCGGGGGCCCGGTACTCCATTGCAACGAGACGGGGCGTATTGGCGCTGCCCTGGGCGACACCCATGAGGGAGCCCATACCCATGCCCAGCATCTCTTCAGGCCCTAACACAGTCACGCTCAAGCCATGGTCAGACAGCGCCGACAAACGATCAGCAAAAGCTGCCGGCGTTAGGGTATTGGCCGGTTCGCTCACCAGGTCCCGCGTAAAGAAGACACCTTCGAGCACTTCTTTCTGCGAATCATACAAGCTTTCAGAGCGCTTGGCCGCGCGCGTCATGACCGTTAAGCGTTCTAGCGATGGCAGCTCATGGTCTTTCAGCGTGGTCCGGTAAGCGTCAAAGCGATACGTCCTCAAATGGGCGCCGATGGCCGCATGGCCCGCCATTTCCTGAGGTTTTAGCGCCAATCCATCAAAATCATCCATCACCAGACTGATAGATTTCTCCCCGCTGGTGAGGAGCCGGGCCACAACGCGCCCGCCCATCAGCTCCATATCCCGCGTGGTCAGCTCTGCTGGCTTACCAATCCCGCATACCAAAATGCGCGTTGCGCGGCCCAGGTCTGGCGCCGCAAGCTCTGCAATTTGACCTTTCTCCCCACGAAAGCGGCCCGCTTTGATCATTCGGGTCAAGGCACCGCCCAAGGCTTTGTCCGCTTCTTCGCCCGTGTCCCCCAAGACAGCGGATTGGCGCGCCAACAAGACCACCACCCCTGTGCGGGGAAGATTAAGCGGAGAGAAGCTGATTTGCATCGGTGCAGGTCCTTTTGTTCAAATACCGCGGCATTTAATCCTTTGCCGCGGTTTGGGCGCAGCGTATTTTCAATAACTGCTGATTGCATGCGCCACCTTGACTGTGTACCTAACGAACATGGTCGCGGGCGGCAACGTCCGAAATTGCGCTTATGGGCTTTCATTGACGCAGGAAGCCTTGGAATCCGGGGGAAAGCGAGTTTCAGTGCCTCTCTTCTGTCGCACGCTGCGCCGCTGCTTTGCCGCTGCAGTAGCAAGTCTTGCTCTGGCTGGCCCTATTGGCCTTCCCCAGCCCGCACATGCGCAGAGTTTTTTAGATACGCCGCCCTTAGCGGAAGAAATCATCGCGCTTGAGGCTGACCAGCTCATTTATGACAGCAATGCTCAGCTGATCACAGCGCGCGGCGGCGTGCGCGTTGTGCGCGGGGATTACGCACTCACGGCGCGGATGATCACCTATGATCAGGCAACGGGCATCGTTAAGGCCAGCGGCAACGTGCGCGTCGTGGATCGCGGCGGCAATATTTTGGAATCAGATACGCTAGAAATCTCAGATGAGCTACGAGATGGCTTTATTGAGAATGTTGAGCTTTTGCTATCCGATCAGTCCCGCGTTGCAGCGCTAGAAGGAGAGCGCAGCAGCGACCGCACAACTTTCCGCAGGGCGGTCTATAGCCCATGCGAAATCTGCGAAGAAGGTGATAAGCCGCTGTGGCAAATCAAAGCCGTTAAGGTCGTGCATGATCTCAACAAGAAGCGGCTCTATTACGACGACGCTTTTGTTGAATTTTTGGGCGTTCCTGTCTTTTATATGCCCTATATCTCGCATCCCGATCCATCGGTGAAAAAGGGCTCAGGCCTACTTGTTCCAGAGGTCCGCCAGCGCGATGAATTGGGGCTCGTGCTTGCCCTGCCCTATTTCATCGATATCGATCCCAAGCAGGATATCACCCTCACACCGATCATCACCACCAAAGAACGCGCCGTCCTTGGGACGGAATATAGGCGGCAATTTCGCCGGGGCAATCTGACGGCGGAGGGCAGCATAACCTATGTGCCCGAACGCGATGATTTCAACCAACCCACCGGCCGCGATATTTTACGCGGGCATTTGTTTTCTGGCGGCCAATTCATCCACAACAAGCATTGGCGCTCCACCTATCAACTGCGCTTTGCCAGCGATGATACATATTTGACGCGCTATGACTGGTCGGATGAAGATACGCTGGTCAATACCTATGCGCTCGAGGGATTTTACGACAACCACTATGTCAACGCGCGCCTCGTCGGCTTCCAGGGCCTGCGGGTTGAGGATGAAACTGGGCTCGTTCCGCAGGCTTTACCCAACTTATCCTACCGGTATGAAAGCGACCCGCTCTGGGGCGGCCTACGGGCATTTGGCCGGGTGAATGCGGTCGCGGTCCAGCGCTTTGATGGCCAAGACACAAAGCGCGCTTTGGTCTCTGGCGGGGCGCGTTTGCCGCTCAATTTTTCCAACGGCCTTCGCACAACGACGACGTTTTTAGCGCGCGGGGACTATTATCACGTCTCTGATGCTGACCGCCCCGATGATCCAGCCTTTGCCGCCACCAATGGATCGCGAACACGGGCTCTAGCGCGGCTGTCGATCGATATGCGGCTGCCGCTGATCAATTCCTTGGGGCGTTTCACGCAGATTTTAGAGCCGCGCGTCCTCGTCGTTTCCGGCACATCCGGCAATGATCCCAATATCCCCAATGAAGACAGCCGGTCTTTTGACTTGGATGATGGCAATATCTTCCTCGCAGACCGGGTGCCCGGTGAAGACCTATGGGACGGAGGAACCCGCGTCACCTACGGCGCCACATGGCGCTTGCTGATGGACAAGATCGAGCTCGATGCGACACTGGCACAAAGCTATAGCTTTGATAATGACTCGGTGATTTATCCCCAAGGGACAGGCCTTGAAGGCAACTTCTCTGATGTCGTCGGGCGCGTCAGCCTGCGCGTGAGTGATTGGCTAACCGTGCGCAACCGGTTCCGGATAGACAAAAACAACTTGGCGGTCCGGCGCAACCAGGTGAATGCGACCGTCGGTACGGATCGTTTTTCCGTGACGGTTGGCTATGAGCAGCTCAACCGGAACCCTGGGCCTGATCTTCCCGCCGACAGGGAAGAACTGCGCCTCGCGTCACGCCTGCGCATTAATGAAAACTGGCAGGTCACCGGGAGCACCGTGCAAGACTTAACCAGTGGCCGCGACTCAGTGACCAACCGCGCGAGCCTCATCTATACAGACGAATGCCTCGAGTTTCAGCTCAACTATCGGCGCAACTTTACCCAAGATAGGGACGTCGAACCAGGCACGGCCGTGACTTTCCGGGTTGTGCTGCGCAATCTTGGCTGATAGCGGATACATTCTAGCAGAGATAAGGGGGCTGCCAAACACATGCCACATTGGCCTTCCATCTTTTGAGCAGTTAAAAGAGAGGCAATGGGCGGCCCTACGTCAGCTGACGAAACGAGGGCTAGTGGTCAAAGCAACGCATGATGGGTTTTAAAAAGAGTTTTGTGTTTTTGTTTGCGCTGGGCGCAGCGGCTTTGGCGCCATCAGGTGCCGGCTTTGCCCAGTTTGACGAGCAGATTCAGCGGGCCGTTGCGATCGTGAATGAGGATGTCATTTCAGACTATGATATTTCGCGGCGGCTAACGCTTGTTCTAGCCTCAACCGGCACAGAGCTATCGGAAGCAGAACGCCAGCAGCTGCGCGAACAAATCCTCTCCACATTGGTCGATGAAAAACTCCAACTCCAAGCGGCCCAAGAAAACGAGATTGTGGTGACGCCCGACATTGTTGAGCGAGCATTCTCCTCCGTTGCAGGCAACTTTAACCAGCAGCCCAATCAGTTTGAGAGCTTCTTGAGAGAAAACGGTACGACGCGCCGCGCTTTGGAAGAGCAAATTCGCGCGGAGATCGCCTGGAGCCAATTGATCCAGCGCAGGTTAGAGCCGCAAATCACCATCAGCGATGAAGAAGTGGAAGAAGCCTTAGAGCGGCTGGAAGATTCCAAAGGCCAGTTTGAATATAACGTTGCTGAAATCTTCTTAAATGCGAGCCCCAGCAACGACGCCGACGTGCGCTTTACAGCGCAACAAATTGTCGACCGAATCCGCCAAGGCAGCCGCTTTGAAGCCTTTGCGCGGCAGTTCTCTGAAGCACCCACCGCAGCCGTGGGCGGCGATCTTGGCTGGGTGATGGAAGATCAGCTATCGCGCAATATTCGCCCTGTCGTGCCTGAGATGGCCATAGGCCAGCTATCAAACCCCATCCGCACACCCAGCGGCTACTACATCATCCTTTTAAAAGACCGCCGCCGTATCTTGAGCGCTGATCCGCTGGATACGCAATATGAGCTGGCCTCCTTGCTATGGCCGCTCGAAGCAGAGCCGATTATGGCGGACGTCGACCGTGCCAATCAGCGTGCAACCGCAGCCTCGCGCGCGGGCAGCACCTGCGCAAACGCTGGGGCCTTGGCCGACCGCTTTGGCGCGGCAGAAGCCAGCGCACTTGGAACACTGCGGCTGCGCGATCTACCGCCGCCAGTGCAATCGGCGTTGCTGCCGCTGGAAGCGGGCGATTCGACTAGTCCTGTTCGCTTTCCAAATGGCCTGCGTGTCTTCATTGTGTGCGACATCCAGCAGCAAGAAGTGCAAACACCCACTCTCGCCGTCATTGAAAACCAGCTGAACCAAAGACGGCTGTCCATGATGGCGCGCCGCTATCTGCGCGACCTGCGCCGCGATGCCATCGTTGAATACAAATAGCAGCCAAACCGCGGCGCCCATTGCAATCACACTGGGAGACCCCGCCGGTGTTGGCCCTGAGATCGTCGCGAAAGCGTGGCACGCCCGCAAAGCGGAAAAGCTGACACCCTTCTTTTGGATTGGCGATCCAGGCTTGCTGCGCGATTGCCCCACACAATCCATCGCTGCCCCGGACCACGCGCTGGAAGTGTGGCAAAACGCGCTGCCTGTGCTCCCCCTCGAAATGAACGGTCCGGTCACGCCCGGAGCTCCCAGCGCTCATACAGCGCCCGCTGTGATTGAAGCGCTGGAGATCAGCGCAGCGCTGAGCCAAGCCGCGAAGGCAAGCGCGGTTGTCACAGCGCCGATGGCGAAAGACCTGCTGTACGCGGCCGGCTTTAACGCGCCTGGACAAACCGAATTCTACGCCGACGCCTGCGCAGTGGAACGAGATAGAGTCGTCATGATGCTTGCAGCGCCAATGCTGAAAGTGGTGCCGATCACAATCCACATCCCGCTCGCGAAGGTGCCCGAGCATTTAACCCAGGACCTGATCATAGCCCGCGCGATCACAACAGATGCGGCGCTGCGCCAAGATTTTGGCATAGGAGCGCCGCGGCTGGCCCTATGCGGACTGAACCCGCATGCTGGAGAGCATGGCAAAATCGGCGATGAGGAAGAAAAGATCATTGCCCCCGCCGTTGACGCTTTGCGCGCCCAAGGCATCGATGCACGCGGGCCTTTCTCAGCTGACACGATGTTCCACGCGGAGGCCAGGGCCGGGTATGACGCAGCGCTGGCCATGTATCATGATCAGGGGTTGATCCCGCTCAAGGCCCTTGATTTTCATAGCGGCGTAAACGTGACCCTTGGCCTGCCAATCGTGCGCACGTCCCCGGATCATGGCACTGCCTTTGATATTGCTGGGAAAAACCTGGCCAATCCGCGCTCTATGATCGAAGCCATCCGCGTGGCAGGCGCGATCGCTGCGCGCCGCAGCGCCGCATGAGTGACGGCCTGCCGCCGCTGCGCGAGGTGATTGCCTGCCACGGGCTGAGCGCTCGCAAAGCGCTGGGACAGAACTTTCTCTTAGACCTCAATTTAACGCGCAAAATTGCCCGCGCAGCAGCACCGACGCCAGAGGATCACTTTATCGAGATCGGACCCGGACCCGGCGGCCTCACGCGCGCGCTCCTGATGGAAGGGGCTGGACGAGTAACGGCCATCGAAAAAGACCCCCGCTGTATTGCCGCATTAGAAGATATCGCAGGCGCTTACCCCGGCCAGCTGACCGTGGTAGAGGCCGACGCCATGGACTATGATTTTTCAGCCCTTGGCCCCCACAAAATCGCTGCCAATCTGCCCTATAATGTAGGCACAGCGCTGCTGACCCGCTGGCTGGAACCCAAACACTGGCCGCCGCAATGGGCCAGCTTGACATTGCTCTTTCAAAAAGAAGTCGCCGAGCGCCTGACGGCTGCCCCCGGCAGCAAAGCCTATGGCCGCCTGTCTATACTGGCGCAGTGGCGATCGCAGGTCCGCTCTGTGTTCGACATTGGTCCAAAGGCCTTCACCCCGCCGCCCAAAGTGACCAGCGCGCTGGTGCACATTACCGCAGGTACGGCGGCTGAGAGCGTCAAAGCGCAAGACTTATCGAAGATCACAGCAGCCGCCTTTGGCCAGCGCCGCAAGATGCTCAGGCAGTCTTTAAAGAGCCTTACCGCGGACCCTATGGCACTATGCGACGCTGCTGGGATTGCGCCGACCTTGCGGGCCGATGCTTTGGGCTTAGAGGATTACCTCAACCTTGCCCGGGCGCTTCGTCAGGCCCCTCAGCCATAAGCGTTAAGGCTCTCGCTTTGATGTCAGGCTGGCGCACTGCTTTAAGGCGCTCAGCGGCCAAAATAGTGCGCACCTGGGCAAAGCAATCCTCCAGGGCATCATTGAGCAGCACATAATCATATTCAGCCCAGTGGCTAATCTCTTCGCGGGCCTTTGCCATTCGGCGGGCGACAACCGCGTCACTGTCTTGCGCGCGGGTCGTTAAGCGACGCTCCAGTTCTGCCAAGCTCGGCGGCAGAATAAAGAGGCTTACCAGCGTGCCAGCACTCTGATCGCGGATTTGCTGCGTGCCCTGCCAATCAATGTCAAAGAGCACATCCTTACCGCGCGCGAAAGCCGCCTCAACTTCTGATTTTAGAGTCCCATAATAGTTTCCGTGCACGCGGGCATGCTCTAAAAACGCATCGTCCTCAATCAGGGCTTTAAATCGGTCTTCTGACAGAAAATGGTAATGCTGGCCGTCAATCTCGCCCGGGCGCGGCGGGCGGGTGGTCGCGCTCACAGACATGACAATGCCCTGCTCTTCTTTCAGCAACATGTTCGACAAGGTCGATTTACCCGCGCCAGAGGGGGAAGACAGGATAAACAGTAACGGCCGGCGGCGCGGCGAATCAGGCGTGCTCATAGCGCCTGCTATTAACCATCCGCGTGGATGCGGCAAGACTGAATAAGCGATTACTGCGTTTTGTTTTTGCGCTTCCGGCGCTCCGCCAGCCATTTGCGGATATTGGCTTTGTGCTCTGTATAGGTCTTAGCAAAGACATGGCCGCCCTTGCCATCCACCACAAAAAACAAGGCTTCGGTCTTGGCTGGTTGGCCCGCGGCCAGAAGAGATTCGCGGCTGGGCAGCGCAATTGGGCCAGGCGGTAGGCCGTCGATTGTGTAGGTGTTATACGGCGTGGGCGCGCGCACATCCTGCCGCTTTAAAGACCGGCCCAAGCGGCCTTGCGCAATGCCGTAGATCACAGTTGGGTCTGACTGAAGGCGCATCCCCTTGGTCAACCGATTGTGAAAGACGCCGGAGACAAGCCGCTTTTCTTCATCTCGGCTGGTTTCTTTTTCAATGATAGAGGCAAGGACGTGCAGCTCAGCAGGCGTTTTTAGGTTTTGTGTATCCGTGCGCGCGTTCCAGGCCCCCTCAATGGCCAGCTCCATGGCATCCGCCATGCGCGCAAGCAAGACACCGCGCTGCTCCCCACGCACGAAATAATACGTATCCGGCAATAAGCTTCCTTCTGCAAAGTCTGCTTCTATCTCGCCAACAAGGCGCGGGTCATCGGCCACAATATCGAGCGCGTCAGCAGCTGTTATCCCTTCGCGGATGAGCATTTTGTATTGAATCTGGCTCGCCTCCTGCAGCGCAGCAAGAACTTGCGCCATGGAGGCTGCAGGGGGGATCGCAAACTCACCCGCTTTAATAGGCTTTTTATCAGCGAAGAACCGCACGCCAGCTTCAAACAAGCGCGCATCATCGATGATACCAGCCTCTTCAAGCTTAGCAGCGATTTCGCGCACGGATAGGCCGCGCTCAATTAAGATGGGCGTTTGCGAGACAAGCGGGCCTGGGGCGTTTAAAAAACGGTCCCTGCTTTCATACACGAAAGCACCCAGAGCGGCGGCAGCGACCCCAAGCAACACAAAGCCCCACACAACACCTGCGCGCCATCGCGGGCGCAGTTTTTCAGGCTGTGTGTCGCGCTCGTCGCTCACACTTTGCGGAAAATCACAGTCGCATTGGTACCGCCAAAGCCGAAGCTGTTCGACAAGGCGATGTTAACGGGCTTTTCTTTCGCCGTATGCGGAACCAGATCAACGCCCGCGCAGCTTTCGGACGGATTGTCCAAATTAAGCGTTGGCGGAACAATGCTGTCGCGCATCGCAAGCAGGGAAAACACAGCTTCAACCGCGCCGGCAGCGCCAAGCAGGTGCCCAATCGCCGATTTCGTTGATGACATTGAGACCGTATCCATCGCGGGGCCAAGCAGCCTGCGCACCGCGCCTAATTCAATTTCATCGCCAAGCGGCGTCGATGTGCCATGCGCGTTGATATAGTCGATATCGCCAGGCGAAATCTGCGCGCGCTTCAGCGCCATTTGCATGGAGCGGTACCCGCCGTCCCCATCTGGCGCAGGGGCGGTCACGTGGTAGGCATCGCCGGACAAACCGTAGCCAATGACTTCGCCGTAAATGGTGGCGCCGCGCTTTTTGGCGCGCTCATATTCTTCAAGCACAACAATACCGGCGCCCTCACCCATCACAAAGCCATCACGGGCTTCATCATAGGGCCGGCTGGCTTTTTCCGGATGATCGTTAGACGCCGTGGACAGCGCTTTCGCCTGATTAAACCCAGCAATACCGATCGGGCAAATTGCAGCTTCTGCGCCGCCAGCAAGCATGATGTCGGCATCGCCCAGGGCTATAAACCTTGCAGCATCACCTATGGCATGTGCGCCGGAAGAGCAGGCCGTGACCACGGCATGGTTTGGCCCTTTTAGCCCATGACGGATAGAGACTTGGCCTGAGACCAGATTGATGAGCCGGCCATGAATAAAGTGCGGGCTGACCCGGCGAGGGCCTTTCTCGTGGAGTTTGATGGACGCAATTTCTATCCCCGGCAGGCCGCCGATGCCAGAGCCAATCATGGACCCGGCCATCAGTTTTTCTTCTTCTGTGAGGTCCGTCAGACCCGCATCTTTGATGGCTTGCTCAGCCGCTGCGATCCCAAACACGATGAAAGGGTCAAGATTGCGTATATCTTTGGTGGAGACAAACGCCTCGGCGTCAAAGCGGTCTTGATCTGCTTCATCCGTCGGCACTTCGCAGGCGATGCTCGTTGCAAAGCCTTCGGTATCAAAATGCGTGATTTGACCAGCACCGCTTTGGCTGTTGACCAGCCGCGACCAACTCGCCGCTGCATTTCCAGCCAGCGGTGTGACAAGGCCAATACCCGTTACGACAACGCGGCGCATCGCGCTCTCCCCAAGCAAAACAGTGTTCCCGCCCATTTAAAACCATGAGCTTTACCAGCGGCCCGCTGCTTTAAGGCAGCAAGCAAACCGCTGGCGCGTATAGTCTTTAAAACCCAAGCCAGGCAGCGCCTCGCCAGAGCCATCTAGTCGTCGCTGTGTTCGTTGATGTATTTGACAGCATCGCGAACGGTGACGATGTTTTCAGCAGCGTCATCAGGGATTTCCACCCCAAACTCTTCTTCAAAGGCCATGACAAGCTCGACTGTGTCCAGGCTATCTGCGCCCAGATCGTCAATAAAGCTTGCATCGTCTGAGACTTTCGCCTCGTCCACGCCGAGTTGCTCGACAACAATCTTTTTGACCTTGGCTTCAACGTCGCTCATGCAAATGTCCTTTTGTTATTCAACA
>JBCCAR010000036.1:0-33317 GCA_039814715.1 Pseudomonadota bacterium
CGCCATGGAACGCACGTTACCCGAGCCCGACAGTGCCATCACTTCGAACACCCGGATCATGCCTGTCACAGTGCCCATCAGGCCCAGCAGCGGGCATAGTTAAAAGTCTATGAGAAACACACCCAAGCTAATGCCATCGATTTCGCTGATCACATCCTGGAAAAACTTCCTTTCCGTGTGCGCGAAATTCGGACCGATAACGTCCTATGATTGGAAGGTTTAGCGGTTTAGGCCCATAGGTCTCTGCCGCATCCGGTTGGTCAGATGCAGTGATATGATTGCCCAGACGGGTTCCGCCGTCAAGAAATGGTCTCTTCCATAGCAAACACTTCGGTACACTCAGGGGTGGCCCTCACCGTCCTTAATACGAGATCGCAGTTCCCAGAGCAGAAGACCCGAACATTATCTACGAGGTCGCCGAAGCGCCTCCACGGCCATTACAGAGAGAGGTCCTTCCGCCTGGGCTCGTCCCTTCAAAGAAGGGACGATAGGGTTCGCCGTGTTTGATCACGGCGTGTGCTGTGCGCGCCATCTTAGCAGCAATAGCGGTGTAAGCTTTGCGCCGCAGATGGGCGTTGTCTCGATCCTTGGAGATATAACGCTCAAACTTGTCGCGGAAGCTGTTTGTGCGCTTCAACGTCGCAGTTTGCCCTGCCATCCAGAACGTTCTGCGCAAGCGTGCATTGCCATATTTTGATATCTTGGTCTGGCCGCGAAACATGCCCGATTGAGTGGTGGCTAGGTCCATGCCGCAGAATTTGAGAAACTGTCTGTGATGGCCAAAACGCCGTAGATCGCCAGCTTCAGCGAGCACGGTCATTGCATTGACAGGGCCGACGCCGGGGATGGTGGTGAGCAGTTGATAATCAGGATGGTCACCCAGCAGCTCCACCGCACGGTCTTCAATGATATTGCGTTGTTTGATCAGGCCGCGCCCTTCAGCAAGCACCAAACGAAACATGCGCAAAGCATCGCAATCCGATGAGACGTGCAAACCAACCGAAGATACAGCGGTCTCGTAAATATCTGAAAGTAAGAGCGTTTTGGATACCTTACGCCCGACGACAGTCCATGCGGCCTGCGTAAACTCATCCTTTGTCATGGCGCTGATGATGTGCGGCGATGGAAACATCTCCAGAAAGGCTAAGAACCAGTCGCTGCGAGAGCTGCGATGAAAGCGCTCTGCTTCTGGCCAATAGAGCGGAAGGTAATGGGTCAGGGTCTGGTGCCATAGCTGCGTCTTGGCACGGGACACCATCTCATGGGTTTTTGACAATTCCTGAATGTCGTGGATGCCACTGACGAGTGGATCATGAAAGAACTGGACCGCGCCAATCTCTAGCATGTGCAGAATGACCTGCGCATCCTTCGGATCATTCTTATCCCAGCTGTTATGGAGGGCTTCGCGGGTTCGCGCTAACGAGACCGAAGAGATCAGCTTGAGCTCAAATCTGGCCCTGCCAAGATGGTGTGCGAGAGCACGGTGGTAGTTGCCGGTGGCTTCAAAGCCCACCTGCACTGGAAAGCCATAAGCCGCCAGTGTCGCGGACAAACGCTCAAAGTCTTCAAGCGTTTTTTTGATCACTAATCGTCGACGCCGTGTCTTACCAGGAATGGCGATCAGCACCTCATGGCGGTGCTTTGAGATATCGATGGCTACCAGCAACTGGTTTGATCGCGTAGGGTGCAACTTGGTCATAGTCGGTCTCCTCTATGTGGGTGTCTTGAGCAACACCAGTATAGAGACCTATGGGCCGGTTATGGCCGCCTGCTGCGCTATGGATCAGGCTGCGCAGGCGGCCAAAACCTACCAAAACAGCATACCCTCCCGACGTGCTATGGCCATGAGTTTCAGGCTAAATTCCACTGGCACGTGGAAGATAAAGGCATCAGACACGCTTACATCAAGCGCGGCACACCGCAGTTAAACGGTAAGGTCGAGCGGTCTCATAGGTCAGATCAACAAGAGTTTTATCAACTGCTCAGCTACAAAGGTGATGTCGATCTGGAAGCAAAACTCGACGAATGGGAGCGCTTCTATAACTTCGCCAGACCACATGGGGCCTTCAATGGAAAAACGCCTTACGAAGCCCTGCGCGAAAAGCTATAGTCACGTCAGAAAGTGTCTCGAGAGTACCTGCAGGTTACAGGCCTTATATCCAAAACAAATCAATAGACGGCACCACCGTCACCCTTGGCCGGCAACGCATTGTTTATGATGATGCTCGCTTTATCGGCGACGTCATTTGGCGCCAGAACCAGCAAACTTACGACGCTGTGGCGATTACCAATACAAGCGTCCCCAATCTAACGCTGAATGCGGCTTATACGCTTCGGGTGAACCGCATCTTTGGGCCAGATTCGCTCATGAGTCCTTGGGATACCAACAACGTTTATTTGAATGCAGGCTATCAAACGCCGGCCGGCAAGCTGACGGGGTTTGGCTATCTGCTTGATCTCGACGATGCAGTCGCACTATCGAGCAAGACCTTTGGCTTGCGGTTTGCTGGCAGCCAAAAGCTCGGGGCTGCAACGATAAAATACGCTGCCTCCATTGCGACCCAAAGTGACTATGCGGATAATCCCATTGACTATAGTACGGAGTATTATTTCGGTGAACTAACGGGGCTTTATCAGGGCTTTTTAACGACGGTGGGCTATGAAGTTCTAGGCAGTGACGGCGGCATTAAAGGCTTTGCCACACCGCTCGCAACCGCGCACAAATTCCAAGGGTTTGCGGATTTGTTCCTCGCCACGCCGAATACCGGGGTGCGGAATTTCTATGTCAAAGCCGGGTATTCAAAACTCAAGGTTGGCCCTTTTGATAAGGTCTCAGCAGCTGTTTGGTATCATAGGTTTGACGCTGATTTCGGCGGTGCGGACTATGGCGATGAGGTTGATTTTGTCATTACAGCTAAGTGGAAGCGCTTCTTATTGGGGATCAAATATGGCGAGTATAACGCGGACGCTTTCGCAACAGATACCCGCCGCGTTACCTTTGACGTCAACTTCAAGTATTGATGCGGTTTGGACGCAGCCCAATGAGGAATTTAACCCCCCTGAAATCATAACACATTGCAATAAAGAGGAAATAATGGTGGAGGAGAGATCAGAAAGATCCAACTGAAACCAACGCGCTCAAGTAGGCCGACCGGCCGGTAGCGCAGAGAAAATTGGTGGAGCCGATCGGGATCGAACCGACGACCTCTACAATGCCATTGTAGCGCTCTCCCAACTGAGCTACGGCCCCAATGCTTTTCGCCAGCGATTGGGTCAGGCTGGCGGGTCATGTGCGTTTAAGCACGCGGACCATACTGAATGGCGTTTCACCTGACAATAGCCTTGCTAAACCATCGCCTTCTTCCGGTTTGAAGGCATTATTCAGCGCTCACCAAATGCGCTTTTGTGCGTGATGGCGCATATCGGCCGCGGCGATGGTATTTGCGCTGAATGTCCCACCAATGGTAAAAAATAATCGATAGACCAACGACCAGCGGAACCGACCATAGGATGGGTGTCAGCGCTGCTTCCGGCAGGATGCGCACTGCGCCAAACGCAAAGAAAGCCGTATAAACGCTTATGCCGGTGCCAACCAACGCTTTGACGTGCTCCATAAGCCAGGTCACGGGTGTCGCTTTGCGCCAGTAAAGCGACCACATGTTGGTGCCCACCGTGGCAAACCCGATCGTGGACATGCCAATCATCAAAGGCTGCTGGATAAGAATGCCGCGGACAACGCAGTTGATGGAGGCGGCGAGTAACAGCGCTTGCAGCGTCAAGTTCAGCGGCGTGCGGCAGGCGGTCAGGTTGCGCTTATGCTTCACGCACAGCCATCCATACCAGGCGAGATTTACGGTCAATATCGCTAAATAAATCATCATCCAGCCGAATATGGCGGCGATACTGGCTTCGCTGCCAAACAGAGGGTGCGTCATCAAATGGGGATGCGTTCCAGCCGGATCAGACAGCGTGGTGATGGAAATACCGACTGCAAAAATGCCGGTCGCAAGCATAAGCCAAGTAAAGGCCTTGCCGCCAACCTTATGTGCTTTGCCGCCTTTTAGCCCAACCACCGGCACCCAAAACAAAACCAGCCCAATCGCGCCAGTTACGATGTGGCAATTGACAAAAAAATGAAAGACATCCGCGCTCGACATGACCTCTGCTGCCTCCTGCAGCTTGCAGTGTAACAATATTTTGACATGGCACTGTCAATATTATTAGACGCGCTATACACTCATGCGTCAATGACAAATGCACCCTATGAACCGCCGCACCCGCGCCCCTTAAGTGAGCTCGCTGCCTTGATCCGTACAGCGCGGGAAGGGGAGGGGAATTTGCTCGGGCTCCTGCCGCGCGATGTCTATAGCGCGGATCAAATGAACATCGGTTTTTCGCGCCGGCAAATCCATATCGTCAATGACCCGGCCCTTGTGCGGGACATCATGACGAGCCGGGCCGACGAATTTCCAAAAAGTGACCTAATGGTCGGTGCTTTAGAGCCATTGGTTGGCGATTCCCTCTTTGTCAGCCACGGGGACAAATGGCGCCGCCAGCGCCGGATGATTGATCCCTCGTTTAGCCATATGCGTGTCAACCATGCGTTCGGCGCCATGCAAAGCGCGGTGGATGATTATGAGGCGGTGCTAGCTAATCGCGCGGCACAAGGGGAAAGCTTCTCGCTTGATATGGCCATGAGCCACCTGACCGCCGACATCATCACGCGCACGATCTTTTCAAAGTCGTTAGAAACCGGCATGGCGCGCGATGTGTTCCAGTCCTTCATGCAGTTTGAGCGCTCGGCAGCGCATGTGGAGCTTAAACGGCTGATTTTTGGCAAAGCCTGGGCGCCGGTTAAAAACGCGCCGCATGTGCTAGAGGCCTGCGCCCGCATTCGCGCGCATTTGGGCACGTTGCTGGACGATCATTTGCGCGCAGACAACGAAGATATCGCGCGCAGTGTCATCAATGCCAAGGACCCAAAAGATGGCGACCATTTCACCCGTGAGGAGCTCATTGATGAGCTCGGTGTGTTCTTTCTGGCAGGGCACGAAACGACAGCAAGTGTCCTGACCTGGGTCTTCTTCATTTTGGCGCAAAACCCTTCAGTGGTTGCGCGGCTGCGCAGCGAGATTGATACGCATATTGGCGATGGACCAGTTACGTTTGAGGAGGTGAAGAAGCTCAGCTTCATCCGCAATGTGTTTAAAGAGACCTTGCGGCTCTATCCGCCCATCACCTTTATTCCCCGAGTTGCTGCGCAGCGCGCGCGCATTGGTAAGGCATGGGTGAAAAAAGGGGCAATGGTGATGATTGCTCCATGGGTTATGCACCGTCATAGGGACTATTGGGCCGCGCCAGACGCCTTCGACCCGGACAGGTTTACGCCGCAGCGAGAGGCCGAGCTGACACCGCACACATATATTCCCTTTGGCCAGGGACAGCGGATTTGCGTTGGCGCGGGATTTGCCACAATGGAAAGTGCACTCATCCTAGCGCAGTTGGTCCGCCGCTTTGATTTTTTCGTTGATCACCCTGATAAGGTGCGCCCCGTTGCAAGGCTGACCACGCGGCCGAAGGATCAAATCACCGTCCGCGTGGTAGATCGTATGGCTGGCACTAAGGCGCCGACCTTAAAGGAAAGTGCCTAGGTTTCCTCGTCGTCGCTGGGCTTTTGCACGACGTCGGAGAGGTCCGCATCGTCATCATCTAAGCTGACATCTGCAAGGACATCATCGTCATCATCGTCATCGAGGGCGACGTCGTCATCCGTCTCTAGATCAATTTCATCACCGTCTTCTTCAGCCTCCTCCGCTTTGGGCGCCGCTTCTTTCTTCTCCGGCACAACGGCAACTGGCTGTTTTGTTTTTAGAACGGGCTCAGGCACGAATTCAGTTCCGCACTCGATGCAGGTGATCGGCTCTTTGTTCAGGTCGTAAAAGCGCGCGCCGCATTTTGGGCATACGCGCTTCGTGCCCCATTCTTCGTTTGCCATGGACGTCTCCTATATCGGTTGCGCGGGGCTATTTGCCAAACTAAGCGGCAAGACCGGCGTAAAAGCTTTGTTGTGTCTTGAATTGGCGTGGCTTTGCCACAGCCCGCCAATGTTGTCAAAGCCTGTGTCGCACACGCGCATTTGCGTCTAAGCAACAAAACACGCATAAGCCAGCTTTGGCTGCTCCAGCGCCATTTTTGAGATGGCATAAAAACGTAGAGGACGCCCATGACAAAGCAGCCTTATCTGGCCGAAAAATCGCCGCCGCTCAAAGGCGAAATTAGTGTCCCTGGCGATAAGTCTATTTCGCACCGGGCGCTGATGTTTGCTCTCTTAGCAAGGGGCAAAACGCGCATCAGCGGGTTGCTGGAAGGCGAGGATGTGCTTGCAACCGCGAAAGCCATTCAGCAGCTGGGCGGCCGCGTGCGTAAGGACGAGGCCGGTGTTTGGCATGTTGAGGGCGCTGGGTTGGGCAAATTGCAGGAGCCCGACGACGTCCTTGATATGGGCAACTCTGGCACCGCAGCTAGGTTGTTGATTGGTTTGCTGTCAACGCACCCGGTAACAACGGTACTGACCGGCGATCATTCCTTGCGCGGCCGTCCAATGGCGCGCGTGACCGGGCCGCTGGAGGCGACCGGCGCATCCTTTCAGATGCGGTCAAAAGGTCGTTTGCCGCTCAGCATCGCTGGCAAGGACGTCGCAGAGTGTCTAACGTATCGATTGGCGGTCGCTTCCGCGCAAGTGAAATCGGCGGTGTTATTGGCGGCACTCAACCTCCCTGGAGAGAGTGTGGTGGAAGACCCTTTTGGGACGCGTGATCATACAGAAAATATGCTTCGTCACTTTGGAGCAGATATGACTGTCGAAGAGCTAAATACCGGCGGCACACGCATCACCGTTCAAGGCCGCCCAGCGCTCACCGCGCGCGACATTTGTGTTCCGGCAGACCCGTCTTCAGCCGCATTTCCAGTGGCGGCAGCTTTGTTGGTTCCGGGGTCTAACGTGACATTGAGGGGTGTTTGTTTAAACCCGACGCGTACTGGATTGTTCCAAGCCCTTGACCGGATGGGGGCACAAATCACCTTCTTAAACGAACGCGTAGAGGGCGGGGAACCAGTCGCCGATATGCATGTGGTCCACAGCGCCTTGCAGGCTATCACGCTGGAGCCAGAAATTGTTCCATCCATGGTGGACGAATTTCCTATTTTGGCGATTGCTGCTGCAAATGCGGAAGGGACGAGCCGCTTTGAGGGGCTTGGCGAATTGCGGGTGAAAGAAAGTGATCGTCTCGCCGCAATCCATGCTGGTCTTGCCTCTATTGGCGTTTCTGCCGCCATTCACGGCGAAGCGCTAGTAATTGAAGGCTGCGGCGCTGGCGGCGTGCCTGGCGGGAATGCTGCTCGCCCCGTTGTCACTCACTTTGATCATAGAATCGCAATGAGTTTCCTCATTGCTGGGCTGGCCAGTCAGCAGCCAATCCATGTAGATGATGGCCGTGCGGTCGCGACGTCTTTTCCAAATTTCTTCGCGCTTTTCGGTGCCCTTGGTGCAACTATAGTTGGTTAATCATTCCTTGTTTTTTAGCATTGCTACAATCACAGGTATACACCGCTGCGCCTCGGCAATCGTTTATATCGGTTCTATTTATACGTCTGTTTATCTGCTTATTTATATTTGTAACAGTCTTTAAAGACTTTTCATTCTAAGCCCTGCCCAAGTCTTGTTAGCCGGAGCGTTAAGAATGAATCAGTGGACCATTTCAAAGCAGATTTACGCATGCGCGGGCGTCGTCATCGGCCTCCTCGCTTTGTTGGCTGTTGTCAGTTTGATCGCAACGGCAAAGCTCTCTGGGGCATTTACGGACTATCGTACAACTGCGAGGCAAACCCAGCTGACGTCATTTTTAATTGAGGATTTGTTTAAGACGCGTTTGGCGGCGTTTAGCTACCGGCTGCAAGCGTCGGATGAAAAAGCACAGGCAGTTGATGCGAGCGTGCGCGAGATTATCGGCGGACGCGAAAAAGCGCTAGCGTTATTCTCACAGACACCAGAGGCACTGGTTGTCCTTGATGAGGTGGAGCAGTCCATCTCGCAGTACCAAGATGCCTTTGCAGACATGAAAGCGCTTCAGGACGAACGCAATGCGCAGGTGCCAGTTCTGGCGCAAATTGGTTTAAAAGGCCGCAAGCAATTGTCGCAGATTATGCAGACCGCGTTTGAAGATGGTGATCCCGTTGCTGCCTATTATGCTGCTAGGGCCCAAGAGAGCCTCATGCTAGCGCGGTTTTATGGCGAGCGGTTTTTGCTAGACAACACGCGCGCAGATCTTGACGAAGCAAGCGGGCATATTGCGCAAGGCCTTGAGGTTGCTGCCACTTTATTGACTGAGCTGCAAAACCCCCGGCGCTACGCACTGGCGCAAGCCACAATTGAGGACCTTAAGCGCTATGACGAAGGCTTATCCAAGGTGTCGAAGGTCATCTTTGCGCGCAACGAAATTCAAGCGAATACGCTCGATAAACTCGGTCCTGTCATGCAGGCCAAATACAAGACACTTTTTGACAATGCGGTCCTCGCGCAGGACACAATAGGTCCGCGCGGCGCCGCAACTGCCAAGATCACGCTCATTTTGGTGGCGCTGATTGGGATTGGGTCGTTAATTGCCGGGACACTTCTGGCGATGAAAATAGGCAAGCGCGTCTCAGCTCAAGTGAGCAACATGGCAGCGATCATGTCCGCCGTGGCCAAAGGTGATCTTGACAAGGATGTGCCTGGCGCGGAGTTGGATAATGAGCTTGGCCGGATGGCGCGCGCCTTGGCGGTGTTTAAGAAAACCGGGAAAGAAGCCAAAGAGCTTGCGGCTCAAACTGAAGCAGCCAGAGCGCAAAAAGAGCATGACGATGCGAAATTGGCCGCTGAACAAGCGCAGTCGCAAAAAAATAAAGAAGAAGATATGGCGGCAGAGCTGCGGCGTCAAAAGCGCGTAAGTGACTGTGTGGAAGCCTTTACCAGCGGCGTCGGCGAAGTGTTGACCCGCGTTTCCTCCGGCACACTGCAGCTCAATGAAACAGCTGCAAAGATGACGCAGATTGCGGATACGACAAAGGAGCAATCCACCAGCGTTGCCAGTGCGTCGGAGCAAGCAGCAACCAATGTCTCCAGCGTGGCATCTGCTGCTGAAGAACTCTCGGCGTCGCTCAGAGAAGTCACGCAGCGGGTCGTCGATGCGTCTACATTGGCACAAAACGCTTCTACGGAAGCGGAGCGTACCAATGAGATCGTGGACGGGCTGACAAGCTCAGTCCAGGAGATCAGCAGTGTTACCGGTCTTATCCAAGAGATTGCTGAACAGACCAATCTATTAGCGCTGAATGCAACGATCGAAGCAGCGCGCGCGGGCGAGGCGGGCAAAGGGTTTACTGTGGTTGCCAGCGAGGTAAAAACGCTGGCGGCTCAGACCGGCAAAGCAACGGAAGATATTGCCAAGCAGATTGACCGCATGCAGGCCGTGACAAAGGAAGCCGTTGCTGCGATCTCCTCAGTCAATACAAGTGTGCAGCGCATTGATGAAAGTGCGACGGCGGTGGCCGCAGCAGCCGAAGAGCAAACCGCTGTGACGGCTGAAATCTCAGCCAATGTTCAGCAAGCCGCCCTTGGTACGCGCAACGTAACGGACAATATCGTCGCTGTGAGCAGCAAAGCGACAGAGACAGGCGATATTGCTGGGGTTGTGCGCGACGCCTCTGAGCAGCTCAGCGGCGAGGCGGAGCGATTGAATGCACTCGTCGAGACCTTTGTGGAAGACGTGCGCGCTGCTTAAGGTGCGACGCACATCTCGACTTTCTTTGCCGACCTAGCTAGGCCTAGGGCATGATCATTACGATTGATGGACCAGCGGCGTCTGGCAAGGGAACTCTGGCTCGGTTGCTCGCAAAAGAGCTTAGCTTAGCGTATCTGGATACGGGCGGGCTTTACCGTGCGACTGCGCTGGCCATGCTGCGCTCAGGGCATGATTTGGCCGATAAGGCCGCCGCATCCGCATCTGCGCGCGCGCTTGATGTGGGCACACTCAGCGATCCGCAGCTGCGCGCACAAGACACCGGCGCGGCTGCATCAAAAATCGCGCGCTACCCTGGTGTGCGCAGCGCTCTATTGGATTTTCAGCGACGTTTTGCTGCCAACCCCCCAGGTAATGCCCGCGGCGCTGTTTTAGATGGGCGCGATACGGGCAGTGTGATCTGCCCGGATGCTGACGTTAAATTCTATGTTGAAGCCAGCGCTCAAGAGCGCGCCCGCCGCCGCGCAGCAGAGCTGGCCGCTAAAGGCGAAGACGCTGATCCGTCGCACATTGAAGCAGAGATTATTGCCCGCGATACGCAAGACAAAACCCGAAAAGAAGCACCGCTTGTGGTGCCGCCTGGCGCTGCCATTTTGGATACGACAGCGCTCACCATTGAAGAAGCACTGCAAGCGGCCTTGACCATTGTTGCCAAAGCCGCTTGCAAGCCCGGATCTTAAGCCCAGAGATTAAAAGCGAAACAGGAAGGCGGCGTAGCCGCGGGCGCTGCCGGGTTCAATCGTATCCACGCCCAGGCGTATGGAGCCATGGCGCAGCACATCACATTCTATGCCGAAATAAAAGTGGCGGTAATGCGCAAAATTGATGGCGGCAAAGCCGCCTTAGATAAGCCCATCGGCATCAACGCTTTCATCGCCGTCATCAATGGTATGATAGCCGACGGAAGCACCAATATAAGGTTTAACAACAATTGCGGTTGTCGTCATCGTGCGCGGGTTAGGCAGATTTCCTTAATCAACGGTAAAACGAGGCGGACTGGCCTGTGCGGCTTGATAAATCCTATCGTCGCAGCGCAGTTCCTTGCATTTGCATGCCAAACACGGTAAAGCCCCTATGTTTTTAGCTGCCGCGCACGCTTTTCGGCGGGCACGGCACCTGCGCGCAGGCGGGGCTGGAAAACTGCATTGAACTGCATCTGATGATCGAGCGGCTTATTCCTATCCATAAGGGAAGAGCTGGCTGGGTCTGTTTTTGCGTTTTGGTTTGAGGCAGTGTTGCTGCGTAACCTTTTGGAAAAATGCTGATGTGAGACTAGGCCTGGCAAAGTGCTAGGCAAGACCGCCGGACACAACCGGCTGGCCCGCTTACATAACAGACAATGGAGAGACTTTTGGCAACCACTGATATGCCAACCCGCGACGATTTTGCCGCACTACTTGAAGAAACATTGCCCGCTGATGGCGGGTTTGAAGGCCGGGTTGTCACCGGCACCGTGACCAACATCGAAAATGATATGGTCGTGATTGATACAGGCCTTAAATCGGAAGGCCGCATTCCCATAAGAGAATTTAGCCGTGCTGGCGAAGAAACGGTTCCCGCTGTTGGCGAAACTGTTGATGTTTATGTTGAGCGCGTCGAAAACGCGAATGGCGAAGCGGTCCTGAGCCGCGATAAAGCGCGCCGCGAAGAAGCTTGGGATAAACTGGAAAAATTAGGCGAGGATGAAGGCCGCGTTGAAGGCGTTATCTTTGGCCGTGTGAAAGGTGGCTTTACGGTCGATCTATCTGGCGCCGTGGCCTTTTTGCCCGGCAGTCAAGTCGATATCCGCCCCGTACGCGATGTCACCCCGCTGATGGGTGTACCGCAGCCTTTCCAAATCTTGAAGATGGACCGCAAGCGCGGCAACATTGTTGTCTCTCGCCGGGCGATCTTGGAAGAAAGCCGCGCAGAACAGCGCTCGGGCCTCATGGAAAGCCTGGCGGAAGGTCAGCAAGTCGAAGGCGTTGTCAAAAACATCACCGACTATGGCGCCTTTGTGGACCTTGGCGGCATTGATGGCTTGCTGCACGTCACTGATATGAGCTGGCGCCGCGTTGGCCATCCTTCTGAAATCGTCAACATTGGCGAGACGATCAATGTTCAGATCGTGCGCATCAACCGCGACACGCAGCGTATTTCGCTTGGCATGAAGCAGCTGCAAACCGATCCTTGGGATGGTGTGGAAGCCAAATATCCGCTCAATGCCCGCTTTACTGGCCGCATCACAAACATCACCGATTATGGTGCTTTTGTTGAGCTCGAGCCTGGCGTTGAAGGTTTGGTGCACGTGTCTGAAATGTCTTGGACAAAGAAGAACGTTCATCCAGGCAAAATCGTTTCCACAAGCCAAGAAGTGGATGTGTTGGTTCTGGAAGTTGATCCAGAAAAACGCCGCATTTCCCTAGGCCTGAAACAAGCACAGAACAACCCCTGGGAGACCTTCGCTGAGAAGTTCAAGCCCGGGACTGACCTTGAAGGTGAAATCAAAAACATCACCGAGTTCGGCTTGTTTGTTGGTCTCGATGGCGATGTCGATGGCATGGTTCATATGTCCGACATTGCTTGGGAGAAATCCGGCGAAGAAGCGATGGAAGGCTACGTTAAAGGACAAGTCGTCCAAGCGCGTGTGCTGGACGTAGACGTTGAGAAAGAGCGCATTTCGCTTGGAATTAAACAGCTTGATGATGATCCAATGGCGACCGTTGACGGAAAACGCCGCGGCGATATTGTGACCTGTATCGTTCTCGACGTGAATGATGGCGGTGTTGAAGTGGAAGTTGGTGAAGGTGGACCCAAGTCCTTTATCCGCCGCTCCGATCTCAGCCGTGATCGCACAGAGCAGCGCCCGGATCGCTTTGCGAAAGGCGAAAAGGTCGATGCGATGATCACGTCCATTGATCGCTCGAATGCGCGCATTGGCGTCTCCATCAAAGCGCTGGAGATTTCTGAAGAGAAGGCCGCCGTTGAGCAATATGGTAGCCAAGACTCAGGCGCGAGCCTTGGCGATATCCTTGGCGCAGCCATCAAGGCGCAGGGCAACACGCAGAAAAGCGACGATTAAATCCGATTCGGCGTTCGACAGCGCCAATCGATTTTTTCCATAGGAAGAGGTCGCTCCATTCATTGGGGCGGCCTTTTTTTGCGATATATTGCGCCACTTCGCCTGTTCATAGAGCGTTCATCTTGGTTTTTGGGCCGAAAACACCGGCAAAGTCATTGAATTGGTTGTATTTCTTAAGAAGGTTTGGCAGCCTGGAGGTTCCTTCTTGGAACTTAAGCAGGGACGGGTTGGATCGACTTCCTAACGGTAAAGGACGACACGGTGATCAAATCAGAGTTGCTGGCAAAGTTGGTAGAGACGCATCCAAACCTGCTGCAGCGCGATTTGGAGCGCATCGTCAACACAGTCTTTGATGAAATTATCGATGCTCTCGCGCAAGGGGACCGCGTCGAACTTCGCGGTTTCGGCACCTTTTCCGTCAAGACCCGCCCCGCACGGACCGGGCGCAATCCGCGGACTGGCGAAGCTGTCTCTGTTGACGCAAAATCGGTGCCATATTTTAAGACCGGCAAAGAGCTGCGCGATCGCTTGAACGAGAATTAGGCGCCTGATCCGTTTTAGATTGGAAATTTAGTGCGGTATCCGCCATTCTGGCCAAACAGAATGGAATGAGAGGTGCTGCGTGCTGCGATTACTGTCCACTTTGGTGTTTTTAACCGTTGCTGTTGTTTGCATTTGGCTTGCTGTTGCAAACCGCGATGTGGTCACCGTCTCGCTTGATCCGCTGCCGGTTGTCGTTCCTGACGTCCCGTTGTTCTTTGTCGGTCTTGCTGGTGTGCTTGTAGGCGTTATTGGTGTATTGCCGGGGGCAGGGCTGAAATCCTATCTCCTCCGCCGCAAGCTGAAGAAGGCTGAAAAGGCAATTGCAACGTTAGAAGCTGAACGCGCGCAGCTCATGGCCGAGCGCGATGAGCTGGCGGCGCGCGTGCGGCCTGAAGATGAGCGTTTTGCAGACGCACAAACCATCCAAATGGCACCGGCTGGAAGTCTGGCAGGGCCGTCCGGCCAAGCTGTTATTCCTGGATAAAACCGCCCCAAAAGGATTGCGCATAGGGCCTGCGAACGATATTCAGGCGCAGATGATCAACCACCCTGTTTTCGTCGCTGTTGATACGCAAGATTGCGGCCGCGCGCGCGCGCTGGCGCAGTCGCTTGCGTCAGACGTTGGCGGCATCAAGTTGGGCTTGGAATTTTTCCTCGCCAATGGCCCTGCTGGCATTGATGATGTCTGCGTGGATCGCCCGCCGCTATTTTTAGACTTAAAGCTGCACGATATCCCAAACACCGTCGCCAGCGCGGTCCGCGCTTTATCAGCGTTGAAACACGCACCCGCCTTTTTAACGCTCCATGCCCAAGGTGGACCTGAGATGATCCGCGCGGCCGCCCAGGCCCGCGATGAAGCGCTACCACAAACAAAGCTGCTCGCCGTGACTGTGCTCACTAGCTTAGACGGAGAGGACCTTGCCGCCATGGGCATCCATGGCCAGCCGCTGGATCAAGTTTTGCGGCTGGGCGAAATGGCTGTGAGTGCAGGGGCAGATGGATGTGTGTGTTCTCCCCTTGAAGTCGAGGCATTAAGAGAGGCACTGGGCCAGGAGGCGGCGTTGATGGTGCCTGGTATTCGCCCTGCTGGTGCGTCAAAGGGCGACCAAAAAAGAGTTATGACCCCCGCGGAAGCGGTTAAAGCTGGCGCAAATTTCCTTGTGATTGGCCGGCCGATTACCCAGGCGCCTGATCCAGAAGCTGCCGCCCAGGCCATATCCCAAGAGCTTGGCTATGACGCGCGTTAAAACCTGCGGTCTCAATACTGCTGAGAGTGTTGCTGCCGCGGTGGAAGCAGGCGCCGATTACTTGGGCTTCATCCACTATAGCCTATCTCCGCGTCATCTCAGTCTCGATGAAACCGCAGCTCTCATCCATGATTTGCCGGCAGGCACGAAAACAGTCCAAGTTGTGGTCAATCCAGATGACGCTTTGGTGCACGCCTTGGCCGCTGAGCAGCTCCCAGGCTTTATCCAGCTTCACGGATCAGAGACGCCGCAGCGTGTTGCCGACATTGCGGGCATGGCTAAAAAGCTGATCATCAAAGCGATTTCTGTGCGCAATCAAGACGATGTGGCGGCTGCGCGGGCCTATCTGCCACATGTCCATGCGCTGCTCTTTGATGCTAAACCGCCAAAGGATGGCGATTGGTTGCCCGGGGGTAACGGGTTGAGCTTTGATTGGGAAATCTTGGATCAGCCGTGGTTGAGGCAGCAGCGCTGGTTGTTATCGGGTGGCCTTGACGTACAAAATGTTGCACAAGCCATTCAATTGACTCGCGCGCCGGGCGTGGATGTTTCTTCAGGCTTAGAGACTGCGCCAGGTGAGAAAGACTTGAAAAAAATACGCGCCTTTTTGCAAGCCGCAAAAGGCAGCGACACTGGACGGCATTATGGGACTTGAAGCAGCCAATTCACTGCGCAGCGCGCCGGACCAAGACGGCCATTTTGGCATCTTTGGCGGCCGCTATGTGGCGGAAACACTTATGCCCAATATCTTGGCGCTCGAACAGGCCTATAAGGCGGCAAAAGACGATCCAGCGTTTCATGCAGAATTTGATGATTTGCTGAAGCACTATGTGGGCCGCCCAAGCCCGCTTTATTTTGCGGAGCGGCTTACGCAGCACTGCGCCAGCGGCGGCCAAGGCGCGAAAATTTATTTCAAGCGTGATGAGCTTAATCATACGGGCGCCCACAAGATCAATAACTGCATTGGTCAAATCCTGCTGGCGCGGCGGATGGGCAAAACCCGCATCATTGCAGAAACAGGCGCAGGCCAGCACGGCGTTGCCACAGCCACAGTCGCGGCCCGGTTTGGCCTGCCGTGCATTGTCTATATGGGTGCGCGCGACATTGAACGCCAAGCGCCGAATGTTTTTCGTATGAAGCTGCTGGGCGCGGAGGTCCGTGCTGTAGAAAGTGGGTCCGGCACTCTTAAAGATGCTATGAACGAAGCGCTGCGTGATTGGGTGACCAATGTGTCAGATACCTTCTACATCATTGGGACCGCAGCAGGCCCGCACCCTTATCCTGAACTCGTGCGGGATTTTCAGTCCGTCATCGGCAAGGAAACACGGGAGCAAATGCTAGAGCGCGAAGGCCGCTTGCCCGACAGTCTGATCGCGTGCATCGGCGGCGGCTCGAACGCGATCGGGTTGTTCCATCCTTTCCTAGATGAGCCTGACGTTTCCATTACCGCGGTTGAAGCCGCAGGTTTTGGCGTGGATACAGACAAGCACGCGGCTTCCATTGCGGGCGGAACGCCCGGCGTGCTCCATGGCAACCGAACTTATCTGCTTCAAGATGGGGATGGCCAAATTACCGAGGCGCATTCCATTTCCGCTGGGCTGGATTACCCGGGCATTGGGCCGGAGCATGCTTGGCTGCATTCGATTGGCCGCGTGACTTATGTGTCCGTGACGGATAAAGAAGCGCTCGAGGCGTTTCAAACGCTGGCGCGGCTTGAAGGCATCCTGCCGGCGCTTGAGCCTGCGCATGCGATCGCTCATGTGCTTAAAGTTGCGCCAAAACTGCCCAGTGATCATCTTATGGTAATGAACCTATGTGGGCGCGGCGATAAAGATATCTTCACCGTCGCCGACGCGCTGGGCGTCGACATGGGCGCTGGTGAAGGATGAGTGACCGTCTTGCCGAGCGCTTTGCCGCATTAAAAAACGAAGGCCGCACTGGCCTTGTCACCTACATCATGGCCGGCGACCCTGATTTAGAAACCTCTTTCGATATTTTAAAAGGTTTGCCAGCTGCCGGGGCAGACATCATTGAAGTCGGCATGAGCTTTTCAGACCCCATGGCCGATGGACCTGCCATCCAAGCAGCAGCCTTGCGCGCTTTGAACGCAGGCAATTCACTGGAAAAAACACTGGATATGGTGCGCCGGTTTCGCCAGGGCGATGACACCACCCCGATCATCTTGATGGGCTATTACAATCCCATCTATCACATGGGGGTCGATGCCTTTTTGAAAGCGGCGAAAGAAAGCGGCATCGATGGCCTCATCATTGTTGATCTGCCGCCCGAAGAAGACAGCGAGCTATGTTTGCCAGCGCGTGACGCAGGTTTGCATTTCATTCGCCTAGCAACGCCGACCACCGACGCAGCGCGCTTGCCCGCTGTTTTAAAACACACCAGCGGCTTTCTTTATTATGTCGCCGTCGCAGGCATTACAGGCAGCGGCAGCGCCCAAGCAAGCGCAATTGGCGAAGCGTTAGCGCCTATTCGCGCACAAACGGACCTGCCGATCGCTGTCGGCTTCGGTATAAAAACACCGCAAGCAGCAGCAGATATGGCGCGCGTGGCGGACGCGGTCGTGGTAGGGTCAGCGATTATCGATGTTATCGCAGCCGCTGCGCCAAGCGCTGCTGCTAGCGCGGCCCACGCTTTCGTCTCTGATTTACGCGGCGGCGTTGAGAAAGGAACGCCATGAGCTGGCTTGATCGCACACTGCCTAAGTTGCGCTTTTGGACCAAGCGCGATGTGCCCGATAATCTTTGGGCTAAATGTCCAAATTGCGGTCAGCTTGTCTTCTCGAAAGAGGTCGTAAAAAATCTGAGCGTCTGCCCTCACTGTGATCATCACAATCGCATCGGCCCGGAAGAACGTTTCTCGCAGCTGTTTGATGGCCAGGAATACACTTTGGTAGTGCTGGACAAGGCCAAAGATGATCCGCTTGGCTTTAAAGATTCAAAGCGCTATCCAGACCGCTTAAAAGAGGCACGCTCTAAAACAAAAAAGCATGACGCTTTCGAAGTGGGTGTTGGCAAAATTGAAGGCCTGGAGACAGTTATCGGCGTTCAGAACTTTCATTTCATGGCCGGGTCCATGGGCGTGAATGTCGGCAATGCTTTTAACCGCGGCGTCCAAACCGCGTTAGACAAGAACGCACCTTTCGTAGTGTTTACCGCCTCTGGCGGGGCGCGCATGCAAGAGAGTATCCTCTCGCTCATGCAGATGCCGCGCACTACAGCGATGCTAAACCGGCTGAAGCGGGCGGGCTTGCCCTATATTGTGGTGCTAACGGACCCGACAACAGGGGGCGTGACCGCCTCTTTTGCCATGCTTGGCGACGTTCAAATCGCAGAACCTGCGGCTTTAATTGGATTTGCCGGACAGCGTGTGATTGAAAATACAATCCGCGAGAAGTTGCCTGAAGGCTTCCAGCGCTCAGAATATTTACTGGAGCACGGCATGATCGATGCTGTGGTTCATCGCCGGGACTTAAAAGCAAAGCTCGGCACGATTTTGGGCATTCTCACCAAGACAGAAAACGGCATTCCAAGTGAGCCCCGCAAAGCTCTGGCAGCCCCTTCGCAGTGATGATGCGGTTTTGCCTTTATGGCGTTTGACAGCGTAGAAAGTGCGCTTGAGGCGTTTCAGAGTCGGCACCCTCGCAAGATAGACCTCTCGCTGGGCCGCCTTGAGCAGGTGCTGAGCCGCCTAGGCGACCCGCATAAAAATCTCCCACCCATCATTCATGTCGCTGGTACGAATGGGAAGGGCTCCACAATAGCCTTTATGCGTGCGATGCTGGAAGCGGCTGGCCATAGCGTCCATGTTTATACATCGCCCCATCTTGTCCGGTTTCACGAGCGCATCCGTTTGGCAGGCAAACTGATTGACGATGGCATGCTCAAAGACGTGCTGTGGCAAGTCGATGCCGCTGCTGGCGACGAGCCCATTACGTTTTTTGAAGCAACCACAGCGGCTGCCTTCCTGGCGTTTTCTCAAGTGCCCGCTGATGCGCTTATCTTGGAGGTTGGTCTAGGTGGGCGCCTGGATGCCACCAATGTGATTGATCGCCCGGCGGTCAGCGTCATCACGCCAGTGAGTGTCGATCATGTGGAGTTTTTAGGCGATACCGTCAGCCAGATTGCGGGTGAGAAGGCCGGGATCGCGCGAAAGGACACACCGCTGGTCAGCCATCAAACGCATGAGGATGCTGCCAAAAAAATTGATGTGGCGGCGCGCAAAAAAGGCGCGCACCCGGTTGCGTCGGGGAACCACTTTACGGCTGATATAACCGTCGATGGAATTGACTATAAAGATGCAAAGGGCGCGCTCACTCTGCCGCTGCCCAGTTTGCCAGGCGGGTTTCAGGCATGGAACGCGATTTTAGCGACGGCGGCCTTACGCCATCAAACTGTTTGGAGCGTGCCTGAAGCCTCTTTAAGTGCAGGCGTGCGCTGGGCCAGCTGGCCTGCCCGGCTACAACTCCTCAGCACCGGCAAGTTGCTTCGCTTATTGCCGAAAGAGAGCCAGCTGTGGCTGGATGGGGGGCACAATGCGGCGGCTGGGGCGCAGGTGGCTAATTTCGTCAAATCGCTAAAAGCAAAGCGCGATGCACCTGTGCACGTTGTCCTGGGCATGTTGAGCAATAAAGACCTGGCGAGCTATTTATCGCCATTTGGTGGCTTGCTTGATAGCCTATGGGGCCTGCCGATTGATGGCCATGACCACCATGCGCCAGCCTCCATCGCCGCCTTTGGCCAAGAGCTTGGCATTCCTGGCAGATTAGGCGGGCCAGACGTTATAAGCGCTTTAAAACACATTACAGCGGTGAGCGATGATGGGCCGCCGCCATATGTGTTCGTTCTTGGCTCGCTGTATATGGCAGGCGAGGTTTTGCGCCTAAACGAGACGTTGCCAGATTAAAAAAAGCCCGGCGCGGAGCCGGGCTTTTGTGTTTGTTTGTTGCAGTTTTAAACCGCGATATTAAGCAATATTGTCTTCAATCCATTCGACAATCTTGCTCTTAGGCTGCGCGCCCACTTTGGTTGCCTGCACTTCGCCATCTTTAAACAAGATCATTGTTGGAATACCGCGCACGCCGTAGCGTGTGGGTGCATCCGGGTTATGATCAATATTAATTTTAGCAATGGTGACTTGCTCGCCCAGTTCGCCTGCAATTTCTTCAAGTGCCGGCGCAATTTGGCGGCATGGTCCGCACCATTCTGCCCAAAAGTCTACCAGCACGGGTTTGTCAGATTTAAGCACATCTGTTTCGAAGCTGTCGTCAGAAATTGTTGTTGTGGCCATGGTGTCTGCCTTTCTTTTCTATGTTCGCCAGGCATGTTTCTTTGTGCCTGCTCACGTCTTGACCCCTTAGCTATGGTGCAGGGCGCACTTCGTCAAGCATCGCTGGGGGTGAACGCAGTGTTCGCTTCTGGCGGCAAATGGGTTAGCAGGTGCGTACGCTCGAGCCAGTGCAGTGTACTCGTAGCTGTCCAGATCAGCGCGGCGCGCACCTTTTTACCCATAAACACCTGTTCCAAACTGGCCTGATATAGCGCCATTTGGCGCAGAATGCCCGGCGGTGTGTCATCCATACTGGCTGGCGGTGTTTGCGTGGTCTTGAAATCAGCAAACAAAACGGTATCGCCGCGGAGCGCCAGCCGGTCCACCTGGCCGGATACGATAAAGCTGCCGAGGCGGGCGATAATCGGAACTTCTGCGCGGCTACCGGTTGTAAAGAAGGGCGCTGCGGCAGGATCACGCATTGTGCTCAGCGTTTGCGCCAGCATGTCCGGCGCCAACGCTGCATGGCTTTCGTCCAGCATGCGCTCTAGATAGCGCAGGCCCGCGGCTTCGCGCTCGCCATCTTCTAGCTGGGGCAAGTGCTGCAGCAGGGCATGAATTAGGTTGCCGCGCCGTGCTGGCGACAGCGCCCCCACCGCGCTGCCCACCTCTTCGGGCGGGAATGGGGCTAGCTGGGCGCTCGACATATCAGATGGTTGGAGCGGGCGCGGGGGGATTGCTTCCTCCATTGGCGCTGCTTTGGCCCAGGCGGGAAGCTTGGGTGCGCCAGGCTGTTCTTTCATGATTGGATGCGCCGGTCTGAGCGTCTCTTTCTGCTTGGTTTCATAGCGGCGGATGCGGGTTTGAGGGTCCTCTAGTATCTCCAGCCGCTCAAAAGCGGCTTTGACGAGTTGGTAGGCATCTGGCTCTTCCGGCTGGGCATCGCTGTCGTCTTCCTTGGCGGCATAGCCAGCGCAGATCAAATGGTCTTCCGCGCGGGTCATGGCGACATATAAGAGCCGTTTATATTCTTCATAGTCAGCTGTTTTTTTAGCGTCACTCGCGGCGCCTACTGGGCCAATATCATTGCCGCTGTGGCGCCGAAAGATGGGGACGCGGCGTTTTTCAGGTGTCGTTTCCAGCATGACGAATTGATTGCGCGGGCGCGGTTTTCCCGACAGGTCAGCGAGATAAACCACCGGCGCCTGCAGGCCTTTCGCGCCGTGGATCGTCATGATGCGGACTTTGTCGCCTGCAGCTTCGGGATCGCGTTTCACGTCTACGTTGCTTTGGCCAAACCAATGCAAGAAGCCATCGAGCGAGGGTGTGTGGCCCTGCTCATAGATCAGGCATTGATTTAAAAACTCGTTGATAGCGTCATCGGCTTCATTGCCCAGCCGCTCTAGCAGGCGCGTGCGCGCGCCGCGTTCTAACGCCCAAGAGAAAAGCTCAAAGGGCGGCATATAATCAGCCCGTGCAAGCACGCCGCGCAGCAGCTCCTTTGCCTCATGGGAAACGAGATCGTTCTTTTTCGCAGCATCCCACACTGTGCCAGTACGCTGGCTGCACAGCTGCATCAGCGCGTCTTCACTGACGTTACAAAGCGGACTTTTTAACACGCATGCCAGCGCGAGATCATCGTTTGGCAAGCTGGCAAAGCGCCCAAGATTGACAAGGTCGCGCACAGCAAGTGGGCTCTTTAAATCGAAACGATCAATCCCAGCGATTGGAACGCCGCGTTGTTTTAAAGCACGCGCTAAGTGGCTCATTAAATCACCGCGCTGGCGCACGAGGATCAGAAAGTCGCCGGCCCGCAAAGGTGTGCTGCGCCCGGGCAATGTCTCACCGCGCTTGATGCGCTGGTCTATGTCTTTGGCAATGCGCTCTGCCAGAAGCCTATCGCCTTTTTTTTCCCAGCGCTCCTGCAAGGGCAGGCGCCAGCCATCGTACTCCTGTTCTTCGCTTTCTTCGCGCACGCTGAGGGGCCAAAGATCGACGATACCGCCAATGTCAGCGCGGTGGGTGCCGTGCTTTATTTCCACCCGCTGGGCATCCAGGCCATCGCCAGCGCTGCCCTTAAACGTCTCATCCACAATATCGAGCACAGCACTAACGGAGCGGAAGGATTTGGCCAGGGACACATCTTCAAATACCTGCGCAGCGCCGCGAGCGCGTCCTTTAAAGCCATCGCGGCTGGTGTGAAACAAGCGGGGCTGAGCGCCCTGAAAGCCATAAATGGACTGCTTCATATCGCCGACGGCAAAGAGTGTGCGCGGCGCTTCTTTCTGCCCAGCGCCAGCGAAGAATTCTTCGCACAAGCGGGCGATGATATCCCATTGGTCTTTTGAGTTGTCCTGCGCTTCATCTACCAAGACATGCTCAATTTGCGCATCAAGCCGGTACATGACCCAAGAGGGCGGAATATTGCCTGTGAGCAGCGCGCGCGTTCGGGCTATTAAATCCGCATAGTCGAGCTTGCCGGCTCGGTCCTTACGCGCGGCGTATTGCGCAAGAAGTTGCTGTCCAAAGGCGAGCACGTAGCTGCTTTCTTCGGCTAGTGTTTTGAGCGCTATTGCTTCGCGTACATGGATCAGGCGATGCGCTTCTGCCACCATGATATCGAGGCCGTCAGGGCAGGCGCCTTTCACCTTGTTTGTTAGGAGCGTCTTTTCGCTTCGTGTGGTGGACTTGGCGGTTAGAAATACGCTGGCATAGGCGTCAAACCCCTCGGCCCTGGCGTCGACGCTACTTGATAGCCAAGCGTCGAGGGCAGGGAGTTTCTTGCCTTTTTCAGCATCAGTGCCAACTGCGGCGATGGCTGCCGCAACGGCAATTAGCCCAGCCTTGTCAAAGTGCTTGTCTTCGCAGGCTTGCTCAAGCAGTTGATCTTTGGAGAGGCTTACATCAGCGCCTAAAACATCATGTACAATGCCCCGAAGGTTGGCCAAATCTCGCGGCAACGGGTCGAGCGCGTCGCGCATGGCCAATAGGTCGGCGATCGCGCTGTCAAAGGTGCTATCGGCGAGCAGGCGGGCAAGGGTTTCTGCAGCTCGGGCGATGTCTGGCGCATCATCTTTCAGCGCTGCGGTCAGCACCGAATCGCGTGCATCCGCTGCAAATTCGCGCGCTGTGCGGTCATCAATGGTTTCAAAGGCAGGCGCCGTAGCTGCTTCTATCGGGAAACGACCCAGCAGGGATTGGCTAAAGGCGTGCAGCGTCTGCACGTTAAGGCCGCTAGGCAGGTCCAAGACCTTTAAAAACAACTGCCGCGCGCATTCCAGGTGAGCCTGCGTCACCCGGCTTTGGCCGCCCAGCAAAACGCCCAGCTGCTGCTTTAGCAAGCCAGCGTCCATCGTGGCCCAGTCGCCAAGCCGGCTGAGTACGCGGTTCACCATCTCTCCAGCCGCCGCTTTAGTGTAGGTCACGCATAAGATGCTATCAGGGCGCGCGCCTTCGACCATGAGGCGCAAAACCCGCGCGGTGAGCACATGGGTCTTGCCAGTGCCGGCGGACGCATCGACCCAGATATGCGCGTCAGGCCGCGTTGCGCGGGCTTGGTCCCCGGTAAGCTGGAACGCGCTCATGGCGTTTTCGCTTCTGGCACATCGCGCCATTCTTCGGGCCGCGCTAAGTCATCAAAATCACGGTAGGGGGCGAACTCGGGCGCCGGGGCATGCAGGTATGGCGTTTTAGGGTCCCCAAAGGCTGCGAACAGCGCGTGGAGTCCCTCTTCCGCTTGATCAATGAGGGTTTGTGCATCAAAGCGGTCATGGCGTTTGGGTGGCGTTCGGCCTGTCGTGCTCAGGCCCCAATACTCAAGTTTGGAAACGTGATGGCCTGCAACATCAAATCCGCTGCGTGCGGCGATGAGCCCTTCGATCGCCAATTGCGGCGCATAGCCTTGGAGGACAGCTGCTTTGTCTGGAACGGACCCGGTTTTGTAATCTATGATGATCACGTCATCACCGACGATGTCAATCCGGTCGGCTTTTGCCCGCACTGAGCCGGTCTGCTTGCTTGCAGCAATGGGCAGTTTGCCGTTCGTCTCCACCCCAGCAATAGACCGTCCCTGCGCAAGCAGTGCGCGCTGCTCGTCAATAATCCAAGCTGCAAGGTCTGCAAAGCGCGGCCACCACAGCGCATAGATGCCCGGTTGGCTGCGCCATTTTTGGAAGGTGTTCGCGCCCGTCTCCATGAGCTGGTCAAAGGCATCCGCAGTCAGAGAGGTCGGGTTCTGAGCAAAAAACACTTCCAGCGCTTCATGGATGGTGCTGCCTTTGTCTGCCGCGCCTGGCGGTTGGTCCAGCATGTCCAGAGGCTTTAGCTTTAAGACGTGCTTGGCATAAAGCGCGTAAGGGTCGCGCAGCCAGCGTTCAACATCGCTGACACTCAAATCGCGCGGCCTGAGCGCAACAGGCGGCGCTGGGCGTGGCTGGGGCCAAGGCTGATACCTGTCAGGTGCATCGAGACTGCGGGCCCAGGCCAAGATATTCTGCTTTGGTTGCAAGGCCGCCCCATAGGCTGCTTTGAGGCGCGAAATCCAGCGCGATGGCAGTGTGGGAGCGCCATCTTTCTTCGTCGTACGCGTTAGGTAGACTTTGCCCGCGCTGCACCCTTGAAAGAAATCTAGCGCCGAGAGCCCAATGCGGCGGTCATGCGGCGGCAAGCCATAGGCGACGCGCATGGGTTCATTCATCCAAGGATCGGTTTGCGGCGCTGGCGGCCAGCTGCCATCGTTGAGCCCACCAAGTACGGCAATATCAGGCTGCACCATCCGCGCTTCAATAGTGCCCAAAATCGCCAGCCTTGGATGGGCTGGCTTACTGGAGCGTACGACGGCGCCGTCCATCAGTGCCTCTAACAGGGGGGCAATAATGTCAGGCTCAACGGCCTCAAAGCCTGCACTTGGCTGGCAAGCGCTATCGGCCCAGGTGGCTAGCGCGTTGCCATCCTCGCCGCTAAGAAGCTCCGGGCTATCTGGCCCATTGGCAAGCGCTGCAGCGCACGTGATGAGCGTTTTTATCATCACTTCAGCGGGGCTTGGCTGTGTTGGCCAAGGCGCTAAAGCATCGTCAAGATCGCTCAATAGCTGTTTTGCTTCCCCATCCTCGACGCGTTCACGCAGCGCAGATAGACCGCCGGCGAAGCGCACGCCGCGCAGCACTTGCTTGTCCAAGTGCCGCGCCGCGCCGAGCACGTGCGCGCGTGGGCGGCCGCACGCGAAATAGGGGTGTTTTAGCAACGCCAAAAGCGGCGCTGGTGCCATATCAGAGGCCAGGGCTTGCGCTAGCAGAAGCACAAAGCGTGCAGGCGGCGTCTGGGCGAGGGGAACCCCGGCGCTATCGTCAATGCGAATATCCCAGCGCAGCAAAATACTGGCAACCCGGCGCGCTAAGGCTCTGTCCGGGGTGATGAGCGCGGCTGTTTGTCCAGGTGTTTCCAGCGTTTGGCGCAAAATTAGCGCGATGGCGCAGGCTTCTTCCTGGTCATTGTCTGCTTCTAGAATTTGAATGTCTCGGCCAACAGACTGAGCGGGCTCTTCTGATCCAATTTTTTCGTGAAAGGTCTCAGCCGGGCTCATGGCAGCGCTGATTGCGCGGACCCGCTCGGTGATATTTGATCGTTCCATCCCCTCATGCCAGACCTCAACATCTTGGCGGGCCGCGTTCATGCGCTCCAACAGGCGCTTGATGGCGCCTTGGTGGTGGCTTTCTCCAATGGCCTCCCAGCAGCGCTCGGTGCAGTGCTGATCAAGCGGCGGCAAGACCACATGTCCATTTGGCATATGCGCTATATGGTCAAGAAGCGCGGCGGTTGCAGGAATGGAGCCAGTCGATCCGGCGGCCACCACGGGGTAAGCCGGCGGTGTCTCCTGCCAGCGCCCCAGCAGGCCTTCTAGCCGCATGCGCCGGGCCAGGCTTTGGTCGCTTTGGCCCAGGTCTTTAAGGATGCGCGGCCAATGGGTGGTGACGATCTGCAGGAAGTCTAAAATGTCCTGCCAATGGACAGCAAATTCTTCAGGGACGAGGTCAGCGAGCGCGCTAAAAGTCAGGCCTTCAGTGTGGGACTGATCTAAAAACCGCGCCAGGCTTGCAGCCAGGCGCGCCACATGGGCAGGCGTGGCGGCGGGCTTTGGGTCTTTGCCTGCTTGCCAAGCGTCAATCAGCTTGGCGAGAAGCTTAAGCCGGGTCATTGGGTCGATTATGGGTTTAAGCGCGTCGCTGCTGAGGGCAAAGCTCGCCTCTTCCAGTCCTTGGTCTGGGTCATCCCCAAGGACGCTGAGGCGCGGCAGAATGCTGGCTTTGGCGTCAAACGCGCGCAGAAACTGCGTCTGCACCGTCCGAACTGCGCGGCGGTTGGGCAAGAGGACGAGGCAGTCTGCTAGCCCGAGCGGATCATCACCAAACCGGCTCACAAGGCCGCTGACCAAGCTGGCGGCAAACGGCTCGCCGGCGCGAATGGTCCATAGGTTTAAGCGTTTTGCGTGCACCTATAGCCCAAGCATCGCTTCTGCGGTGGCGATAGCGTCCGGTGTTCCCACATGGGCCCAAAGGCCTTCGTGAACACAGCCATAAATCCGGTCTTGTTTCATGGCGGTGTTCCAGACATCGCGGACTGAAAAGGGGCCGTCGCTGGTCTGCTTAAAGGCCCTTGGGTGCAGTATTTGGATGCCAGCATAGCCGAAGGCCGCCACTTTGCGTTCTTTGGGCCAACGCACCTTGCCGCTCGAGTCGAGTTGGAAATCACCGCGGTCACCGATGCCTACAGCGTCAATCATGGGCGTCAAAAGCAGCAAAGCATCCATTGTCTTGCCATCCCAGTGGCGCGCGAGGTGCCGCAGCGTATCATTTGGTCCATTGCGCCAGATTACGTCGCAATTAATAACGAAAAAGCGCTTGTCGCCTAGCAGTGGCAGTGCGCGCTTGATGCCCCCACCGGTATCAAGAAGGGCGTCAGTTTCGTCAGACACGGTGATCGCTGGTTTGCTTTTGTAGCCGCTCACATATGCCTTGAGCGCGTCTGCCTGGTAGTGTGCGTTTACAACGACACGGTTTATGCCAGCTGCTTTGCAGCGTTTGAGTGTTCGTGCCAGCAAAGGCTTTCCGCCAACTTCCACAAGCGCCTTTGGCTTATCATCCGTCAAAGGCCGCATGCGTGTGCCAAGCCCTGCGCAAAGCACCATAGCCGTCTCGGGAAGGCGCGCTTTTTGCTTCAGCTGCAAGGATTGCATCTCGCTGCGCAAAACGCTCATTGGGCACTGTCTCCGTCGGCCTGGACATGCGTGTGAAGCCAAGATTTTATGTCTGCGAGCATGGGGTGATCCAAATTCTGCTGAACCCGCGCCCACGTGCGCGGAAGGTAGGCGCGGTAGTGCGGCTTAGTGTGCACCGTATCAAGGCGTACAAAGACGCCTAAAATTTTCAGCGCCCGCTGGGTGCCTAGCAGAGCATAGACATCTAAAAAATCGGGGTCTTTTGATTGGGCCGCCACGTTGCTCGCCACCTTGCGCTGTACTGGCAAGGAGATATCCCGGCGCGCGTCTTGAAGCAAGGAAACCAAGTCATATGCCGGGTGGCCAATAAGCGCGTCTTGAAAGTCTATCAGCCCAGCGCGGGCGATGCTCTTGCGGGCGGGCAGTTCAAACAGGTTATCTTTATGAAAATCCCTCAACGTGACGGTTGGGTAAGCCGCTGTTTTTTCTGCTAAAAATTGCAACGGAGCCTCCCAGGCCGTGTTAAAGGCAGCACGAACACCGCTTGGCATGTCGCCTTCGAATCGGTCGGGCCACCAATAATCGCAGAACACGTCCAACTCTGTTTTTAAGGCCTGCGTATCATAGGGCGGCAGGGATGGAGGCGGGCTCTTCCATAGCGCGCAGACAACGTCGCCTGCGAGCTCATAAAGCTCTTCCTCTCGGGCAATATCTTGGCTCAAAATTTCGGCAAAACTGCCTTGGCCAAAGTCTTCCAGCAGCATCAGCCCTGATGCGAGGTTAGCTTTGTAAATGTCCGGCGCTGAAAACCCATGCGCGCGCAACCAATTAGCGACATCAATGAACACGCCCGTCTTGGTTTCCGTCTCCGGCGGGGCCAGCATCAGCAGGGCGGTCGCACCCTTTTGGGTATCAAACAGGCGAATGTAGCGCCGATTGGACGCGTCGGCTGTCAGCGGGTCTTGCAGCGCCGTATTCCACTGCGTACCGCTAAGGAAATGCTTAATATTGGCAGCGCTGGTCACGCGGCCTCCTGTGTCAGTGCAACCCGGCGCAGGTCGTCGTTATCGGTCAGCGCTAAATGGAGATGCAAGCAGCGCGGAGGGAGTTGATTGCCAAGATTTTCAGGCCATTCTATGAGGCATAAAGCCGTGTCAAATGCGTCGAGCAACCCAAGCGCTTCTGCTTCGCTTGGGTCCGCCAAGCGGTAGGCGTCCACATGCCAAATATCGCTGCCCTTTGGGCCGGCACCCTCATACACCTGCATTAAATTAAATGTTGGACTGGGAATATCGTCTGTTACGCCTTTAGCGCGCAAAAATGCACGCGCAAAGGTGCTCTTACCAGCGCCGAGACCGCCGTGGAGACAGATCACGTGCGGCCTGTCCAGCTTATCGGCGAGCTGCGCGGCAACTGTTTCCAGTTCGGCCTGGGTCAGCTCCCCGCGACCGTCTATCAAGGCTTGATGCGCCATACTGGGCTATTCTGCTGCCAGGATTTCACTGGCATTGCGGGGCAGGGTGATCACGATGCGCGTTCCCTCTTGTAGCGTTGGATCGATTGCCACGGTGCCTCCATGCAGCGCTACAAACTGGCGCGCGAGTGATAGGCCAAGCCCAGCGCTTTTTCCCCCGCTCATATTGCTGCCGCGCTGAAAGCGTTCAAAGATAACGTCGCGATCGGCTTCTGGTATGCCCGGGCCATCGTCGCAAATGGTGATGGAGACGTCGCTTGCCGTTCCATCGGCGGCAACGCTGACATGGCCGCCTTGGGGCGCCCACTTGATGGCATTGTCTAGAACTGCACCGATGGCTTGGGTGATGCGGCGCTGATCAATATCTAAAAAGCCCGTATTATTCTTGATTGCAAGCTCAAGCGTGACATCCTTCTGCGACACCGCCGGCCGCTTGGCTTCTACCAGCACCTCTAGCAGGGCACTGACATCGGCTTCTTTCATGTCGAGCTGTAATTGGCCTGCATCGCTGACCGCGAGGTCCAAAATCCCGTCGATAAGGCCGCGCAGCTTGTTCGATGATGTGAGAATGTCACGGACATAGGCTTTCTGGCGCTCATTAAGCGCGCCAAATACTTCGTCATCGAGTAACTCAGAAAAGCCCAGAATGCTGGTTAAAGGGGTCCGCAATTCATAAGACATGCTGGTCACGAATTCGCTTTTCATTTTGTCGGCGGCTTGCAGCGCGGTCGCCCGGTCGCGCAGGGCCCGCTCTATCTGAACCGACGCGCTGACGTCTGAGCATGTTAACAAGGCGGCGCCGTCGGGCAGGGGGACAGCAGTATAATCGATCACGCGGCCATCTGCGAGATGGGCGCGCCCATCTGCCGGGGTGCGGGCCACTGTAGACTGCACAACGGTGGATTGCAGGCTTTGCGCGCCTTCGCGCTCTTCGAACTTGTCTGACAAAGTGGCGGCAAGCTGGGAGATGCTTGGTTTACTACTCAGTGCGTCTGCATCCACTGCCCACAGCGCTTCAAACACCTTGTTGTGGAGCTGAAGGCGGCCATCACCGCCGAACACAGCAGTTGCCTCGCGCAGGTTATTGAGCGTTGCGCGCTGAACGGTGATGAGCGTGTTAAAGGAGCGTTCGAGCGCAAGTTTGTCGGTCACGTCTTCAAATAGCTGCAAAATCCCGCCAAAGGGGTGCGGCTGCAATACCACGCGCAAGGTGGTGTCGTCTGGTAGATGCCAGGTGTCGACTTCCGGCTCTATCAAGCCCGTGTAATGCGACATCTGTTGTTGTTTCCAAGCGGGAAAATTGGCTTGTTCCGGCAGGCGTTGATTGTCGCGCATGCGCTCTAGCACTTCGGAATGGAGCGGCTTTTCGCTCAGCCATGCGGCGCTAATGCCAGCTAGGTCTGCAAAGGCTGTATTAAAGAAAATCAGGCGCTGCTCAGGCCCAAAGACGGCCACAGCGCTAGAGAGCATATTGAGAATGTCGTTTTGGCTTTCAGCAAAGCGATCAAGTTCTTCTTCGAGCTCTTGCGCGGGCGTGTGGTCTTCGGCAATGCCGCCAATGATGCCCTCGCCCAAGGGCACCTCTGTCAGTTTATAGGCGCGCCGCTCGCCGCGCACGACGACGCGTGCTTCCTGGCTTATGGGCTCGTTATCGCTTTGTGCGCGCAAAGCCCGGCTGCGCTGGGCCGCGCTTTCCCCGCGGCCGACCAGCTCAGTTTGACCGTCGATAATCCCCTGCAGGCTATCGGCTTCAACGGCAGTGATATAGGCCGCGTTAGCGTCAATGATGTCAGCAGTATTGCTATCGCGCCACCAAACCGGCTGGGGAATACGCTCAAGCAGGGTGCGCGCGGCATGGAGCGCGCTGCGCAAATTGCCTTGGCCTGCTTGGTTTGCTGCGAGAACACCTTCAATCTCTGTAAAATCGCGCAGCCAGCACAGCGCCACCGCACGGTTTTGCGGGTCTTCCCAGCGTAGGATATTCGCTGCTAATGACCGCTGGCCATTTTGCGTTAGGACTTTCAGCCGGCTGCGCGGGGTAGAACCATTCAGGGCAGCGGTGATGGCTTCAAGGAGCTTTTGAAAGCCATCCAGCTGCATACCGCCGCCGGTTTCGCCTGGCCCTAAGTCAGACAGCTGGCGCGGTGCAAAAGGTAAATCTAGCCACTCGCGCAGCAAGTCTGACACAACCAACCGTCCATCGGCATGCACGAGGAGATATGCGTCTGGGCTTTTGCTGGCCAAGGCAAGCAGCGTCTGCGCGGCGTTCTCTAGAAGATTTGCGCGCTCTTCTGTTTGCCGCCGCGCAATGAAGCTTGCAATGCCCAAGGCGAGCGCGGCCACCAGCAAAACGAGAAACGTCGCCGTCCACCCTGTTGACACCCCCGGCTGGCTGCTTTGCGCCCAGGCGGGTGATGCGGTGAAGCTGGCGGCCAATACAAGTAGGCCCGTGCGCGCAAGTCTAGGCACCCATCCATCCCATGTTGATGCTGCATGCCTTATGTGCCTGAGCTTGCAAGGGAAGGCAAGGTGGGCACTGCTTAGCCGTCATGGCGCGGTATGGTATCCACGCTCCATGGCGCGCTCACATCATCTAAGGTGGCATCAATCGTCTCGCAGCCAAGCGCGATGTCTATGCCGGAGGAAAAGATGAGCAAAATCTGAACATGAGGGTCTGCAGGCTCAGCTGTTACGGTGAGAATGTTGAGGGGCAGCGCGGACGTCTCATCAAAGCCGCGGCTTTTTACAGTGTTTACATAGTCGAACCGCAAGATGGTGCGTACGCGGCTTGGCCGTTCACGCAGCCCAAAGAGCCCTCTGCGTTTGTCCTCTCGCTCCCAGCGGAAACGATTGGCAGCAATCGCAAACCGGCGGGCAGGGGCATCAAACTTCAGGTCGCTGGGCAAAACGATCGCATCTTGCATGAGGCTAGACAGAGGCGCCAAGTCTTCCATGTCTTGCGCTCTTAAGCGCAGTGGCTTGGACTTTTGATCTGACATCGCTTTGCGCCTCTTCGCCGCCGTCCTGCCTGCTTATCGCTGCGTGGATGCTCTTTGCAAGGGGCTTGCGGGTTAAATGGCGCTGTATGTAGTCTCTCTATCGCAGATCGAAAAGGACTGATCATGATGACGCGGCGACAAGCAGTAACAACAAGCATGCTCGGCGGCGCAATGCTTGCTGGCGGCCCGGCGTCTGCCGAAAGGGCGAGCGCGCCAGCCCCTGCGATCAGGCAAAAGACGCCGCTCGCAAATTTCGGCCGCGCAAGGCAGCTCATGGCGCAGCACGGACTTGATGCACTGGTGGTGCGGCAAAGCGTGAATGTCCGCTATTTTGCTGGATATGAGCCGTTTTTAACGCGCCTTGGGTTTGAGACGCCCGGTCTGGTTGTGGTGCCCGCCGATCCCTTGCGGCCTGCCACGCTCATTGCTTCCAGCGTGGACGTATGGCGCTTAAGCCAGCAAGATGAATGGCACCCTGAAAACATCATTCCTTTTACCGGTACGGCTGACCTAGAGGCGCTCAAACAAGCCTCGATGCCTCAGGCCTATTCTGCTGACATGGGTTGGCCCATTCAAGAACAGGGACTGACGCAGATCGATAAGGACATGATCGCGTATGTTGATCGTTTTTCAGCCGATGCGGCGCCAAGCCCGCAATGGGGCCTTGTGAAGGCCTTGCGTGACTTAGGGCTCGAAAAAAGTGTGATCGGATATGACGATGCCGCCATTGCGCAGATGATTGCTGGCCACGGGCTTGACGACGTCACGTGCCGTGATGGGATCAATCTGATCCGGCGTATCCGTATGGTCAAAACCGCTGGTGAAGTGGGGTTGATGCGAACAGTGGGTGAGCGAAATGCGGCTGCCGCAAATGCCGCAATGGCGGCCATTCAACCTGGCATGACCTTAAGCGATATTCAACGCCTCTTCGCAATTGAGACGGCAAAGCGGGACCTGGCGGCTGTGTTCATTGTTGCAGGCTCTCTGCATGAACTGCCGCACGGCGAAGTGGTGGAAGGCGAGCCTATTTTAGTTGACGCTGTCTCCAGCTACCAAGGCTACCACGGCGACTACGGACGCACATTTTTACTAGGCGAAGCACCGCGTGCGTTTAAGCCAAAGACACAGAAGCTGCAAATTGCTTGGCAGGCAGCGTTTGATATGATCCGTCCAGGGGTCCGTTATTCTGAAATCCGCGCTGCCGCGATAGAGGCCGTGCGTAAAGCAGCCATTGGTGAGCAGTTGAGCGTTGTAAATCCTCACAGTGTCGGGCTGCAGCACACCGATGAACCCGGCATCGAGGATATGCCCAGTTTCGTAAAAGATGACATTGTCTTAGAGGCCGGCATGACCATGACCGTTGATTTGCCGCACCTTGAGCCCGGCTGGGGAGCTTGCCATCTAGAAGACTTGATTGTCGTTACGGAGAATGGCGCAGAACCACTCCACGATATGTCGCGGCCCGTTGTGGAACTTTAGACCCGGCCCTGTTTACGCGCGGCGGGATTGGACGTTTGAGTCCAAAGGCGACATCCGCCTCCGTCGTCCTCCGGCTTGACCGGGGGACCCATTCATGATCATGGGGCTGCAATCTGTGGGTATAAATCCTGCCAGTGGGGGTTACGCGCTTCGATCAGACTGACTTTCCAATCTCGGTTGTA
>JBCCAR010000038.1:0-30016 GCA_039814715.1 Pseudomonadota bacterium
CTTATTATAAATCAAAACTCAATTCTAAGAAATTTTGCAGTGCGGTGCTTCGGCAAAACACAGGGGGTTTTTCAAACGCAATCTTGTTAGCACCATTGCCAGCTCCGACCTGCTGATCACGAACCTAAGAACCACTATGCTGGCGAAGCAAAGCACATCTGGCCGATGCAGAGCGCCGCTGATCGGCGCATCGCCACATTTCACAATGCCATGAGAGACCACGATGACCTTCCGAACTCCCCTTGCTGCGCTAAGCACACTAGTTCTCATTTTGGCGGTCGACGTTTTGCTCAGTGCGAGTAGCTCGGCTGCTGAAGACCTGCCAAAGGGCTCTTTTGCTTTTTCCAATCGCTTCTATTCTGCGCAAACGGTTCAAATCGAAATGCGTGACGGAGTACAACTTCACACTGAAATTCGGCGGCCACGCGCGCAGATGGGCCCCCTGCCCTTCTTTGTTATACGAACACCATACGGAGCAGACTCCGTGGGATACGGCGACCTGGAAACACGCCTAAAACTACTAGCCGAAGAAGGCTACATATTCGTATTCCAAGAAACTCGGGGAACTGGCCAGTCTGAGGGCGACTTTGAATTGAATGCGCCGTTCCGATCCAAAACGGACCCACAAGCAATAGATGAAGCGACTGATGCTTTTGACACCTTCAATTGGCTTACAAAGAGCGTCCCAGATAATAACGGCAAAGTCGGCGTCGCGGGGTGCTCATATCCAGGCTATGCAGCTGTCTTGTCTGCCCTTTCCAAACATCCAGCCGTCAGTGCGGTATCACCGCAGGCAGCCATGTCGGACCTTTTTCGCGGGGACGATTTTTTCTGGAACGGCATTCCTATTGCTGCCCAAACACCATTTTTTATTCCGTACATGGAAAACAACACGGAAATTGACGCCCAATTTGATTCGTCAGATGCATATGAATGGCACTTACAAGCTGGAGCGCTGAAAGACAAACAGCCTAAGACATTTAGGCAGCCTAGCCCAATTTGGTCAGAGCTTATCAAAACAGATAGACTCTCGCCCTACTGGGAACAACGCGTCCTCGCAGACCACGCAGATAGCATCGAAGTCCCGACACTCCATGTCATGGGGTGGTTTGACGCCGAAGACTTTCCCGGCCCAATTCGTCTATTTCAAGCGGCGGACAAATTAGACACGAGCGGTAACCAGCGGGTCATCATTGGCCCCTGGACCCACTGCATGTGGTTTCAACCGGGACCAGGGGATGAAATCGGTCCGTACAAACATGGCGTCGCGACCATTGATCAGTTCAAACAAACAGAGGCTCGTTTCTTTGCGTACCATTTGAAAAACAAGGGTGACCTAAACGACATGCCTCAAGCACAAATTTTCGAGACCGGTGAAGGCGGTGGCTGGCGATCTTTAGAGACGTTCCCGTCAAAAGATGTGTCACAGCGAAGCTTTTATCTTGGCGCACGACGCCAGCTGCTTAACGAACCTGGTAGCGAAGGCGTGGATCAATACATCTCAGACCCCTTAAATCCAATCCCTTACACCCCAAGGCCCATAGACTTTTTCCATGGCGAAACACTTGTCCCAGGCGACGGTAAAGCGCGAGCACTCTTCCTCCTTGAAGACCAGCGTTTTGTTCATGGTCGTCCAGATATGCTGATCTGGATGAGCGCTCCTTTGGAGGACGATGTCATCATCGATGGGCAGGCAATGCTTGAACTGACTGCCGCAACAACAGGCACAAATGTCGATTGGATTGTTCAACTCGTCGATGTCTATCCAGACACGTTCGACCAGGAAAGATCTGGCTATCGCGTGCCTGTAACACGAGGCGCTCTTCGGGCAAGCCTTCGCAAAGACCCCCGAAAGCCCGAGCCAACACTTGCTGGTGAGCCTGAAGAATACAAAATTCCCCTGGAGGCCCGGAGACACCGGTTTTCAAAAGGTCATAGGATTTTAGTGTCCCTACAAAGTACTTTTTTTCCGTATCTAGCGCGTAATCCACAACAGTTTATTGCCCCTGACCAAGCAACGAACGAAGACTTTCGCGTCGTCACAAATACAGTTGAGCGGGGTGGATTAAGCTCTCCCTCACGTATCATTTTGCCCATAGCTAATCCCTGACATTAAGCAAACAGTTGCTCCTAGCTCGAAAAATTGAAGCGAGAAGAAGACCCTGAATTGGGATGCCCCGGTCCCTAACCACCCCTTATGCCCAGCGTAAGGCAGCATCTATTGGGTGCAAACTTAGGCGGAAAGCTGGTCGCAGCACGAAAGCGCCGCTTGTCAGACCCTGCCGTGCCGGTGGCCGGTGGCGACTTTTTGTGCGGTGCCAGCAACCGTCAACGCGATAAGACTGGCTCTTAACGGCCCGATTGCGGCATTCACTCTGCCGAAACGACAGTGGGGAGACACCGTGACGCATGGATCAATAAAAAGCTGGTTGATCGCCGCCTTGCTGCTAACGGGCTGTCAAGAAAAGACCGGTTTGGAGGAAAGCCCCGCTACGGTGACTGCCAGCGCCGAAACGCCCGGCGACGATACTGGACTGAAAAACCGGCTTGCCACTATACCGCGGGTTAGGCCCTGGCCCCTGTCCTGGTTTGAGCCCAAAGAGACCATTAAAGGCGCGCAGCAGAGCCGCGGCCTGCCGGCCGGACGTCCGCAGCCACGCCTATCGCAAGACGCGTGGTCAGCAGCTCTTTCTTATGCAAAAGAGCGCGATACCGACATTCTTGCGGTTTGGAAAGATGGCGCAATTGACCGCATTTGGACGAAGCCGGGCTATCAGCCTGAGCAGCACCTCAACACCTATTACCTCAATTATTTCGTCTTGGTCACCGCCATTGGGATTGCAATCGATGACGACGCAATTGAAACGATTGACGAACCGATTTCGCAGTTTCTACCGGAGTGGAAAGGCCAGCCGCGCGGGGATATCAAGGTCCGTAATCTGCTGGAAATGAATGCTGGTCTTGAAATGTATAAGGACAATATTGATCCAGCTGACAAGGCAACGCGGCTGTTTTTCGGGTCCCAGTCGACGCAGGCTGCGCTTGAATACGACTTAAAGACAGCGCCTGGCACCTTGTTTGAGTACAACTACGTGGTTCCAGAACTGTTGGGGATTGTGCTCCAACGGGCAACAGGTGAGCGCTATGCGGACTTTGTGTCGCGCCGAATTTGGCAGCCGCTGGGCAATGATGATGCAGCCGTCTGGCTGGACCGGGAGGGCGGACGACCTCATTTCAACGCAGGCCTGTTCGCCGATGGGGATGACTGGCTGCGCTTTGCCATCATGATCGCCCAGGGCGGGACCTTCGATGGACAGCAGATTGTGCCGCCTTCTTGGATTGAGCGCATGCAGCAGCCCTCTCAAGCAAAGGAAAACTACGGCTTTGTGTGGCTGGCTGAACCATTTGAAAAGCGGCGTGAATTGTCGGAAACGGTGGCATATGTCGTGATGGCAAACGAACCATTCGCGACCAAAGATCTTATGATCTTCGATGGTTACGGCGGCCAGCGCCTTTATGTGTCAACGGACGAGCAGCTTGTCATTTTGCGCATCGGCGCAACCGCGCGCGACACATGGGATGATTCCTACTTGCCCAACCTGATCGCGGGCGGCTTTTAAAGTTGGTTTGCGGGCTGCTAGCTCAGCGCATCAAGCACTTCGATAGCCGCGCGTTCGCCTGATTCCATAGCGCCTTCCATACCGCGGTTGAGCATGGCTGTGTGTTCACCGGCGAAATGAAGCCCGCCAATGGGCTGACCGATAATGCTTGCAAAACGGGTAACGTGGCCGGGTTTCCAGGACGAATAAAGCCCGCCAGCAAAGGGGTCGCGCCGCCACGAATGGCTTTTGACGGGCCGCAGCTTGCCCTTGGTCGCTGGCCGAATACGGGCCAGATAGGCCAAGATTTCTGCTGATGCTTGGTCTGGCGGCATACGCTCTAGCCGTTCCCCATGCGCGCCGTTCACGAAAGCAAGAAACGTCGTCGGCTCATCACTATCGCCGTACCGAAGGGCTGCAAACTTACCTGCCGGACCGTCTGTCCAAATGTCAGGCGGCATGCCATCGTCTTCCCAAAATCGGCCCTCAGGCACGAAATGCGCTTGAAAGGCCTGGGTATAGCCCATCTGCTGAACGCAACAATCGCGGGCTTTAGGCAGCACTGGATCAAACCGCACATGGCGCAATGCGGAGAAGGGCACAGTCACGATGACGCGCCCTGCCTGCAGGCGCGCGCCATCCGTGGTGACAACTTCCATCGCCCGCTTTGTTTGCGCAATGCCAGCGATTGCAACCCCGGTTCGAACCTCTTTGCGAAGGGCAGCGGCCATGGCTTCTGGCAAACGCTGGTTGCCGCCTTCTATTGCGTAGGCTTCGCGGCCGATTTGCGCTTGGAGACCGCCCCAGGTGATGGTTTGAAACATTGCTAAGGTTGAAAAATCATGTGCGCTCGTGCCGTAGAGCATGCCTGTGCCGCAGGCTAAGTCGATCGTCGCATCATCCTGGCCCTGTTGCTTCATAAAGTCGTAGATCGAGATGTCCCACTTAGCGTGTTCTGGGTTCGTCCAGCTTGTCGTGTCTTTGACTGGGTTTGCCCCCATGAGAAACGGCCATTGATACGCCCATGGGAGGATTGCCTTTTTCGCGTCAGGAAATGGGTTTTTAGCTGAGCTTGACCACTCTGCAGGGAGGATGTTTTCGCCGCCTAGGTTGATTAAGCTGGCGCCCTCCGTCCCTTCCGTGCGTTGGCGCACGGGGATGAGAGGGGCGCCGTAGGTCCGCGCTGCATCAAGCACCCGCGCGTAGCCTGCGCCTATACCATTGCCGCCTGCCTCAGGGTGGCCGGGAACATCGTCAAGGGTGAACAATCGCCCGCCAACACGCCCGCGCCCTTCCAAAACGGTAACGTCTACGCCTTCGCCTTCTAAGATGAGTGCAGCAGCAAGCCCTGATAGACCGGCTCCAATAACGATCACTTTTTCATCCACCTGCGCGCGCGCTCTAATTGGCGCGCCAAACCCGGCAAGCGCTCCTGCACTACCAAGTCCAGCAAGCAGAGCGCGGCGCGTTGCTTTTGGGGCTAAAATCTTATGTGTCATAGAAGCAACCTCAGGGCCGTTTAAGCGCAGGCAATGGGCGGTCGGACGGCGTGCGCAGCGCCTTGAAATGTGCGTCGTTGAGCTTGTACTCACCGTGAAAGGTGGTTGGCGCGCTCATGAACTCGGGCAGATTTTTTTCAATGTAATTGATGACGTGGCGCGGGACGTCATCAAGCGTTTTTGGCTTGAAGGCCGTCCGAACAGAGAAAATCTTACCCGGTGTCTGCCCCATCAGCATCCATGGCTCCCACGGCTTGAAAGTTTGAAAGTCGCCGGTGAACGAGGGGACGGAGGGCAGCGATAAGTCCTCCATTTCTTCTATTTTTGCTTGCCATCGATACGCTTCAAAGGTCTCCCAGCGCGGACCGATGGACTCGCGTTTCCAGACAGCTGGATCGAGTTTGTTGGGCAAAGACGTCCGCGCGATTGCATCGCCGTAAGCGGTATCGCCTCTAAACCACCAATCGAGGACGAGTTTGCGTTTTAGGGCGTCCTGCCCTTCCATTTTATAGCGCTCGGGAAACGCATTTGGGTCTAGTTTGTAATCCAAAGGCCCGTCGCGGTATTGGAAAACGTCGACTGTCTCTCCAGTGTAGGGATTGTCCCACGTTTCCAAAACCTCGTTGGTAAAGTAGTCACAAAACAAGATGACTTGGTTTGCCAGATAGTGAAACGCCCCGTTCGGCAAGGTGTAGGTGCGCACATTCGCAAGCGATTCCAACCGGAATAGCGGGACATAGTTCTCTGCATCTAGGAGGCCGAAAGCAGGGCCAAAGACATATAGAAAGGCTTCCTCGCCTTCCTCAACCGTGCCCCACATGCGCGACAGCATGCGCAGGTTCTCCGCAGGGCTCTGCCAGTCAAAACTTGATGCCTCTTGCGCTTGAGGCGGCCCTGACCGGGACTGCACAGCGGGCCCTGCCCCGGCTAAGGCAGCCCCGCCCAGCGCTGCCGTCAACGCTGACCGCCGGTTTATTAGCCCGCCTTGAAAGAGGCTCCTGCGAAGATCAGTCATACCAAAGAACACTCACAAATAATTCACGTGCGAGTGTGATAGGCCAATCGGCGGCGTAACTGCCACTGCCTTGTCGTGAGTGCCCGGGAGGGAACGTGTTGCGCCGGATCAATTTGCGTCCATGTCGCCAACGTCAAATGGCGACAATCGCTGAGCGTGAGCATGTTTGGACCTGCGAGCCCCTCACTTCAAATGCGCCATGTGCACCTCACGGCACTTTGGCTGCTGTACACGACGGGGCGCTTTTTTAAGGTTTGGCGCCGGTGCAGTGAGAGACCTTCCCACCACAGGTAAGGACTTAGACAGCATGCCGACCCTCGATCTTCTCAACGCGCTGCCCCGTCGATCTTTTCTAGTAGGAACAAGCGTAGCAGTTGGTGCTGCAGCATTGCCCGGCAGCGCAGTAGCCGATGGCCATGACGCCAGTACGAAGACATCCAGCGCGTTTGATTTTGAAGATCCCGCCAAGAATGTGGCGGTCATGGCGCGTCTGGCCGGAGATATGTCAGGCGAGCGCGCTGGGCACGTTCATTATTCCGGGCGGGCCTTTGGAACGCTGCCAGGCGAGCCGATCGTGCCGCTCTATGGTATTGAAGGGATGAGCTCGACCAAGACGTTACCTGTTGAAGATGGAAAATTCCGGTTTTTATTCTCAGAATTTGCCATTTACACAGACCTTGAAACCGGCAAACCGCTGTCGAAATGGACAAACCCCTATACCAACGAAACGCTGCCAGTTTGGCACCAACGCAATGGCCCGGTTAACTTCGCGCTATCCCCAAAAATGAACGCGTTTGGCGGGTTTAACGCGACCCAGGCAGCGCCTGCTTTTCGGCTCCCTTGGCGCATGATTGATGGCACTGCGTCCTTCGCGCTTGACGTAACATCCAAACGCAAAAATCCGTTGTTGCCAGAAAAATGGCCGCGCGAATCCTCTGGCGCTACAATGTTTGTGTCGGAGCACTCTCAGTATTTTGTCTCGCCTGTTGATTTGGCCAATGACGCCATCACGGACCTAAGCTTCCATGCATCCTTGCAAAGCAATAAGCCGTGGCATCCATGGATGATGATGGGCCAGCAGCCTGGCGGCGTATTCGCGCGGCTCTATGCGCGCAAGGTCCCTGGAATTGAAGCGCTCGACCCGTCCGTTGCAGAAGTGGCCAGCACCCATCTTGCCTCGTTCGTCGAGGCACCGGCAGAATGGACTGGAACGTATAAAACAGCGCACAGCATCTACGCAGCAACCATGCAGCCCGTAAAGTAAAATGGGTGTGTCAAAATTTGCCGCAAAAGCATTGGTCATTGGGCTGCTGACATTGGGCGCCGAGGGTGCAGTACAGGCAAATGACGACGCACTGGAAAGGCGCGGAAAACGCGTGTTCTTAAAGTGCCGGGCGTGTCATTCAATCGCCCCCGGCGCGCCGCATAAGGTTGGCCCAAATTTGTCTGGTTTTTACGCGCAGCCCATGGCGAGCCGAGCAGGCTTTACGTATTCCAGCGCTCTATCAATGCAACAAAGCTATTGGACGGCGGTCGAAATTGATGCGTTCCTCACCGCCCCTGCAGCTTACGCGCCTGGCACAACGATGGCCTTCACTGGGCTTAACCGGGCAGAAGACCGCGCGGCTGTCATCGCCTATTTAAAAGACGTGACGACAATTTTAAGGCAGCCATAGGAGGCAGTTTCTTGTCTGTAGCGGATAGCAAGCGTATAAGTGAATGATGGCTTTAACCGCGACTCCAACCACCGGGCTTCGCTTGCTTCACGGCAGCTTGAAACCTTTGGTGGTTTTTTACGTCGGCGTTCCGCTTTTGACGGCAATTTTATTTGGGCTTAATCACTCAGGCAATGCCAAGCACATGGCGACTTGGGATTCCATATTTTATTGGATGGGCATTACGTTTCCGCTTTGGTTCACTCTTGACGGGGCAAGCCGTGCTGCGAAAGTGATCTTTAAACCATGGTCGCCGCAAATTTGGGTGAGCCTGCTGGTTGGATCGATCATCGCCATGGCGATCATCACGCCTTATCTACAATTCTACACGAGTTATGCGTTTTCGCTTTTCGCGCCGCAGATCGATTTTTACCCGCCGCGAAACCTGGTCCAGTCCTGGCCTAACGTGGAGCATTTGGTAAAGTTTGGCGTTGTTCCGCTGTATTGGTTGGTAGCCACTTGGATTATTGCGCGCGTTTTCCAGTTTCCTCACTATATTGCCGATGAGCTTCTGCCTGCTTCTAGTCCAGCGACCGGCGACTCCATTTCTCAGCGAGCCCCTGTCGATGTTAATGCAATTGAGCGTGTTGGTTTTTATGCGCTCATTCCGCATCGCTTAGGTCTTGATATATTAAGCATGCATGCAGAAGATCATTATGTGCGCGTTTCAACGCGTGTTGGCGACACACTTATCCGGTACCGCTTTAACGATGCGGTGAAAGAAGCGTATCGCCTCGGCGGTGTCCAGATCCACCGCTCCCACTGGGTGCGCATAGCGGCTATTGAAAAAATTGTACAAGATGAAGGTATTAAGAAAGTCAGGCTTGAGAACGGCAATCTCGTCCCCGTCAGCAGATCTTACCTAGGGGTGCTGAAAGCGATCAATGTCGTTCAGCACAACGAATTAATCTAGGTCAGCGGACGGTGGCCACTTATCAAATAAAGCAACAGTGTAAATTCCAGATCCATCTCGCAATGGCTTGATATTATTCTGGTATTCATCGGAGTTCCACATGGTCTCCAAAGCAAGTTTGCACGGATAACGCTCAATCACAAAGCCGCGGTCGTCTGGCCACTCCCCCTCGAGCAAAAGAGTGGGCGGGCTCACGGCCAGATATTCTCCGCCGTGGCGTGAGACAATTTTAGAGGCCCGCAACGCTTTTCCATAAGCAGCACTCTTCTTACGGTTCAGGTTTTCAATCGAGACCACCAGATATACAGGTCGCTCGCAAGGCTGACCTTGAAACTGGGCTTGCGATGCCTGATCTTCAGCACTCCAGGACAAGGACCTGTCTCGATCACAACCTGCCAGCGCAACCACACACAGTGCGGCAGCGCAAAATTTGACTAACGCTGTGGTCAAAAACAGATCCTTTCCAGGGAGAAACTCTAAAAGCGAAAATCTGCTCGAATACCGTAAGATGCATTCTCACGAAGGGTCAGCAAATAGGACGGCGTAAACGACGTAAAGTCAGAAAAGATGGTCGCAAACGCAGGCGTATCATCACTAAGCAAATTACGCCCATAGAGTGTCAACGTCACATTTTCTGCCTCGAGGCCAATGCTTGCATTGACCAAGTTGAGCCCATCAATAAACGCCGTGTTGAGCTCACTGGTAAATTGGCGCGAGCGGTAAGAATAGTTGCCGCGCGCGAACCATGACCAGCCTGCAAAACCTGGCAGCTCATCCGTATAATCGGCTGCAAAGGTAAAGTTATGGCGGGGCGAATTTTGAAGCCGGTTGCCAGAAACATCTGTTAATGGCTGGCCCGCTGGGTTCACGTCATCAAGACGGTCTGTCAGAAAGTCAGTAAACTCGGCGTTATTGTAGGAATAGGTGATACGGGTACTGAACTGCTCGTTCCACTGGTTGTTGTTTTCAACTTCGAAACCAATACTGCGCGATCCCCCAGCATTCGTATCGATCACCGATGTTGGCGTGGGCGCGTCAGGCGTTTCTTGTAGTGTCGGGATGACCTGGCCGTTCCAGTCGATGTAATATGCGGTAAAGTTGATCTGGCCTGCGCCGTCGAAATACGTGTGCTTTGCGCCGATCTCGAAGTTCCACATGGTTTGTTCTTCAACAATCACGAACTCTTCGGGAATCCCTGCCGTCGTATTAAAATCACCAGGCTGATTGCCTCGGGACACCAGCGCATAAAGTAGCGTATCGTCTGAGAGTTTATAATCGAGCACAACGCGTGGTAGGAATTTGCTGAACGTCTGGTTTAAATCAACACCGCCCTCGTCGCGCTCTTCGCGTGTAACATCATCATGGTTGAAGCGACCTTCAACCGTCAGCGTTAACGCGTCCGTGAAATCATATTCAACCGCTGCAAAGATACCAAAGTTTTGGACCTTGCGCGGATCACTAAGCGATGTGAACGGGAAGGTGAGCGAGCTTTCCACGCGCTCAGACTCAAAGTAAATACCGCCAACCAACCAGCGCAGGCGCTCCTCTTGCGAAGACGTTAAAACCGCCTGCTGGGTGAAATCCCAATAGTCAGACGTGAACGTGAAGTTGCCGAAAAACGTTGCCGCAGGGAGGCCATCTCCATCTGCGGAGTTAATGTTGAAGTCTTCATTATAGGCGGTGATGAGCGACAAGGTCATGTCGCCTATTTCAAAATCACCGAACAAAGAGTAGCGCTCTTGATTGGTGAGGCGCCGACCGCCCATAAATTCCAAAGTATCCAAGTTTAACGCAATTTGGCTGGGGATGGGCAGCTCGCCAGTGAAAAACTGGTTCACGCCGCTGTCGCGGTCAGGAAGGGAATTGTTATTCGATGCGGGCAGTAAGACCGACGCATTATGGCCATCGTCCAGCTCGGCGTGCTGGACGCGCGCACGAATTTCAGCGCCCTCCCAAGGCCGCCAGGTCAGAGAGCCTGCCACGCGAAATGTTTCTTCGGTTTGGACACGGTCGAGTGTGAGTGTATTCTGGAATTCACCATCATAACTGCCGTAGCCCGCATACACCCGGAACGCGAGCTTATCTTCGACAATGGGACCGCTTACGCCGCCGCTGACGCCAAATCGGGCATTCTCGCCATACTCCACGCGGCCGTGGGCTTGAAAATCAAATGTTGGTTTCTTGGAGATATAATTGACAGCGCCTGCAAAGGTCTGGCGACCGAAATAAACAGCCTGCGGGCCAAAGAGCACCTCCACCTGCTCGACGTCATCAAGGCCGATCGTGCGTGCAACACCGCCCACAAATACGCCATCATGAAAGAACGACGCCGTTTGATTGTCACGAAAGAAACTACCGACAGAAAACCCTCGGATAAATGGCTGCTCATTTTGGCGAGAATTATTTTGCATCGCAAAGCCAGGCGTCAACTCTGCCAGGTCCGTGATGTCGGTAATGACCAGCGAGTTTATCTGGCTTTCATCAAAGGCTACAATTGCTAGAGGGACATCTGTCAGCAACTCCACGCGTCGCCGTGCCGACACAGTAATGACTTCCAAAAGGCTTGTATCTTCGTTTACCCCCGCCAACGATTGCGCCGCCGCGGGCATGGTTGCCGCGCTTCCAATCAATATGGACAACGCACTGACCGCTTGAAGGTGTTGCTTTTTAAAAGACAAAAAATTTGCTGACATGAAACCATCCCCTGGTGCTTCGGCAGATTGAACCGCCCTTTTTCTAACGTCTTCCGCATTCAACATTGCCGCCGGATTAAATCCTGCCGCAGCAAAAGTTGAACGCTGCCTGTTCAAAGCTACAGTCCTCCCCGCCAAACAGGGAAACATGTCGCCTGCAGACTATCAAAGGCGCTGCTCACACTTGACGCGGACCCGCCTGTCGTGAATTGCGATTGGCGTAACAGGGCCTGACACATCGGTAATGGTAGCAGTCGCGCGTGATCATCGGCTGAACACTGACACAGGCGCGTTCCTTGCTTTCTCGGCGCAAGATCCTGTCCCGCGCGGATTGGGCACAGTTTTTAGATTTCCACTTTTGGCGTCAGCATATTTAAAGGACTGTCGCTCGCGAAGATGGTTTCAACGTTTTAGAGAATGATAATTTCGTTTCAGGCTCATTGAACCTCAATCTGCGGATCGCCACCAAAGACTGTATTCAAAAGGCACCGCCGTTTGTTTCACACATATAAGCCGGAAAGATCATAGGGGCCGCCCCTGCGCGCTCACGACCTCTGCAATGAGGCCTGGATCGACATTTCCTCCAGAGAGCACCACGCCAACTGATCTCCGGGCCAAATCAAGCTTGCTGGATAAAGCCGCCGCTAGGGCCACTGCGCCGCCGGGTTCGACCACCAGTTTCAAGCTATCAAAGGCAAAGCGCATCGCCTCTTTTACCTGCGCATCGGTGACGCTAAGGCCGCCGACCAACGTATGTTGATTAATATCAAATGTCAGCGAACCGGGTGTTGGCGCAAGCAGCGCGTCACAAAACGAGCGCGCACCTGGGTCATTTGCCTCGCGCTGGCCAGATTGAAGTGATCGTTCATGGTCATTGAATTCTGCTGGTTCGACTGAATACACCTCGGTCTTAGGACTCAGGGCCTTGAACGCTGTTGACATGCCGGCAATGAGGCCGCCACCGCCGCAACAGACCAGCAGGACATCGAGCGCTTCACCGCGCGCCGTCATTTGCTTTACAAGCTCCAATCCAGCCGTTCCTTGCCCGGCAATGATGTGCGAATCATCATATGACGGCACTAAAACCCACCCACGCTCTTTAGATAATCGGTGCCCAATCTCTTCGCGGCTTTCCGTGTAACGATCATAGCCAATCACCTCTGCGCCATAGCCACGCGTTTTCTCGACTTTTACAGCTGGGGCGTCTTTCGGCATTACGATGGTAGCAGGGATACCCAAAATCTGGGCCGCTGCAGCAATGCCTTGAGCGTGGTTTCCAGAGGACCACGCGACCACGCCCGCACGGCGCTCTTCGGCGCTGAGTTGAAGCAGTCGGTTCAAGGCGCCGCGGAATTTAAAGGACCCTGTGCGCTGCAAATTCTCTGGCTTTAGAAACACCCGCGCACCCACTGCTACATCTAAGACAGCGCTCGTCATAACGGGAGTTTGGACCGCATGGTCTTGGATCCGGCCCGCCGCCGCTTGGATATCAGCCAGGCTTATTGAAAACGGCATATCAGCACTACACTACATTCACCGCAACGGCGCAGACGTTCAGCCGATCAAACAAGGTTTCGCGCTCATTAGAGTTGCCAACCGATTGAAGCCGCTGCACTTTCAAATGGCCCAGGCCTGTATTGTCCTCGATCATAAGCACGCGCATAACAGGCACATTCCTTTCGTGTCGCTATACCTTTCAAGGCTCACAATGACATGAAGCGTGTCACAGAGTGTTAGCCGCCATAAAACAGGCAAGCCAGCTCTTATTGATCCTACGCCGACCTACCCGGCAGACCCGAACGTGTCAGAGTGCGTATGCTGTGGCGGCACGCCAGCGGCGTCAAGACTTTGGCGATTGCCTGATACGAGGATCGCGGGGCCGTACAGGAGGTAGTGCGACCCCAAGCCCTCAGGCTCTCGCTTATGGCCTACGTGCTTGGTGTTTGCATGCAGTGCCGCTCGTTATCAGACGCCGGTCGGCGTCTATTTTCCGCCTCTCGCGAGCGCCGCAAGGCCGCAAATGATGCCGATAGGTTGCGCAAATATTTGGCCAAGTTCGATTTAGACTAGCCCGCAGTTGCGACGCGTTGGACAGTGGTGCCTTTAGGCCGACACATAAAGGCCTGTGGATTGGCAAACTTAAACAACAAGTGCCAGCCGTTTTTCCGCCACTCGAATTTGTGCCTGTACGCCCCAATCGAAGGGAAGGAAATCCTGTTCGATACCGTCGGCAAAAATGACGCCGCCTTCATTGATCCGGGAAGACAAGCTAACCTGATTCTCTTTGTCGATTTCACCTGCCGCGATCTTGCAACCGGACGTCTTGCTCGGCCAGGGTTCTCGCGCAAAAAAGGCCGCGCGCGTTTCATTGGGCGCAATTTTAAAAACGCGTCCCGTTGCGGTCATAATTGATTTTGCCCAGCCTGTAAGCCCGGTACCTGTGGCAACGATCATACCAGAAGACGATTGGAACTCTTCAGCGCCGCCGGCTTCAACAATATAGCGCGCGGACTGGTGCGAGCGGTGGCCGATGAAAAGCTCATTCAAGGCGAGCAAGCGAAGGCCTTCGCCTGCAACCGCTTCAATCATGGTGCGTGCTTCAATATCCACATCGTTGTTTGACGCACGCAATAAAAGAGAAGTCAGCGCAGCCGCAGGGTGCCGGCTGAGCACGCCTTCAGACGTGGCCGGGTCGGGCGTTACGCCAATCACCGGCTGACCATCCAAGTACTTCGCCAGATTTGCCACGAGACCGTCTTGTCCGACAGGGACGACGATGTCGTTCGGGCCGAACAGAAATCGGCTTAGGTCTTCGCGCATGACGTGAACATAGGACCAATCCGCAGGGACCGCGCGCTTTGCAGCAGTGAGTGCGCGCCTTTCCAAAGCGTCACGCGCTTCTACGTCCCCTATGGCCTGGCCGCGCGTTGAGAGAAAGAAGTCCGCTTGCCCCCGCGTGCCGTGTTTGGCCAGCAGCGCGGCATATTCCGTCTGCCGACTGACCAATACAACACGCGGGTTGAGGCTACTCATCTCACAGCTCCGCATTCTGCGGCGCCATTAGCGTTTTGGCTTGCTGCACGATGCCGGCGAGCATGTCTGGGCTGATGCTGAGGTTGTCAATCCTCTCGACCTTTTCAGCGAACGCCTGGGCGGCCAGCGCAAACATAACGGCAGGCGGCACGTCGGCAACAGCGGCCATACGGGCCTTTTCCATCTCGGCCGCTGCTTGCTCGACAGCACGGATGCGCTTGGCTTCAGCCTCTGCGCTGATAATTTTGGCGTCACTGTCCGCCTCAACCAAAATCCGCGTCGCCGCAGCCTTAGCCTCCGCTTCAGAGCGTGCATTGGCGTCTTCGCGTGCAATCAGATCTTGGCGGCGCTTGGCCAGCTCTATCTGATTTTGCAGTTCGTTTTCCGCGATGGCGCGTTCTTTATCCACTGCCAACGCCCGGCGAGAAAAGGTCGCTTCATCCGCCTTTTGCTGCAGGCTTTCAAATGTAGGCGCCTGAAGCGCGCGGAATAACTCTGAGCTGGGGGATAAGGCAGACACTCGAATACTGACAACCTCAAGTCCCATGGCATCCAACGTCGGGTCTGCGCCGAAGCCAGCAGCAATCGTTGCCTGCACGGGCGACAAGCCCGCTTCCAGCAGAGCGCGCACGCCTTTGTCCTTTAAGTAGGCGTCACAGAATTCGCGCACCAGACCAGTCAAAACAGACTTGATTTGGTCCTCTGGTTTGCCAAGGCGCACACCTCTATTGATGTCGATCCCAAAATCGATCCGCGTGGCTACTTTATCCGCATCAGCAACGCGCCATATCACAGACCCCTGAACCGCCAAATCCTGATAATCGGAAGACTGTCCTTTGATCATGAATATCAATTCACGGTCATTCATTGGAATTTCTGTCAGCGATGCGCCATTGGGGTCAAACCAGAAGGAGAGGCCGCGGCCAGACGTCTTTAGTTTGCCTTTGCGAAAATACTGAACGTGCTGCGATGCTTCAGCGCGCAATTGGTTGACTATAGCGTAGCGTTTAATTTGGGCCATTGATCTTACTCCTCTGGCTTCACGACATAGTATTCGGCGGGGCGATAGGCGCCGCCGGTCTCAAACTCGCCGGTGGGGTGAATGTGCCCGCGGTCTAGTAATTTGCGTCTGAAAGGGGGTTTTTTGAGCGACTTGCCTAAAATAGCTTCATGAACCTCCTGCACTTCGCGCAGGGTGAATTTTTCCGGAAGCAGCGCATAGCCAACACGGGAATAATCTAGCTTTCCGCGTAGTCGCTTCACCACATCGCCCAAGATATCCGCATGGTCGAATGCCAAGTCTAAGGCGTCGCCATTGCGCAGGGCTTGCGCCGGCCCGCCTTGCTCTCCCTCCCAATCCACTTGGATTGTGGCAAGAGAAACATCAGCCAAGGCGTCATAAGGACACAAGGCCAGATAAACTATGCTGATCACGCGCCCGCGTGGATCGCGGTCAATTGCGCCGTAGCTTGCTAGCTGCTCAAAGTGGACACCTTCAAGACCAACCTTTTCCGTCAAGACGCGCTCTACGGTTCGTTCCAGCGAGTCGTCGATCCGCACAAATCCGCCAGGCATGGCCCATCCAGGGACGCCGCCTTCTGGTCGCTGTATCAACAACACCTTCAACGCGCCCTGGGCAACCGTCATGATGGCAAGATCAATGGCCACGCTGGGTTTGCTATATCTGTCGAGGTCATCCATTTCTTTTATCCTATTTAGTTATAACTTAACTAGATATAATGTATGCGCGCGTCAACCCCTAAGAGAAAACAAGCTAGATTCATGGAAAAAGTGATGTTCCGAGAGCGGGCAATACGCTTTGGCTTATCGGCCCAAAAACGCACTGAGCTCCATGTGGCAGCAGGCAGAGACCTAGGCGTTTTGCGCCTTACGATCTACGGTTGACATAAAGGATAAGTGCGCGCCGCCAGTGGGTCATGAATGACCTTTCCGCTCGCGATATCACGGTGCAGCGCAACGCCGATAAGGCCGCGGCCAGCCGCCCGATCGCTTTATGGTCTTGACAATAAAAGTAATACAAACGAAATTATGTCTTAAGGACGCTTTTTGAATTCTTAGGAGCGTTCGGACATGCACATTGGATCTTGGGGAGGACCATGATGGGCTCGATCAAACACGCAATCTCACGTCTTGCCGTGACAGCGGCGCTGTGCGCCGGCGCACCAACACAGGCGCACGCGCAATACCGCGATGCCCCCGCTAACAACGGCCTGGCAGAGATTATTTTCCCCGCCAGCCGCCGTGCGGAGGGATTGCAGAAAACAGCCATCTCTGTCAGCGCGCTGAATGCCGATGCTTTAACGGCACGCTCTGTCCAAAGCGTTGAGCAGATTGCTGCGCTGGTACCAGGTGTGCAAATCGCCACTTACCAAGGGGATACGTCTATCTTCATCCGCGGGATTGGCACACCCGTTATCATCGCCGGCAATGACAGCTCCACAGCAGCCTATGTGAACGGGATTTTCCTATCGCGCGCAGCGGCCATTGGGCCGTCCTTTTTTGATGTGGACCGGATCGAAGTGCTGCGCGGGCCGCAGGGAACACTTTATGGCCGCAACGCCACTGGCGGCTCCGTAAACATCCTGACCAAACGCCCAACAGAGGACTTCTCCGCAGAAGGCCGCCTCATTTTAGGCAACTATGAGCGTGTGCAGGCTTTCGGCGCAGTCAGTGGCCCCATCACTGACACCGTGCGCGCCCGCTTTGCCACGCAATATGAAAACCGCGGTGGCTACACCACAGTCAATCTTGCGCGCGGCGCGCTGCCGCCCACACAAGATGACTTGTCTTTTGACGCTGAAGACCGCAACGATATCGCAATGCGTTTGACGGTCGAGGCTGATGTCTCAGAAAATGCCGTCCTCACCGTCATGGCCGATTATTTTCACGCCAATGACCGCGCAAATGTGTTCCATTTTGCCAGCGCGGGTTACGCGGAAGAAGTGCCCAATTGGTATGAGAGCCGCGAAGGCTCACAAACCCTGCCATATTTTGCGATCAAAAACAGTGGGCGGGTCACCGAACGTAAATCTCGCGATATCTTCGCCGCCGTCCCTTTCCGCAACGACACTGAAATTTGGGGCATCAATGCCCAGCTCGACTGGAGTATTGGTGAATATGACTTGCAGGTCATTACTGGCTACAAAGAAAGCAATCCAGATTTTCAAAACACCTTTGACCTGGGCGATACCTTCAACACCTATTACCGCCGCGCGGAAGATCACTGGCAGTACACAGCCGATTTCCAGCTGAGTTCGCCGCAAGGCAAGCGCTTTAGCTGGATTGTCGGCGGCGGGTACTTCACCGAAGAGAATGTCATCAACAACGACATTTTCGGAGATTTTTGGGAGCCGATCCTCATTCAAGGGTTTGCGGACCTTCAAGATGCGGGCGTCATTCCTGTGTTCCCGATTGACATTCCGTCAACAAACTTATGTTGCGAGCTGCGCCTGAACGGCGGCCAGGAAACCCAGGCCTTTAATGTCTATGTCGATGCGACCTATGAGATCACCGATACTTTGGCGCTAAAAATTGGCGGGCGCTACACGCGTGAACGGCGCGACGGGTTCCAGAATTTCGACCTTGTGTTCCTATCTCCCGAAGGCGGCGATGCGCGGGTCCCCTTCGCGCCCAATCCGATGCTCTTTCCCAATGCCATCAGCGATGACCGCGATAACGTGGTCCCCGATCCTTTGGGTTTTGTGATTGCCCCGGTTGCAGGGCCAACGACCTTTGATGCCTTCACGCCTAAATTCGCGCTGGAATGGTCGCCCAATGTCAATGTTCTGGCCTATGCCTCTGTGCAGCGCGGCTTTAAAAGCGGGGGCTACAATATCGGCTCTAGCCAGCGCGAGGCGTTTGAACCAGAGACCATATGGAGTTATGAGCTCGGCGTAAAATCTCAGCTGCTTGACAATCGGCTTCGCGTGAATGCGGCAGCTTTCTATTACGACTATACGAACCTGCAAGCGCAGGATTCCATTGGCAACCAGCCCATTATTCGCAACGTTGGCGCCGCAGAAGTCCTAGGCTTTGAAGTCGAAGCGGCGGCCATCTTGTCAGAATATTTCAGCCTTGATGGCTCTGTAACGTATTTGGACGCGCAGTTCACCGAAGGAACCCTGACGGAACCCTTAAGGCCCGCACCACTCGATCAAGAGCCGGGATCCTTGGTGCGTGACCTTGACGGCCTGCGCCTTCCGCGCGCGCCGGAATGGAAGTTTAATATTGGTGCTGTCTTCAACTACCCAATGGATGAAAAAGGCGATCTAAGCCTGCGCATTGATTATGGCTGGCAAAGCAAAATCTTCTTCACAGTCTTCAACATTGATGCAGCCTCTGAGGATAGCTTTGGGCTCCTGAAAGCCCGCGCGTCTTGGACGTCGGAAGACGGCGGTTATTCCGTTGCCATCTTTGGCGACAACCTGACCGATGAAGCCTACTTCACGAACCAGATTCTGACTGGCACAGTTTACGGCGCTGAGTTCGTCGGGCCATTGGCCCCGCCGCGTACCTGGGGCGTGGAATTCAACGCAAAGTTCTAATGGAGGAGAGCGCACAATGACAGACGCATTGGCAGTCGCACACCAGTATTATGATGCAATTCACGCAGGCGATTTTGATGCGCTTTTTGATGTCCTTTCAGAGGATTGCATCATTGAATATTACGGCCCCAAAGAAATCCCATTCGCCGGGATTTTCAAAGGCAAAGAGAAGTGTAAAATCTTCTTCGGGCACGTCGCTGACGACGTGGTGATCAAAGACTTCCGGCAGGTTGAATTCATTGCGTCGGATAACCTGGTGGCAGTCACTGGACACCTCACACTCGAATTCAACGAAACCAAGCGGATTTACGATTCAGAATACGCACATGTCCTAACCATCCAAGACGGCAAGGTCGCGCGCTTCCGCGATTTCCAAGATTCGGCCAAGGCAGCCTATGTTTGCGCCGATATGGACACTCCCGAGCGCTAAGCTCCTAGCAGGAAGGCATGACCGTATCATGTTAAGTTTGATGCAGGATGCGCCGCTGCTGGTGAGCGGTATCCTGGACCATGCACGCAGATGGCATGGCAACCAGGAGGTCGTTGGCCATGCGTTAGAAGGCGGGCTTCACCGCCAAAGTTATCGCGCTACTGCCGCGCGCAGCTGCCAGCTGGCCCATGCACTCACAGACCTTGGCGCGCAGATCGGCACGCGCATTGGTATCATCGCTTGGAACACCCATCGCCATCTCGAATTATGGTACGGCGTGAGCGGGATTGGTGCTGTGGCGCACGACATTAATCCGCGCCTATCCTCGCAGCAACTGGCTTACATTATTGGCCATGCTCATGATGAATTTCTGTTTGTCGACATCACCTTCGCGCCGCTCGTTGCAGCGCTGCGGCCCCAATGCCCGTCAGTGAAACATGTGGTGGTAATGACGGACGCAGCGCACCAGCCTGAAGACTTGCCAGGCGCCCTGATCTATGAGGATCTGATCGCTGGGCAGCCAGAGACATATGACTGGCCGCAGCTCGACGAGCGCAGCGCAAATGCGCTGTGCTACACGTCCGGGACGACGGGCAATCCAAAGGGGGTCCTTTATTCGCACAGGTCCAATGTGTTGCATGCGCTGGGTGTCAGCGCCAAAGACGGCGGCAATATCGGCGCGCGCGACGTTATTCTGCCAGCCGCGCCCATGTTTCACGCCAATGGCTGGGGCATTCCTTATGCAGCCCTGGCACATGGCGCAAAATTGGTTTTCACCGGGCGACATATCGACGGCCCCACCCTGCACAGCCTGATCATGGAAGAAGGGGTGACGCTTGCGCTCGGTGTTCCGACAATCGCGTTGGCACTGCTTGAGGAAGCTGAACGAAAAGGGGACGTTTGGCCAGGCCTTGAGCGCTTTATTATCGCTGGCTCAGCAGCCCCGCTGTCCATGATTGAAGCCTTCGATAAGCGCGGCGTGGAGGTTGTCCATTGCTGGGGTATGACAGAGACGAGCCCGATCGGCACCTCCAGCGCTGAGACGGCGCGCAGCGCGCAAGGCAGCCATGCTGAGCGGATCGCTGCCCGGGTCAAACAGGGCCGACCCGTATTTGGGGTCGATCTCAAGATCACCGCATCTGATGGCACAGTTTTGCCCCATGATGGTCAAAGCATCGGCGCCCTTAAGGTGCGCGGACCATGGGTTTTAAAACAGTATTTCGGCGCGGAGGGGCCGGCCGTCGATACCGATGGCTGGTTCGACACAGGCGACATTGCCTGCATTGACGAAGATGGGTTCATGCAAATCACCGACCGTGCCAAGGATTTGATCAAATCCGGTGGTGAGTGGATCAGCTCTGTCGATCTGGAAAACATGGTCTGCGGCTATGACAAAATCAGCCAAGCCGCTGTGATTGGTGTCCCGCATCCTAAATGGGATGAGCGTCCAGTCGTCATCGCTGTTGCAAACCCTGAGACGCAGGTTTCCCAGGAAGAGGTCCTGGACTTTTTAAAGGATAAGGTCGCCAAACTATGGTTGCCTGACACGGTTATTTTTACCGACGCGCTCCCCCTGGGGGCGACCGGCAAGGTTCAAAAAAGCGACCTGCGCGCCCAGTATGCGGACTTATTGCAAAGCGCTGCCAGCTGAAGCGCTAGTCACCGCGCTGCGGATTTAGGGACTGCTTTTTGCTGAGTTCCCGCTCAAAGACGTCGGTAACGCGGGATAGGAAATGGATACCGCTTTCAACTTCGTCTTGGCTAAGGTGAGCAATCATGTCGCGCATCAGCGCATGTCCGTTATGGATCGCTTGTTTCAGAAAACGTTCGCCATGCGGCGTCAGATGGACAAGCTTTTCGCGTCCGGAATTGGGATCTTCAACGATACGGATCATGCCGAATGGCGGCTTGGCCAAAGCGCGAAGTGATTTTGATACCGCCGAGCTGGTTACTTCAAACCACGAAGACAAAGCCCTCTCGATGTCCTTGCGGCGCATGGACTTGCCATCAACGCCCTTGGCCCGGATGGTCCACAGAATGCACGTTTGTTGCCGCGTTAGGACACCGCTGCGCAAGGTGTCTTCAATCGCCATCCCCACTATATAATGAATGGGGAAGAATAATTCCAAATACGCTGCATCGGCTGCTTGCGAGAGCGGCCTGTTTGTCAAATCTTCCGCCACGTCCATCGCCAAGTAACTCCTGCTTTTCATGGGAGAAAAGCAGGGTTTCAACCCAGACACAAGGACCTTTGCCTAGATAAAATGACGCGTAATAATCTAATTGCGTCCTTACGACATATTTTCTATTGCGATATATTTCTAATTCCTCTTAAATAAGCGTGCCTGGTAGCGTTGAGGCAAGCGGGCGATGGATGGGGAGGTTTGCGCGATGGCGACATCACTTTTACGCTCGCAAGACGACGGTGAGCCAGCAGATATGCAAGCCTGTCTGGCGGCTCAAAAAACGGCTTTTGATGCAGAAGGGTATCCTTCTAAAGCTTTGCGAATTGACCGGCTGAGGCGGGCCCACGATTTACTAGGCCAATTTGAAGCGCAAATTTGCGATGCGTTGATGGAAGACTATGGCTACCGGTCGAAAGAGCAGAGCTTCTTTGTTGAAGTCATGACGACCGCCAAGCCCTTCCGCGACGCGATCAAGAACGTTGGCCGCTGGATGAAGCCCGAGAAACGCTCGGCTGGCTTTCCATTCAATATGGCAGGGGCAAGCGCTGAAGTACGCTATCAGCCGCTCGGCGTCGTGGGCTGTATCAGCCCCTGGAATTTTCCAGTCAATCTTACGTTCATGCCCCTTGCGGGCATTTTAGCAGCCGGCAACCGGGCAATGGTTAAGCCATCGGAATTCACGCCCAATACCGCTGAACTTATGCGCGAGATGTTTGCATCCGCCTTTACACCTGAGGAGATCGCCGTTTTTACAGGTGGGCCAGATGTTGCCGCCGCGTTTAGCGCGCTGCCCTTTGATCACCTGCTCTATACGGGCGGAGAAAATGTCGCCAAACACATCATGCGCGCGGCCGCTGAAAACCTAGTGCCGGTCACGTTAGAGCTGGGCGGCAAATCACCCGTCATTTTGGGCAAGGGCGCCAACTTAAAACTGGCCGCTGACCGGATTTTGTTCGGCAAAATCTTTAATGCAGGCCAAGTGTGCCTGTCGCCAGACTATCTGTTTGTTCAAAAGAACGAAATTGATAGCGTTGCCGCCGCACTGGTTTCTGCGGCGGAAAACGCGGTGCCGAAAGAGCGGGGGCCTCAAGACTTAGTCTCCATCGTGAATGCGCGCCATGCTGAGCGGCTGCGCGGCTACACGGCCCAAGCCAAAGACGCCGGCACGCGTGTCATAGAACTCGATTGGACGGGGGGGCAAAGCGATGCCCAGGCCAATATGGTGCCAATCACGCTGCTGATTGACCCGGATGATGATCAGCTGGTTATGCGCGAGGAAGTCTTCGGACCGCTGCTGCCAATTAAAACCTACGACACGCTTGGCGATGTGAGCGCCTTCATTCGGTCGCGCCCGGCGCCCCTAGCGCTGTATTACTTCGGCTCAGATCAGGATGAGATCGAGCATCTTTTGGGCAATACACGGTCAGGCGGCGTGACTGTCAACGATGTGATCATGCACTACACCATAGACGATCTGCCCTTTGGGGGCGTGGGCGCAAGCGGTATGGGCGCCTATCATGGCTTTGATGGTTTCAAACAATTCAGCCATGCCCGCGCCATTTACCGACAAAGCAAATTGGACGTTGCCGGCGCGCTAAGGCCGCCATATGGGCCGACCTTTCAAAAAATGTCCCGCTTTTTATTCAAGCACGGCTGACCGCGCTATCCTTGGGGAGAAGACCACATGCAAACCGCTTTGACAGACGAGCAGTTGAAAGACTTTGACGTAAAAGACCTCTATTCACCTGAGGTTATCGCCAACCCCTACCCTTACTACGTGCCGCTGCGCGGCAAGCCCATACAGTTCGGCCTGGAAGATTTTCCGCCAGGGACAATGCCTGGTGTAGACAAGCCAGTCCCTGCCTGGGTGGTCACAACCCATAAAGACGTCACGCACGTCTGCAGAAACCACAAGATTTTTTCCTCCCGCGATAAGATGCAGGAAGGGTCTGAAGCCTCCACTTTAATGCTCGTGAATGATGACCCGCCGCGCCACTCAATGCTGCGGGCCATTGCCCAGAAAGCGTTTACGCCCAAGCGGGTCGAAGCAGATGTCTCGCCCTGGATGGTGTCGACGGTTAACCGATTGCTTGAAGACATCGGCACCGATGAGATTGATTTCATGACTGACCTGGCGCCGAACCTGCCTGCGCTGGTCATGACCAAGCTAATTGGCACCCCAGAAGAAGAGTATCATCTGCTGCGCAAATGGGCGAATGCCTTCATGGTGACAGGCGATTTCACCATCGAAGAGCGCCGCCAATGCAATGTCGACCTGTGGAACTATTATTCCGACAAAGTCGATGAGCGCTATGAAGATATCGAAAAAGGTAAAGCCGCGCCTGATGATCTGATGAGCGCCTTCATCCGCGCGGAATCCGAAGGCAACAAGCTCACCAAGGATGAGGTCAAGCGCTTCTGCATTACACTGGTTGTCGCAGGGGCAGAAACGACTGGATACCTGCTGGGCAACCTGATTGACGTCCTCTTGCAAGAGCCAAGTCTTTTCCGTCAGGTACAGGACGATCGATCGCTTGTGCGCCCGTTTATCGAAGAAAGCTTGCGGCGGGATGGCCCAATTCAGCGCCTGCACCGCGAGTGCATTGAAGATACTGACATCGGCGGCGTCCCCATTAAAGCGGGAGACTGGGTCGCTATTTTCTTCGCCTCGGCAAACCGGGACCCTGCCGTTTTTGAACGGCCGGATGATTTCATCTTAAAGCGCAAAAACATTGGCCGTCACATGACCTTCAGCCACGGTATTCACCACTGCATGGGCTCCGGCATTGCCCGCAATGAAGCGGAAAAACTGCTTAACGGCATTTTTGACCGCTACGCCGGAATTGCACCCGGCGCGGCCCCTGGCAAGCGCCAGACAGGCGGCCTGCTCAACTACGGGCTGGAAAGCTTGCCCATTCGATTCATGCCGAAATAGAGGGATTGCATTTGTGCCTATAGTCAATGTCACCATTCGTGATGGATCAAAGCATGTGGTCGAAGCGCAGGCGGGCGAACCGCTGATGTACGCGCTTAGGGACAATGACCTTGACGTGGAAGCCACATGCGGGGGGGCGTGTTCGTGTGCGACTTGCCATATCTATATTGAGGCTGGCTGGCTTGAGACGTTGCCAGCCCCGCAAGCGGACGAACAGGATGTTCTGAGCGAGCTGATCCAGACCAGCGAAAACAGCCGCCTGTGCTGCCAGATTGTGATGGATGACGCGCTCAATGGTCTTGCCGTCACCGTCGCCGCGCCGGAAAGCTGATGCGCGCGCAGCGCAAGGACATGGAACACCAGTTATGAGAAACACTGTTGCCACCGGCAATAGCGCCAAGGCCCTTGATCTAAGCACCGTTAAAAACACATCGCGCCCTATCGCGGCCAATGAAGCTGCTGCTTTATGGGATGTTGGTGACGGCGTGCTCAATCTGGAGCTGACCACCAAATCCAACGCCCTCACACAGTCCAGTTTTGATATTTTTGAGCGCGCTATGGATGAGATTGAGACGCCTGGATCAGCATTCGCAGCGCTTGTGATCTACTCCGAAAGCCCCAATTTTGCCGCTGGCGCTGACTTGAAAGAGTTCGCCGCGCTGGTTGCTGCTAAAGATTGGCCAACCATGCAGGCCTTCGCCCAGCGTGGGCAGGATGTGCTTTGGCGCATGCGCCATGCCGCTTTTCCAGTTGTATCGGCCCTGCAGGGCGCCGCGCTAGGTGGCGGGTGCGAGATTGTGCTCCACTCAAGCGCGGTTGTCGCGCATGAAGAGAGTTATATTGGGCTAGTAGAGAGCACGGTTGGGATCGTGCCAGCTTGGGGCGGCTGCGCTGGACTGCTTGCGCGGCACTACGAGGCCTTAGGCGGCACGGGTGAACCCGCCATAGCGATTGAAAGAACCTTCGATGCGATTTCAGGCGCGCGCACGGGTGCGCGTGCGTCGCAGGCGAAAGACCTACTATTTTTGCGCGCTGATGACGAAATCATCACGGATAGCGCAGCGCTTTTCGAGCGGGCCAAAGACAAAGCATTGTCGCTTGTGGGCAACGTCCCCGCGCAACCAACGCTGCCCTTTGCTTTGCCAGGAGAAGCGGGACGCGCGGCGTTGATGGCCAAAGCGCCCAAAGATGCCGGGCCCCATGATCTGATCGTATGGGACGCGCTCGCTGCCCTTTTGACCGGAGGGGCGCATGGGGCTGCGGCGGGAGATGCCGCTGAGACCATACTTGCAGGTGAGGTTCGGTCGGCGATGGCGCTTTTTAAAACGGCGGGAACGAAAGCGCGCATTGATCACATGCTGGCCACCCGGCAACCGCTAAAAAACTAGCATGGCGGTTTTCAAAGAATGGGTATGACGACCGAAACACATTCACCGCGCAATGCGTTCATTTCCGGGGGCAGCAGGCACGGCCGTATCGCCAGCAGTGCACCTGACCAACACGACGTATCGACATGGAGGCTATATCCAATGATCCCCTCACCCGGCGCACTGTTAAAGCAGGCAAATATCGCAGACACCGTCATTCTCGCGCCCTTTGCCATTCCCGGTCTGTCGGAGCTTTATGTGTCGCTATGGGCCTGGCTCGACAAAGCGCTATTCGGCGGCAATAGTCTTACGAGCCTTAACCCTACTGCGTTCGTCTTTGTCTATCTGTCGGGAGCGTTTGCGCTGCTAGCTGTCTATGTCCGCAGCCGACACTCGGACACCAGGACAGCACGCATGGTCGGCCTTTTCAAAGTTATCGTGGCCGGCATCTTTGCATTTGCAGTGGTTTATGGGGCCGCGAAGATATTTCTAATTCCAATGGCTGCTGATCTTCTCGTCGGAAGCTTGCTTTTGGTCAGTGCACACCGCGCGCCATAATGGTATTGCCCGCACAGTTCCGAAATAAAAGGTTGCACCCCTTAGCGATCCCAGGTCACCCACAGCTGTGTTGGGCCGCGAAATTGGAGTGTTTGTATTGGGTCGCTAGGTTTACTCGCCTGCAGGCGCAGATTTTTTAGCCGCGCGGCCAAACGCTCTAGAATAATGCGCATTTCGAGCCTTGCCAGAGGCGCCCCTAAACAGAAATGCGGGCCAAACCCAAATGAGATGTGCGCGCGTGCTTTGGACCGTTTGACATCCAGGTCAGCAGGCATTTCAAACTCGCCTGGGTCGCGGTTTGCCGCGGCGAGATACAACAGGAGATTAGCGCCAGACGGGATAGAAACCCCGCATACTTGCACATCTTCAAGTGCTTTGCGGCGCCAGGCAATCACAGAAGGACGAAACCGCAGCCCCTCTTCCACGGCATTGGGAATACTGTCTGGATGATTGACCAGGGCTTGCCAAGCAGCCCCATTCTCTAGCAAGGCTTGAAGTGTGTTTGCGGACTGATTGGTGGTCGTTTCGTGCCCGGCCAGCAGTATGCCGAACATGATATCAATGATTTCGTTGCGGCTGAGGGTCTCGCCTTCTTCCGACCGAGCTCCAAGCAAAAAACTAGGCATATCATCCCCAGGGTTTGCCGCTTTGCGCTCAACATGGGCGGTGCAGTATTGCCAGTAATCTACCAGCTCTTTGGCCGCCGCGATCTGCTCTTCTTTCCCCAGCCTGCCCCAAATAAAGAGCAACCGGTTATCAGCCCAGCGTTTGATGTGTTTTACATCGCTACCGGGCACACCAAGGAGTTTAAACAAGACCAGCGCAGGCAGCTCATAGAGCATCTCTTCAATCAGGTCCGCTTCGCCTTTATCAACAAAACCATCAATGGCTTGATCAACCAGCGCGTAAATTGCTGGTTCGAGTTTTTTCAGCCGCGACGGCATGAACGATTGTTGAACAATCTGGCGCGCACGGCGATGATTGTCACCTGGGTTATCGACCATGATGCGTGTCGGCGAGACTTGCCCTTCCATGAGAAGCTGGCCTGCCTCGGGGCAAATCTCCTGGAACGGCTGCATAGCAATTTCTGGCGAAAACGTGCTTTGATCGCTCAAAATACGCCGGATTTCGCGATAGTCAGACACGGCCCAATACCCGATATCAGGGAGATAAGAGACGGGTGCATCTGCATGCATCTGTGCGTAGGTTGCCTCTAGATCCGCATTGCTCAATTCGAAACTTCTCGACAGGTCTGAAAACGGGCAATTGGCAGTTTGGGTCATGAGACGTCCCTTAGAGATTATTCAAGTACAAATTTGACAGGCAGATTTTTGAACGTCGACACGAATGTCGCCGCGCTATACTGCACATCCCCATTGAGCTCGAGGTGCTTCACGCGCTTTAAGAACGCAGCAAAGAATGCCTTAAGCTGCATCCGCGCCAGTTGGTTTCCAATACAGAAATGCGGGCCAACACCGAACGCCAAATGCTTGCGGGCATCACGCCGGCGAACATCAAAAACAAACGGGTCTTTAAAGACAGCTTCATCGCGATTGGCGGAGGGGTAAGACAGCAAAACCCAATCGCCTGCTGAAACGACATTGCCATTCACATCGGTATCGACAATCGCGGTGCGCATGAAATGCTTAGTGGGCGTGACCCAGCGAATGATTTCTTCAATCGCATTGGGCAGCAGCTGCGGGTTCTCTTTTAGTATTTGAAACTGATCAGGATGGCGCGCCAACGCTTCAACGCCGCCGGTCAGCACCGTTGCGACGGTGTCATGTCCGGCAGCACTCAACAAAATGAGATAAGCGCAGAGAAGATCAGGCGGCAGATGCGCGCCGCCCACATGCGCATTGGCAATCACCGATGCCAGATAAGGATCAGGCTTTGCGCGCAGCCGGTCCGCCATTTGCATGAAATACGCTGAGAATTCTTCAATCACGCCGTCAAGCGTCGTCTTTTGATCCCCGCGAGATAGTTCGGGGTCTTGCGCGCCAAAAAATTCGGTCGTCCAGTGATGGATTTTTTCGTCATCTTCTTCGGGGATGCCAAGTGTTGATGCAATGAAACGCAGCGGCAGCGACACCCCCACCCCGGCCGCAAAGTCCAGCTCAGCCGGTCCCGAAGCAAACTGCTCGACATAGCGCTTGGCTAGCGTATCAATTTCGCCCTTTCGGTCATTGAGCCGCTTAGCGCCAAACCAGTCAGCTATGATGCTGCGATAAACCCGGTGTTCATCGCCGTCCATCCCCACCAAATTCTTTGTTGGCGGTGAGCCGCCCCCGCGCTCCGCGCCATCCACCAGGATCGGAAATGGTGCGTTATAAAACTGATCTGCATGGGTCTCTATCAGCGCGATATCTTTATGATGAACCGCCGCCCAAAACGGCGAAAAGCCCGGTGCCTCCACACGCACCAAACCGCCGCGCGCGCGCAGCTTTGCAGCAGCCGCATGCCAACCATCAACATCGGCATAGGCCGTGGGGCTGGTAAAAATGTGCTCGGGCGGCAAAACGTCGATGTGCTGTGTCACAGCTGGCCCCGGCGCATGCGCAAATCAGACAAAATCCACATTCACATCCCCAAACCCTGTGTCGTAGCGCGCCGCGATCCGGTCCCCTGCAGCGACTGGTACAGCCCGTACAAATGAACCCGTCAAAATGAGCTGTCCTGGCTTGAAGCCAATCCCAAAGCTGGAGAGCTTACGCGCGAGCCAGGCCACGGCATTGACAGGGTTGCCTAAGACAGCTGAGGCAAGCCCGCGCTCAACCTCCTGATCATTTTTCAAAAGCACCCCTTCAACGCAGCGCACATCCACATCGTCAAGACGGATGGGATTTCCGCCAACAATCACTGCGCCGACGGCTGCAAGGTCAGACACTGTGTCGATAAAATTCATGCCCATGGCCCGCTTGATGCGAAAATCCACCAGCTCGATCGCAGGAAGCACGAAATCCGTTGCGCGGATAACGTCCACAGCGGTCACATTCGCGCCAGAGAGTGCCTCTTTCAGAACGAACGCGATTTCGATTTCGACCAAGGGGTCAAACCAATCAGCCGCTTTGATCTCTGCAGCTTCTGGGATGAACATGGTATCTAAAAGCGCGCTAAAATCGGGCTCTGTTGTGCCAGCAAATTCCTGCATGGCCTTTGACGTCAAACCGACTTTATAGCCAGCAATTTTAGCCCCTTCGGCCACGCGGTTAGCGATGAATTGCTGCTGAATGGCATAGGCGTCTGCCTCTTCCATCTGCGGAAAGGTCTGTGTCGGCGGGACCAAGGGCTCTGCGCCCGCATAGACCGCCTCATACTGCGCGACAAGATCGGCGCGGGTTTGGTCATCGAGCATCGTTTATCCTTTTTGAACCTCGGTGCGGACACTGGACAAGTCATCGGCCAACGCATGGCCGAGCGCGGCCGTGTCCATCGTGACGGAAATGAATTGAAAGCCCTGCTTGACGCGTAGAGGGGCGACGACCCGGTTGGAGAGGACCCCAGCGGC
>JBCCAR010000068.1:0-4047 GCA_039814715.1 Pseudomonadota bacterium
GATTGGAAAGTCAGTCTGATCGAAGCGCGTAACCCCCACTGGCAGGATTTATACCCACAGATTGCAGCCCCATGATCATGAATGGGTCCCCCGGTCAAGCCGGAGGACGACGGAGGCGGATGTCGCCTTCGGGCTCAAACCGCCTGACCCAAACCAAAACCAGACAATCCAATTTCGTTAAAACTTAACGAAACTCAGATTTGTCCTTCAGGCGGCATTCAGGCAGTTTTTTCTACAGTCATTGGCATAGGCAAGGATGAAGAAAGGACAGACCCATGCGCGCAGTGTTGATCGTATTGATGACGGCAGCAGGCGTTGCGGCTTGCGCAGAAGGCAGCAGGGACGATGTTTATGGCGTCACCTATGTTGAGATCGCGGCCGCTGAGGCGGCGGTTCAGCCGTAGACCATTTCCCAGCTCTAGCAGCACTCGCTCTCGGCGTCTTTGCGCGCTTTGAGCAACTTCTTTAAGATCATCTTGCGCTTTAAGTTTGAGAGATGATCGATGAACAAGACGCCGTTGAGGTGGTCCATTTCATGTTGCAGGCAGGTGGCGAGAAGGCCGTCCATATCCTCCACTTGCTCAGCACCATCATAATCGAGATATTTGACTTTCACGCGCGCTGGGCGATCGATGTCAGCGTATTGCTCGGGGACAGAGAGGCAGCCCTCCTGGTAGGTGTTGAGCTCTTCTGACGCTTCGAGAATTTCTGGATTAACGAAATAACGCGGGCGTTTTTGCCCTTCTTCTTCCTGCAGGTCCATGACGATGACGCGCTGTTTCACGCCCACTTGAATGGCGGCAAGGCCGATGCCCGGTGCGGCATACATGGTCTCAAGCATATCATCCATCAACTGGCGCAGATCATCATCGACCTGCTCCACTGGCACGCTCACTTCCTTTAAGAGCGGATCGGGGGTTTCGTATATCTTTAAAACAGCCATGGTGTGTCGCTTTGCGTCGTCTTCTTATGGGTCAGGTAGGCGCCCCGGTTGCGCGCGTCAAGCGTCGCTGGCGGCAACTGGCCGCCGGGCGCGCATGGCCTGCAGGAGCGTGCCTTCATCTAAATAGTCCAATTCACCGCCCATGGGGACGCCGTGCGCGAGCGAGGTCAGCTGGACGTTTAGCGGCTCAAGCCGGTCGCGCACATAATGCGCCGTTGTTTGCCCATCAACCGTGGCCGATAGCGCCAGCACGATTTCGCGCACGCCATCGGCCTTCGCGCGGGCGCATAGGCTGTCTATGCGCAAATCATCCGGGCCAATGCCATCCAGCGCAGACAGCGTGCCGCCGAGCACGTGGAAGCGGCCATTAAACGCCCCGGCATTGTCGAGCGCCCATAGGTCAGAAACGTCTTCGACAACGCATAGCTGGCCATCATCGCGGCGCGGGTCTGTGCAGATGCCGCAGGGGTTGCGGGTATCGACATTGCCGCAGCGTGTGCATTCGACCATCGCCGCATCCACCGCTTCAAGCGCGCGGATCATAGGCTGCATGGCGCTTTCTCGCTTTTTGAGCAAATGTAGCACCATGCGCCTGGCCGAGCGCGGCCCGAGCCCTGGCAAGCGCGAGAGCACCTGGATGAGCTCAGTAATTTCTGATGAGGCCACAGCGCGGTCCTAAAAGGGCAGCTTCATGCCCGGCGGCAGCGGCAGATCAGCGCTCATCTCCGCCATCTTTTCTTGATGCGCGGCGGCGGCCTTGTCTTTCACATCATTGCAAGCCGCGACAATCAGGTCTTCAAGGACGTCGATTTCCTCTTTGTCGATCAGGCTTGGGTCAATCTTCAGCGACTTTAGCTGCCCATCTCCAGAGGCTATGGCACGCACCATCCCCGCGCCAGAAACGCCTTCAACCTGCATCAACGCAAGCTCGTCCTTCATGGACGCCATTTTTTCCTGCATCTTCTCCTGCATTTCCTGGGCTTGCTTCATCATGTTCATGAGGTTTTTCATGGGGGCTGGGCCTTTTAATCATTCATATCGAGGTCATAGTCAGGGTCATAAGGGTGACCGGCTAAATCATCTTCATAAGCTGAATCCGGCAGCACTTCATAGCCGTCCGGCGCGCGCGGCAGGCTTGGCTCTGGCACAAAGTCTTGCCGCTTTAAGGCGCGCACGGTCTTGATCTCAGCGCCTGGAAACAGTTCTAGCGCGCGCCGCACGCTTTTATTGGCCCGCGCGCGCTCTTCCCGCTGAGCTTGCAGCGCCGCCGCCCGCTCTGCCAGCGATGGCATGGTGCTGCCAGGTTGCAATGCGACGCTCCAAGCCGCGCCAGTCGCTTGCATCAGGGTTTCGCTCACAGAGGCTTTGAATTGGCTATCTGGCGCTGTGATCGGCGCGAGGACCAATTGGTGGGCCTCCGCATCGATGGAGACCAAGCGCATATCACTGCGCAGCTTATAAGCCAAAATGCCTTCTTTGAGATCATCGACACGCTGGACAAGGGTGTCGAAGGCGTCCAGGAGGGCCTCTTGATCTTTATCTGGCTCAACCAGACGCAGCGCTGGTTTTTCGGGTGTCGGATTTTCTACCTGCACATCTGGTACAAAGGAAAGAACCGGCGCTGCTGCGACTTTGGCGCCTTGCATGACAGGCTCTCCCCGCTGCGGCGCCTGTGGTTGCATGGTCGGCGCGGAAGACAATGCACCGCTGGAAGACGGCGCGGACGGTGCCTGCCGTGTATTGGGCGCAGCGGGCGCGCTCTGGCTCCCGCCTATTTTGATGGCTTTAGCCAAATCAGCCGGACTTGGCAGCGTGGCCGCGTAGGCGAGGCGCACCAACAGCATTTCCGCCGCTTGGGCAGCGCGCGGAGCGCTTTTAACGTCCGCCAAGCCTTTAGAGAGGATTTGCCAGGCTGTATTGAGCGCGGGGACTGATAGCTTTGCTGCCAGCGCATTTGACGCGTCAGTATCGAACGCACTTGGCGGAGCTTTCTCCGCGCCATATAGCGACACGCGAGTGAGGCTGTGGACCAAGTCCAGCATTTCCTGCGTTAAAGCAATCGGATCGCCGCCATCGGCAAAATAGCGGTCAAAGGCCTCTAGCGCCTCTTTCGGCCGCCCGCAAAAGGCATGGCCCGCGATATCAATCACTTGGCGCGGATCAGCCAGGCCGATCATCTCGCGCACGGCTGCGGCTGTCACCGTCTCGCCTGCGTGGGCAATCGCTTGATCGAGCAAGGAGAGCCCATCACGCACGGAGCCTTCCGCCGCGCGGGCGATCAAGGCCAGCGCCTCTTTGTCCGCTTTCACATCTTCAGCGTTGCAGACATGGGCAAAGTGCGCTTCAAGCGTTTCGACTTCAATGCGCTTTAAATCAAAGCGCTGACACCGGCTCAGCACCGTGACCGGCACTTTGCGGATTTCTGTAGTCGCAAAGATGAACTTCACATGCGCAGGCGGTTCTTCGAGCGTTTTCAGCAGCGCATTGAAAGCACTGTTTGACAGCATGTGCACTTCATCGATGATGTATATTTTATAGCGCGCGGAGGCCGCCGCATAAGGCACATTGTCAATGATGGAGCGCACATCGCCCACGCCGGTGTTGCTGGCTGCGTCCATTTCAATCACGTCCGGGTGGCTGCCTGCAGCAATCATCGTGCAGGCATCGCAAACCCCGCACGGCGTAATCGTCTCGTTGCCGGTGCCATCCTCGCCCACACAGTTTAGCGCGCGGGCAATCAAGCGCGCTGTTGTGGTTTTGCCAACACCGCGCACGCCCGTCATCACAAAGGCATGCGCCAAGCGCCCGCTTTCAATCGCGTTGCGCAGCGTGCGCACCATGGCGTCTTGGCCAATCAGCGCTTCAAAGGTTTGGGGCCTGTATTTACGTGCGAGGACGCGGTAAGGCTGCGCAGCGGGCGCGCCGGGTTGCATGGTGTTTGGGGAATCGCTCATCGGTGGCAGTATAAACGAGGAGGCGGAAACGACTCAAACCGAATTCGTTACGGCTGCTTCCTTCCGGACCTGACCGGGTTGGCGAAGGGCTCGCCCGTCTCCGACCTCCCAAGTGCAATATTGTGAAACTTGCCCAAAAGTGCAAGACAC
>JBCCAR010000031.1:0-35550 GCA_039814715.1 Pseudomonadota bacterium
CACAGCGCCATTTGACCAGATTTAGGTTTCCCGCTGGCTGCGTCGCAAGCATCTTATGATGCCATGGCATCATGGCGATGCATGCTCCTGACCAGCGAAAAACCTAAATCTGGTCAAATTGCTCTGAGTAAGTGAAACGTGCTCTAGAACCCGTAGACGACGGAGATGCGTGTGGCTGTGTCGGTTCTCACCTGACCTTCCGGCACAGATGTATCATGGCGCACACGGATGCTGAACCGCGTGGACCAGCTATCGGTTAATTGCGCCGTCAAAGCAGCCAAGTTCGTAAACGTCGTCCGATCGGAACCGATGAAGACATCTGTATCGTTAAAGAAACTCAAGCCGTCGCGGATAAGGAAATCATAGTCGCTGCCGATGACGAAGATGAACTCGTTTTGCAGCCCGCCGGTTTGCAGCTGCGTTTGCCGCGCGCCGGGGCCGCCTTCTAAGTCCCAAGTCATGCGGTCACCATCTATAACGCGGTAACCCACACCAACCGCTTCGGACAAGCGCCAATCAAATTGCTGAAATTGGTCCAACTCAAAATCGAGTAGTCCGAAAATGTAACCGCGCTCCCAAGCGAACCACTTGGTGCCAAAATTAGAGAGCAAGCGTTGGACGGTCGTGACGTCATTGTTGCGCGAATAGTCTCCCTGGAGTGAGAAGTTATACTCCCAGTCAGCCACGGCGCGGCTCATGGTCAGGCCTGCGTTTACGGCCAATTCTTCGGTATTACCTGACAAAACACTGCCGCCCAGCGATACGTCTCCTGTCCAGCTGGATAGATCAAAAAAGCTGGGCAAGGGCTTTGCTGCATCTTCAGCAGCGATCTCTTCACGCCGCTCTACCACGGTCACCTGGCCGGGCAAAACCACCACAGGGGCCAACTCAGGCCGGCTTTCAATGATAAAATCAAGCAGCGCCGTTTCCTGATCGGGCATTACATCCAGCGCCTGGCGGATGAGCGCTTCTGACGCGTCTGGCTGCGTTTGAAGCGCTAAATCGAGGGTGGTTTTCACGATATCGCCATCGCCAGTCTGCGCGGCATTTGCAAGCATCTTCAGGAGCGCTGGGCTTGCTGGGGCCTGCTGCGCGAAAGCTGCGCCCGCGGTGAATGAAAGGCATAGGACGAGCCCGAAGACACGAGAAAACGAGTGAAACATTCGCGAAAAATATCCCTGAATTTGGTTTTTATGCGCTCCCTCTATAGTGTAGGCCAGCGAAGCTCAAATCATTTTGGTGAGACAGAGTTTGTCAAAGCGCCTGTTTAGCAGTATTCCCTTGCTAAGGGGCTGAAATACAGGGCGATATTCGGGATACTGGCTCTATATGGCATTTGCTTTCGTCACTGGCGCCACTGGTTTTTTAGGGCGTAATTTGGTTTTTGAGCTCAGCCGCCGTGGCTGGAAAACGCATGCCCTTGTGCGTGCTCCAAGCACGCGGGCAGCAAAAGCGCTTGCTGACTTGCGCGGCGTATCCCTGGTTGCTGGCGATCTAACGGTCACACATTCGCTGGTAAAGGCCATCCCGCAAAACGTCGATGTGGTGTTCCACTGCGGCGCCGACACCAGCACCTGGTCTGGCCATCGCCGCCGGCAGGAAGATGTCAACATTGAAGGGACGCGCAATGTTATCTACGCGACCTATGAAGCCAAAGCCCAAGTGCTTGTCCATGTATCGAGCGCAGCCGTCTACGGCAAACAAAAACAACAGCCCTATGATGAAAGCGCGCATAAACTAGGCTTTCGCTCGCCAAGCTTTTATGTGCGCTCCAAACTTGCAGCAGAACATGCGATTTACCGCGCCGTTGAACGCGGGCTTGAAGCCGTTGTGGTCAATCCGGGGCATATCATGGGCCGGTTTGACGCCAACAATTGGGCGACGCTGATCCGCATGACGGATAATAATACGCTGCCCGGCAGTCCGCCAGGCAGCGGTTGTTTCGCCCATGCTGAAGCGGTTGTAAATGCTATGATCCGCGCGGCTGAAGTGGGCAAGAGCGGCGAAAATTACCTCCTCGGGGGCCCGCACGCCCGCTTTGAAGACGTCATTGATCTGATTGCCAGAGAGCTGGGCAAAGAACCGCCAGCGAAGATTGTTCCAGGGTGGGTCCTTACGGCGCTTGGCCGCTGGAACACACTCAAATCTGCCGTTACACGCAAGCAGCCGACGGGCTTAACGCCGGAAGCGGCTTGGTTCGTTAGCCATGATGATGAATTTTCATCGGATAAAGCGATGAAGGAACTGGGCTATAGCCCGCCTGATCTGCGTACAGTCGTGCGCGACGCTGTTGCATGGCAAGCGAGCCAAAAGATGGTCTCAGGCGCTGGCCAACCAGTATTGCCGCTCGAACGCGAGGCTGCGCTTGATACCGCGAAGGCACAAAGCGACATCACCCTCACTGAACCAGTGTGTTCTGAGCAGGATGCCCCGGTGCCAAGCGCGTCAGCGATCGCGGAGGTCTCTTTCGCGCGTCAGAAGGCGTGAAAGCGCCCACAGACCGGACGCAAATTCATGCTTTCTTAAAGGCATCGCCTTATGCTTCATATTGACGCAAAAAGGCTGGATTAGCGTTAATTCAGGCTCCGAGCGTTTGTTATAGAGGCGATATCAAACGCGGCGTGTATGAACTTAGACAACAGATTTTTTGCAGCTGACAAAGCTGAGGCCGAGACCACGCAAATGGGATCGCCGCAGCCTGATGCTGCAGCTAAATCAATCGGCGAAGTAGTTGAAGTGCAAGGCCGCGCCTGTGTGTGCGCATTTGAGGACGCAGTGCGCGACGCCTTTGCAAGCGATGCGCAAAACACCGGCCAGATGGTTGGGCAGATTGGCTCGTTTGCGAAATTCGTCGTTGGCGAACGCTTGGTTTTTGCGGTGATCCGCACCCTGCGTTCGGTTGGTCTGGCCTCTGACTTAACGATTTTCGGCGAGCTTGATTTTATTGGCGAACTCATTCCCAACGCGGGCAGAGATGATGGCTATATATTTCGCCGCGGAGTCACCAAATACCCCATGCCAGGGCAAAAGCTCTATGCAGCAACGGGTAAAGACATGCGCGTTATCTTCGCGCCCAATGGCAAGGCGCATGTGAACGTAGGCTATGTCTACCCAACCGACACCGTCAAAGCGGCGATTGACGTCGATGCCATCCTCTCGCGCCATTTCGCCGTTTTGGGGTCTACCGGCACTGGCAAATCCACGGTTGTCTCTATGATTTTGCGCAAAATCGTCGAGCAATCGATGCATGGCCATGTGCTGATTTTTGACCCCCATGACGAATATTCTGCCGCTTTTCCTGATCTGAGCGTGCGCCACGATACGAGCAATTTGGCTTTGCCATTTTGGCTAATGAATTTGGAAGAGCACATCGAAGTGCTCATAGGGGCACGTAGCGACGAGCGCGAAACCGACATCGATATCTTAAAGCGCGTGCTCACCGCGGCACGGCGCAAAGGCAAATCACCGCAAGCGGCAAACCGCATCACAGCCGATAGCCCCGTCCCATATCTGCTCGCGGATTTTCTCGCAGAATTACAAGCCAATATGGGCAAGCTCGAAAAGCCTGAAAAACTGGTTCCGTTTCTGCGCCTGAAAGCCAAGGTAGAAGAACTGCGCGCTGACAACCGCTATAACTTCATGTTCTCCGGCCTGATCATTAACGATGACTTTTCTGAAATGCTGGCGAGCATATTCCGCATGCCTGCACAAGGGCGGCCTATCTCCATCCTTGATTTGTCGGGCGTACCCTCTGATGTCGTCAATGTCGTTGTTTCGGTCATTGCCAGGCTTGCGTTTGACTTTTCCAGAATTGCGCGGGAAAATGAACAGTGCAGGCCCATCTTACTCGTCTGCGAAGAGGCGCACCGCTATGTGCCCGAACATCCAGTTTGGCACAAAGCGGTTAAACGCGTTCTCGACAAAATAGCCAAAGAAGGCCGCAAATACGGCGTTAGCCTGTGTTTGGTCACGCAGCGTCCATCCGATATTTCCGAATCTATTCTCTCCCAATGCGGCACAATGCTGGCGCTGCGCCTCAACAACGAGCGCGATCAACGCTTTGTTGAAAAATCAATTCCAGATGGCGCTGAAAGCTTCCTCAGTGTTCTGCCATCCCTGCGCAACCGTGAGGGCATCTTAGTGGGCGAAGGCATAGCCGCGCCGTCCCGGGTGCTCATTTACGACATCCAGCGCGAGAACTTACCCAATAGCGTTAATCCTTCATTTGTCTCAATTTGGAACAATAGTGACATGTCGGAGGATTTTGTCTCAAGCATCATCACGTCGTGGCGCGGTGATGATGGCCAGGACGTTAAAAAGTCGGGGTTGCTGCGATGACTGTTGAAAAAACCCATTTTGAAGTCCACGCCTATGACGGAAAAGCCTGGACCATTACAGCAGCGCTCGACGATGTCGAGGCTGCTAAAACCAATGCCAAGACGCTGTTTGCTGGCGGCAAGCACCGCGCCGTTAAAGTCACCAAAGAGCGCTATAATGAAGACAAAGGCACGTTTGCCTCTTTAACCATCGTCACGCATGGCAGCGTGCCCACGTCCAAGCGGATGGCGGAGAAAGAAGACCCAACCAAGCGGATCAACGTATGCCGTAAGCCTACGGATCTATACACATATGAAGGGCGCCGCTCCATCCGGCTCCAAATTGGCACGACGCTCGATCACTGGTCCATCACGCCGACCGAGGTGCTGCATGACCCAGAATATTATTTGAAGCTCGATAATGCGGGAACGCTTCTGCAAAACGCCATCCAGCGCGCCGCAGTTCAGCAAATACAAGGCACAGACGTCAGCGTTCAAGAGCGCATGCGCGAACTTTATGACGTGCTTGGCCAGGCCTATGGCGATCTTAAAAAGCTTCTTGGGTCCCATAAATTGCCCAACCTCAGAAAAACACCGGTGGAAACCGTGGTTGAAACGCTTGGCAGCGAACATCAGCGCACCACCTTGTTCTCTGCAGCGCTTGCAAAGGCGCTGAAAGAGGAAGGCGATATCTGGGCGAAATTCACCTACACGCTCACCAATTTGAAAAAAGGCCTGCCGGCCTGGGTCATCAAAATTCTCGACACATTGTTTGCCGAGTTAATGCAGACCCCCGCCATTTTGCGCGGCATTATGGAAAGCCAAGACAAGTCCAGCGAGCTTGAACGCATGCTGGGCCTGGTACACCTGCGGCACGGGAAAGCTGCATTGAATGGCTTTGATGTATTCAATGAATTCATCACGACGAGCAAAATGCCGAACACCGAAACTGCGCTCCAGCAACTGTTGCTGCAGCAAATGCGTTCCAGCGGCTCGCTCAGCGACGGCGATTTAGCAGAGCATCTGGATGCGATCACCGAAGTTCGTGAAGCATGCGCGGAGGATATCGACAAAGGCGATGCCTTTTCAAACGAAGTCTTCGATGCCATTTCCAAGCGTTGTGACAAAGCCCTATCGAGCCATTCCATCAACTCTTACATGGCGGAAACGGCTGGACCGCTCGACAGAGCCGAACGGCTGCTCAAACTGGCACCAAAAGTGATCGGCAAACAAGCGCTCAAACAACTCGCAGAGCAGCTCAACCCCATTCTCGTTCCGTATGAGCAGCAAGTGCTGATCCGGAAAAACGCTGAAAACCCACTTGAAACCATGGCGCAGCTAAGGCGCTTGCAGGTTCTCTTGGGGAACGCGGAGTTTGCAGAGCAAGTCGCTAAAGATCTAAACGACGCCCTTGATAATATTTGCATGGGTCTTCTCCAAAGCACGCGGCTCGTGCAAAAGCTGGTCAAGAGCGAGATGGAACAATGGCAAAAAGCCATGAAGCTCCTGGATTTGCTGGCCAAAGCGACCTTCGTGGAAGGCGAAAGTGCATCAAATATTCGCAAGACGACGCGCGAGATTATGCGTGGGTCTGGCCTCATTGACGAACTGATGAAAAGCGCCAAGACCCAGCAAGATCAAGTTATGCAGCTGCAGAAACTGATGGATTTGCTCACCAGGGCCGGTATGGGTGCCTCTGCGGCCGGTCTAGCAGCTTAGATTTCGCCATCAATGGGCTCAATGCCCTGCGCGGTCAGGCCGTCCATCAAGGCCTGACAAATCACGTCTACCAGGGCCTGATCAGGGCTGCGCACCACAAAATTCGCGCCAACTTTACCGCCGCGCATCAATGGGTAACTACCGATAGAGGAATTGGGGTATTCGCTTTGAAGACGGTCGAGCAAATCGGCAGCTTCGCTTTCCGCTGTCATCGCTGCGACTGTCCGCGAGACAACAGGTATGCCGCCTTCTAGTTCATCACCAATCGCTTCAAGCATCGCCCGCATGATGGATGGGATACCGGCCAAAATGTAGAGATTTTTGATCACAATACCCGGCGCGCCAAGACCCTTTGAAATGACGAGCCGAGACCCGGCCGGCGCGCGCGCCATCAGCTTGCGCCGCTCGGTGAGATTATCATCGCCATAATGCGCTGCTAAAATCTTTAGCGCCTGGGGATGCAAAATCATTTCCATGTCAAAGGCCCGGCAAATGGCTTCTACAGTGATGTCATCATGTGTTGGGCCAATGCCGCCAGTGGTAAAGGCGTAGTCATACCGCTCGCTCATGGCGGTCACAGCGTCCCCAATGGCGCCGAAATCGTCGCTGACAACGCGCACTTCGGCAAGACGAACGCCTTGGGTATTCAGCCAGCGCGCTAAATAATTGATGTTCGCATCTTGGGTGCGGCCGGAGAGAATCTCATCTCCGATCACCACCATCCCCGCGCGAAAAACGCGGTCATTTGTCCCCTGCTGGGCCATATTGCTGAACACCACTTGATTTTTACATGGTCTGCTTTGTAAGCGGGGACGCATGGAATTTCCAGAACCCTTGATACGCGCAGCGCTCATAAAGCGCTATAAACGGTTTTTAGCCGATGTCAGGCTTGAAAGCGGCGAGGTCGCAACAGCCCATGTCGCCAACTCGGGCCGCATGACCGGCGTATCCGACCCTGGCAGCACGGTATGGCTTTTGCCGAACCGGTCCAAAACCGCAAAGCTGAAATACCGCTGGGAGCTAATTGAGGCTGATGGCGGGCTGGTCGGCGTAAACACCGGACGGCCCAATGCGCTTGTGGAAGAAGCCATAGGCAATGGCACCATAGCGCCCTTGCAGGGCTATGAGAGCCTGCGCAGGGAAGTCAAATACGGCGAGAATTCCCGCATTGATATTCTGCTAGAAGGCCGCAAGGACAGCGCAGCCGCCGCTTATGTAGAAGTAAAAAACGTGCACATGCGCGAAGGCGATAAAGCCACCTTCCCGGACGCGGTAACCGCGCGCGGGCTCAAACACTTAAAGGAAATGACGCAAATGGTGCGCAGCGGCCACCGCGCCGTTATGATCTATTGCATCCAACGCACCGATTGTACGTCTTTCGACAGTGATGACGCAGTTGACCCAGCCTATGGCGTGGGCCTGCGCCAAGCGATTGAAGACGGCGTTGAAGCCTATGCCTATGCGTGTGAGGTTACTTTAACTGGTATTCGCATAACATCAGCACTACCTATAGCGCTTACAAAGCCATAACCAAACGAGCCGCCTTTATGGACACCTATGTCCGCGACACGCATGCTGATATAAAATTGCATACACCTGCAGCCTTTGATGGCATGCGCGCTGCTGGGCGGCTCGCCGCGCAGACACTCGATTTCATCGCGCCTTACGTCAAGCCAGGTGTGAGCACTGAATATTTAGATCAGTTGTGCCATGACTATATCGTTCAGCACGGCGCCGTGCCAGCCCCGCTCAACTATCGCGGCTTTCCAAAATCCATTTGCACATCGATCAATCACGTCGTCTGCCACGGCATTCCAGGGCCAAAGAAACTCAAAGACGGTGATGCCATCAATATTGATGTGACCGTCATCTTAGACGGCTGGCACGGCGACACCAGCCGCATGTTTTTTGCTGGCAAAGCCAATGTAAAGGCGCAGAAACTGGCTCAGGTGACGTATGAGGCCATGATGAAAGGCATTGAGGCGGTGCGTCCGGGGGCGACCCTTGGCGACATTGGCCATGCCATTCAAAGCCATGCAGAAGCGCATCGCTTTTCCATCGTGCGCGATTTTTGCGGGCATGGCTTGGGCCGTGTGTTCCACGATGCACCCAATGTGGTGCATTACGGCACGCCTGGCGCTGGCGCCAGCTTGGCAGAAGGCATGTTCTTCACCATTGAACCGATGATCAATGCCGGAAAGCCGAGCTGCAAGGTGCTTGATGATGGCTGGACCGCTGTCACCCGGGACCGCTCTTTATCGATGCAATTTGAGCATTCCATCGCCGTGACCGCTGATGGCTATGAGATTTTCACCCAGTCGCCAAACGGCTGGCATGCGCCGCCTTATGCCATCGACGCCTAAGGCCGACAAAGACAATCCAAATGCAGGCCACCGTGCCCGGCTGCGAGACAAATTGCTCAACCGCGGCGCTGATGCGCTGGCGGATTATGAACTGCTAGAACTCATTCTTTCGATCGCCATCCCCCGGCGCGACGTGAAACCGCTAGCCAAGGAGTTGATGGCAACCTTTGGCAGCCTGGCAGGCGTTATGACTGCAGACCTGAAGCGCCTGCAGTCCCTTAAAGGCCTGGGCGAGACCAGCATCGCTGTCTTAAAAACCATGCAAGCTGCCAGCGTGCGTATTACGCGCGATCAAGCGATCGACAAACCAATTTTGAGCGGTTGGAACGCTGTGCTCGACTATCTCAAAGCCAGCACAGCCTACCGTGAGCGCGAAGTGTTTCGCGTGTTGTTTTTAGATCAAAAGAACGTCCTGATTGAAGATGATGTCATTAATGAAGGCACCATCAATCAAGCGCCGATTTATCCGCGCGAGATTATGCGCCGCGCGCTTGAGCTCGGCTCGACGGCGATCATCCTATGCCACAACCACCCCTCAGGCGACCCAACGCCCTCACGCCAAGATATCGCCGTCACCCGCGACATCATAGACGTCGGCCGCAAGCTCAGCGTCAAAGTCCACGACCATGTGATTGTTGGCAAGCAAGGCTACAAAAGTATGAAGTCCATGGGGCTCATTGACTAAACGCTGCAAGCCTGCTGATGGCAGGGCCCATCTCTTGCCCCCTTCATCTCCCCATGCTAGCCAGCGGCCCTTACGCAGAAAAGGCCCATCCATATGATTCCACGTTATTCCCGCCCTGAGATGGCTGACATCTGGTCGCCGGAATCCAAATTCCGTATCTGGTTTGAGATTGAAGCGCATGCGTGCGATGCGCAGGCGGCGCTTGGTGTGATCCCAAAAGAGGCGGCGAAAGCAGTGTGGGAGCGCGGGGCCTTTGAAGTGGACCGCATTGATGAGATCGAGCGTGAGGTCAAACATGATGTCATCGCGTTTTTAACCAATTTGGCGGAGCATGTGGGCGATGAGGCGCGTTTTGTCCACCAAGGCATGACATCCTCAGATGTTTTGGACACATGCTTTAACGTTCAGCTTGTCAAAGCCAGCGACATCCTCATTTCAGGTCTAGAAAAGCTGCTAGCGATCCTGCAGCGGCGCGCGGAAGAACACAAGTTGACGCCCACAATGGGCCGCAGCCACGGCATTCATGCTGAACCAACCACATTCGGCCTTAAGCTTCTGCAGGCCTATGCAGAATTTGATCGCTGCCTGGCCCGCATGAAACTCGCGCGCGAGGAGATTGCGACCTGCGCCATATCGGGCGCGGTGGGCACCTTTGCCAATATCGACCCAGCTGTGGAAGCGCATGTGGCAGAGAAAATGGGGCTTATCGCAGAGCCTGTCTCAACGCAGGTCATTCCCCGCGATCGCCATGCCATGTTCTTTGCCACCCTGGGCGTGATTGCCTCCTCTATTGAGCGGCTATCGACTGAGGTGCGCCACTTGCAGCGCACAGAAGTGCTTGAAGCAGAAGAATATTTCTCGCCTGGGCAAAAAGGCTCGTCAGCCATGCCGCATAAGCGCAATCCCGTGCTGACAGAGAATTTAACCGGGCTCGCTCGGATGGTGCGGGCCTATGCGATGCCGGCAATGGAGAACGTAGCACTGTGGCATGAGCGCGATATCTCCCATTCCTCTGTGGAACGGATGATTGGCCCGGACGCGACAGTGACGCTGGACTTCGCCATAGCGCGCCTGACCATGGTGATGGATAAGCTGGTTGTTTATCCTGAACGGATGCAGAAAAACCTCGATAAAATGGGGGGCCTTATTCACTCACAGCGGGTACTTCTCGCATTGACACAAGCAGGTATCTCGCGCGAAGACTCGTACCGCATCGTGCAAGCGAACGCGATGAAGGTGTGGGACGCCGATGGCGCGGTCCACCTCCTGACCCTGCTAGAGCAAGACGCGCGCGTAACGGACGCGCTTGGCTTTGAGACACTTCGCTCCCTATTTGACCTCGAATACCATTTCAAGCATGTAGACGCGGTGTTCAGGCGCGTTTTAGGCGCTTAGTTTTGGCGCAACACAGCCACTTTTTATAAGCAAGTCGCCTGTTTTTGTCTCTTGCTCGGCCCAAAAATCATGGCCAAATCGACAATTGGCTCATTTTTTGCATAGCGTTGGTAAGAATACGGTAAAATAAGCCCCTATTCCGCCAGGCCCACTGCGTCTTGTAAACAAAGCCGACACTATGGGTGATTTTGAGACACACATTGCGGTTAAAGGGCAATTTAGGAGGATTTTAAAGGCATTGCCGTAATGTTGGCACTTGGGAATGCATCCTAAGCGTGGCAAGCAAAACAAAAAAGGACTGGAAAACACCGCAGGCTAACCAGAGCACCAGTAAATCCGCGGCCCCATAAGGGCGCACCTCGCCTGCAGCATTTTACACCATAGCAATGAAACCGCTTCGCAAAATAGCTTTGGCAACCGCCATGACGACGGCTCTGTCCATCGGCACAGTCGTGTCGCTTGGCGGGGGAACGCTATTTCAAACAGGCGGTGATGGCGGATGGTTTAGCAGATTGCTGGGCTCTGATGCGATCGTGCGCACGGCAAACCCGCGCGCCGATACGAACCTCGCCAATCAATCAGATGACACAGCAACCGCCCGCACCATCATCGATCCACGTGCCGCCCAGGAAGACATCGACAGCGCGTTAGCGCGCATGGCGAGCATCCCCTTTGTGACGGCCGACGATGCAGTCGCTGGCGCCATTGCGGGCGATGCGGCAGGCATGGCGCGGCTCCAAGCTTTTATGGACCGCGCCGGATTTGACCCCGCAGCGTTAGAAGAGCGCAGCAGCGCGTTATTTGACCGTGTAGAAGCGGGACGCGATTTGGCGTTCACGCGCGATGAAACGCTGCAAGCCGCGCGCCGCATTGTATCAGCAGCGCAGCTAACGGCTCAAAGCGCCTTCCTGTTTCCCGCTATTATGTTTGATGGTTACCAGGCGGGCGAAGAACAATCGGGCTGGGATGTGGGGCCCGTAGCGAGCGCGCGCTACGGTACGTTCCGCCTGGTCGATAGCGAGACCGGCAGCTTAAGCGGCCCAGACCTTCGCTATTTTAGCGCTGGAAGCATGAACACCTTGCTGTCAGATGGGGCAGATGGGTTTGACAGCCTGCGTTTCCCAGAGACTGCGCGCGGCATGCGCCTTTATGCCATTGCCGCCAGCGAAGACAGAGACGACGGGGTCTATCCACTGCCCTTTGGCTACGGCCTCAAAACAGCGCAGCTATCCTACCGGGTTGTCGATGCGCGCCGGGCGGCAGGAGCGCCGTGGGTCTCATTGGCCGAGCAAGCCGTGACCTTGCATGGTAGCAATTGGACAGAGCCCGCTGCCGCGACCACTGAAGACAGCACTGATGACGCAAATAGAGCGCTGCTTGCACGGGTCGCCCTGTCCGCCCGCGGCTACCGTGATTTAACGCTACTTAGCGCTCAAGCAGACACCTCCGGCGACCAAGCCGCCGTTCTCTCCGTCCCGTTGCAAAGCGGCAGCGATGGCCTCGCCTTGTCGGTTGCGCAGCTTGAAAGCCAATTGACCACCATCAGCGGCTATATTCTAGGCCCAGATTTGATGCCCGGTGCGCTCAGCGCAATCGCGGCGCGCGCCGCAGACTTTAAGCGCAGCGGGCCATTGGTGGCGGCGCGGGGCGCTGGCGCATCAAACAAAGCAGCAGGCCAGAGCCAAAGGAAAAGCACGCGCCGTTCGCTTGGTTTCCTGCCTGTTCAAGTCGTTGATTATCCTGAAGCACTTGCAGGCGCGCTTGCTGGCACCAAGGCGGGCACGCAGGCCATGGCCGCCTATCTTGATGCGGCGGGCGGGGACTTGGGCCGCCTGGAAGACCGGGCAATGGCCTTGATTGATGGACTAGAAGCCCGGCGCGATGCAGATGATTTCCTCACATTAGCAGACGCCGCCAACCGTGTGACCGAAGCGACAGCAAAAGCGGCAGCAACAACATACCTGCTCAATACCGTCATTGCGGCGGACTTTGATTTGCCTGAACCCGAAGCAGGGTGGGACTTTGGCAAGCCAGACACAGCCCCCTCCAGCAGCATGACCCGGGCCGGTAGCGGCTCGCCGGTTATTATTGGCAGCAACGCAGCAAGCGGCACAAACGCAGCACAAACACCGATGGTACGGGACTTTTTAAGCCGGGTCGAAGGCCTGCGCTTTGTGCTGCCCAGCACCTACTACCGCGTGATGATGCTCGTGGCGCCAAGCGCGGGCACGGCCTCCCCTCTGGGCAATAGCGTCGTGATCAATGGCGCGCCCACGCGGCTGCGTGATTTGCGCACTATGGACCCCATGACCTGGGCACGCCTATCGGGCGGATCTATTGCCTTTCTTGGCGGCCTGGAGAGCTTCAGCGCCGTTGATCCGCGCCTTGAAGACATGCTCCAGGTTCCCAATGATCTGGCGACGTTGCGGACCCTAATGATGCAAGGCGCGGTCTACACCGATCTGCCGCCAACAGGCCAAACGCTGGACAGAAATACGGTATTGGGCACGGGCGAACGCAATGCTTACACCTATGCCGCCCGCGCTTTCGTCACAGGCAATGGCGCCTTGTTGCTTGATTTTGCAGCGCCGCCAGAAGGCGGAACGATCATTGGCGCAGCCATTGTTGGCGAAAGTGATCCAGAACCACTTGCCGAACGCCTCGCCGAACGTATCGCGCAGCTTCTTGGGTCAACGGCGCCAGCCGCTGGCTTCCTTCCAGGCGACATTCAGCCCTCTTCAGGCACGTTTTTCGCGGCAGCCTTCAACCTACCGCAACAAGTCGCCGCCAACCTGAGTTCACAAACCGGCGCCTCCACCGGCGGCAATTTAGGCGGCGGCCCAACCGGCGGCGGCGGCCTCGGCGGTGCAGCGGCTCCGGGCGAAGAGACGGCTGGCGGTGAGACGGCTGGTGGCGAAACGGCTGGCGGTGAGACGGCTGGTGGCGAAACGGCTGGCGGAGAGACTGCCGGTGGCGAAACGGCCGGCGGAGAGACAGCTGGCGGGGAAACAGCTGGCGGTGAGACTGCCGGTGGCGAAACAGCCGGCGGAGAGACCGCAGGCGGTGAGACGGCTGGTGGCGAAACGGCTGGCGGGGAAACAGCTGGTGGAGAGACCGCGGGCGGCGAAACAGCTGGCGGAGAGACTGCCGGTGGCGAAACGGCCGGTGGAGAGACCGCGGGCGGCGAAACAGCTGGCGGAGAGACTGCCGGTGGCGAAACGGCCGGCGGAGAGACCGCGGGCGGCGAAACGGCTGGCGGTGAGACGGCTGGTGGCGAAACAGCGGGCGGAGAGACTGCTGGTGGCGAAACAGCTGGCGGTGAGACCGCAGGCGGCGAGGTTATCTTGTTGCCTGACGCTGGCGGCCCATACGACGTTCTGGTGAACGATGAGTTTGCGCTCAATGGCGCAGACTCCATCTTCAACATCGGGGTCGATCAATTCGACATTGAGTGGATGCTCATTGACGCAGGCTTAGAAATTGCACTGGCAACCGGCCTTGGAACGCAGGACAGTCCGCTGTCGCCTGGCACGATTAGTTTTGATGAAGCGGGCCAATACGACATCATCTTGCGCTTCACCTACGGCGACTTGATCGCCTCATCTGAAGGTCTGATCATCGTGCGCGATGATATTGTTATTCCTATTCCAGGATCACTGTTACTTCTTGGGCCTGGCTTGGCTCTCATGGCCCGCTTGCGGCGCAGGCGCGGCTAGGCACTTGCTGCCAAAGTGTCGCAGTTTACACGTCCTGCGAACGATAGCTCAACCTCAGGTTCTGTGTTAGCTTGCTTGTTTAAACGGTTCTAAACAAAGCAAAAAACATCCTATGGTTGCAGATCAGCAACTTTCGATAGAATCCATAATCCTTCTGTTATACCTGCTGGGGTTTAACGCGGTTGTCTTGCTTATTTTCGTCAACGCGCTCGACGATCTCTTTGTTGACTGCGTTTACGTTTTCCAGCGCCTGTATCGCGCCGTCGTGATAAAGCCGAAATATAAGCAAGCAAGCGCCCAATCCATGCGCGCGCTGCGCGCACCGCAACAAGCCTTTGCTATTTGCGTCCCAGCTTGGGATGAACAAGCTGTCATTGCGCAGATGCTTGAGCGGGCGGTGAGGTCTATACGCTATGATAACTACCGCATTTTTGTGGGGGTGTATGCCAACGATCCAGCAACACGCAGCGCCATTGAAGCCCTATGCGCCCGCAATGGCGACTGCGCGCACCGCATCCGCATCGTTACGCATGACGTGCCCGGCCCGACCAGCAAGGCGGATTGCTTAAACAGCCTCTATCACACCATTACACAAGACGATGCGTGGGCCGCGCAAGAACATGTGCAAGGCTTCATCCTGCATGACGCAGAGGACATTATTCATCCCAGCGAGCTGGTCGTATTCAATCACCTCATCGCGAAAGCGGACATTATCCAGCTGCCCGTTACCCCGCTCGCGCGCCCCTTAACGGACCTGGTTGGGGGCCATTATCTTGATGAATTTGCCGAAAGCCACACCAAAGACCTTGTTGTGCGAGAAGCGCTGGGCGCGCCGCTGCCGTGCGCCGGTGTAGGCTGCGCATTCAGCGCGCGCGCCCTCAAAGCGCTCGCCAAGCGCCGTGGCGGCGCGCCTTTCAATGCTGAGTCCGTGACAGAAGACTACGACATTGCCCTCGACTTAGCCGACATGGGCTTTCGCGCGATTTTCGTGCGTTTGCCGAGCCAAAAAGGCGTCGCCAGCTATGTCGCGACCCAGGAGTATTTCCCAAATACTGTTAGAACGGCCATCCGCCAAAAGGGGCGCTGGCTGCTCGGCATTGCTCTGGAGAACTGGACGGTGCGCGGGTGGCGCGGCAATTGGGCAGCCCGGTATATGCTTTGGCGTGACCGCAAAGCGCTTCTGACAGCCTTCTCCGCCGTTGCGGCCTATGTCCTTTTGGCATGCTTCTTTGTCATTGTTTGGGCGTTTGAGTTTACGCCAGAAGCGCTGTTTGACTATATCGTCCCGCCAGGCGGCATCGTATCAGGGCTGCTCGTGGCCAACTTGGTTTTCCTCATCAATCGGCTACTGCAGCGCTTCACCTTCGTCTATCGCTCCTACGGGCTCTGGCAAGCGCTCATCAGCCCTGTGCGCATTGTGGTTGGCAACTGGATCAATTTCTTTGCTGCGCTTCGGGCGGCGCGCCTGTTCCGCACATCGCGCAAAACGCGCGGACAAAAAGTCTGGTTTAAGACCCATCATCAAATTCCCACGGCCAGCGTTCCTGTCAAGCTTCCAGGGAGCCGCTGATGGGGCCTCTCAAAGCGTTTGCTGGGGGATTGTGCGTCTTTATCGTCGCTGGCGGCGTGCTTGGCGTCGCAGACCGGGCGCCAGAGGGTTCTTTCGGTGTTGCAAAGCCTGTCTTTGCAGAAGTTCAGCCAGTTGCGCGGCAAAGGCTTGGCGCGCGCCAAATTGCGTATCAGCCGCCAACTCTTCCGACGCAGCCAGCGCCTTTGCCGGTCACGTTTCAACCAAGCAAGCTGCAGGCAGCAGCGAAAAACTCGGTTTTTATCGACACGGCCTTTGCCGTGCTCGACAGCTTTGACCTTGCACCAACACGGCGGCAGGAAAGCCAGCCGATACGGTCTGCTGATGCGCGCGCGTCTAGGATAGATCGCTGGCAACTGGCTTTTCTCCCTGGCCCCAAACGCCGGCCAAAGAAGCCGGCATCATATGACGACGCGCACTTTGCCAAGCAGGCGGCGCACATAGCCCCCGCCGCAGCAAGGCCCTCAAACCAGACCTTTGCGCTCAATGCGGCTGGATATGAAGCCTTGGCCCGGGGCGATGCGGCCCAGGCTCTCTCCTATTTTGCACGCAGCATTGCCCAAGCGCCTGAGCAACCCAGCGTGCACAGCCAAATTGGGTATTTGGAAAAGGCGCGCGGAAACTACGCCTCTGCCAGAACAGCCTTTGAAACAGCGTCCGCGTTTGGACGGGTCCAGCCAAGTATTGCGCGCGAACTCAGCCAGCTATCGCGGCCACTGCGCCTATCGGCCTATACCGTCTGGCGCGAGAATAGTCGGCAAATCAATGACGCAGCCTTTGGCCCATCACTAGCACAAAGCCAATCGGGCCTGGGCGCCACTTATCAATTGCCCTTCAACGGCAGGGCAAGCTTGCATGGGCTCAGCCTGACCAGCCGCGTGCTATGGGCCTATGAGCCCGAGAGCCTCTCGCCCGACGGACGCACCACCCAGGCAGGAATTGGCATGCAAGTGCGGCCATTTCAGACTCTGAACTTGATTGCCGGCGCGGAACGCTTGATCGCCATCGGGGACGACGCCCGCAGCGATTGGCTTTTGCGCACGTCCTATTCCGCAGGCCGCGGCTATGAGCCTGAGCCGGGCGAAGACTGGTGGCTGCACTGGTCGGGCTATGTGGATGCAGCCCTCATTGACCCTGCGGACCCTGACATTCAAGTCCTAGCCGATGCGCGGGTGGGCATGGGGACGCAGCCGCTCGCCCGCTCAAGCCTGAGCGTCATTCCCTTCATAGGTCTATCGGGCAGCTATGAGGATGCTGGCGGGCGCACCACGGACCTCTATGAAGCCGCAGCAGGCGTATGGCTGCGGCTTTGGCCCGGCGGGCCGGAGATCACCGATCCCGCCCGCGCGCTCGATTTAAGACTTGAATACCGCGAAAAGCTAGGCGGTGATAGCCCGTCGAGCTCAGGCCTTCGCCTCACATTCGGTGTTACGTACTAAGCCAGCGATTTTGTCGCAATTTCTGTACTGTCTTTTGACAAACCATCATGACCGGCAACGCGCTCCAGCTGGGCCTTCATCTCAGCGGCATAGGGCTGCTCAAGCCGGCGCCATTTGCCCAGCGGCGCAATCATGCGCGCCGCCAGCTGTGGGTTACTGGCATCAATGGCGATGATTTGATCGGCCAAAAACCGGTAGCCCGCGCCGTCGCGGCGGTGAAAGCCTTTGGGATTAGCAAACGCATAAGCGCCCACAACCGAGCGGAAACGGTTCGGATTCTTAGGTGTAAAATCAGCATGCTGGGTCAGCATCATAACCTGATTGAGGACATCGCCGCGCAGGGAGCCAGATTGAATGGAGAACCACTTATCCAGCACCAAAGCGTCGTTCTTCCATGTGTCATAGAAGGCCTCAAGCGCTTGTTTGCGCTCTAAAGTGTCCGTATTGCCTAACTGCCCCAGAGCGGCCAAGCCGTCCGTCATGGTCGCGGCATCGGTAAACTGCAGATAGCAGTCTGCCACAACGTCAAGCGGCGCACCGGCCATGCGGTAGCCAAGCGCCACATTTTTAAGGCGCCGCGCGCTGCGGGCCGCGCGGCTCAGACCATCAGCGCCCGCGGCCATCGTGTGATAGATGTCCGTCCATTGCTCTGCCAGCGCGTCAGCAATCTCCAAGCGAATCGCTTCACGCGCGGCAATGATTGCTTGCGGGTCATAGGTTGCTAGCTGCTCCATAAGCACTGTGTCGGTGGGGAGCAGGCACATCTCGGCCTGAAAGGCTGGGTCAAGCACATCGCTGCCTAGCGCGTTTTTCATGACAGTGATTAGCGGAGAAGCATCAGTTCCTGCCGCTGTCGGCACTGCCGCACCTGCCCGCGCCAAAATGATGTCCGTTGCGAGCGACTGCATCGCCTCCCAGCGATTAAAATCGTCACTATCGTGGGAAGCAAGGAATATCTTGTCGGTATCGCTATGCACTGTCTTCAGCGTTACGGGCGCTGAGAAGGCGCGCAGGAGCGATGGGATCGGCGCCTCTTTCACACCACTGAGTACAAAGGTCTTCTCGGCTTGATCAAGCACCAGACTATGCTCTGCAGCCTGTTCGCCTTCCAAGGCAAACTCTATGGATGCGCCAGCCGCACCGATTAAGGCCGTCCGCACAGGGATTACCATCGGCTGCTTGTGCGTCTGCCCCGGCGTGTCAGGCGTATCCTGCGTCAACGTCAGTGAGAGTGTTTCGCTTACGCTATCATATTGCCAACTGGCCGTGACAACAGGAGTGCCAGCTTGGCTGTACCACAAGCCGAACTGCTCTAAGTCCGCCCCATTGGCATCAGCCATCGCCGCGCGGAAATCATCGCAGGTGACAGCCTGGCCATCGTGGCGCTGAAAATAGAGGTCCATGCCTTTGCGGAAGCCATCTTTGCCAAGCAAAGCCTCATACATCCGCACAACTTCCGCGCCTTTGTTATAGACGGTGGCCGTATAGAAGTTGTTGATTTCCATATAGCTATCTGGGCGCACGGGATGGGCCATGGGCCCGGCATCTTCAGGAAATTGGCCGCCTCTTAAAGCGCGCACATCGTCGATGCGTTTCAGGCCGCGACTGCCCATATCGGCAGAGAACTCTTGGTCGCGGTAGACCGTCAGGCCTTCTTTAAGCGAGAGCTGGAACCAATCACGGCAGGTGACGCGGTTGCCGGTCCAGTTGTGGAAGTATTCATGCGCGATCACGCCTTCCACAAGATCGAAGTCTAGGTCAGTCGCCGTCTCTTTATTGGCGAGCACGTAGCGCGTGTTAAAGACGTTGAGGCCTTTGTTTTCCATCGCGCCCATATTGAAATCACTGACCGCGACGATGTTGTAGAGATCAAGATCGTATTCCAGCCCGTAGGTCTCTTCATCCCACTTCATCGAATTTTTCAGCGCGAGCATCGCATGGTCGCATTTGCCCAAGTCTTCCGCGCGGACGTAAATATTCAGCGTCACATCGCGGCCGGAAACCGTTTTGTAGGTATCGGTAACCGCCTCTAGCTTGCCAGCAACGAGGGCGAACAAATAGCTCGGCTTTGGAAATGGGTCCTCCCATTTGGCCCAGTGGCGCCCGCCTTCTATGGTGCCTTCCCCAACCGGATTGCCGTTAGAGAGCATGATAGGGCAATCATTCTGACTGCCTGTGATCATGACTTCATAGGTCGCCATCACATCCGGGCGATCGAGGAAATAGGTGATGCGGCGAAAGCCTTCGGCCTCGCATTGCGTGCAGTAATTTCCGCCAGAAATGTAGAGCCCTGTGAGAGCCGTATTGTCTACTGGGCTGTTGGTGGAGCAGATTTCCAGCTCAAAGGCGTCTGGCACATCAAAAATCTCAAGCGTTTCATCGCCCAGTACATACCGGTCAGCCGCAAGTGCATCCCCGTCCAGCTTTGCCCATCTGAACACCTGGTGAGAGCCATGTAACACCAAAGTGGCGGGGCCGCTGTTTGCCCTTTTATAGCGCACACGGCTGGTCACCTGCGTTGCTTGAGCATCCAGCTGAAAATCCAGCGCGATATGCTCGGCTGTAAAGATCGGGGCGGTGTAGTCTTTAAGATAAATCGGCTGCGGCGTCAGCTGCGCGTCCAGCATAGAAGGCTCCTGCACAAAAAGGTGAAGGTACACGATATAAGCTTGCGAGTGCGCAGCGCAATCAGGGAGATTTACGTTTCTTTTTCTTTGCCGGCGCGCGCATGGATGCCTCTATGCCGAGCCGGGCCCAATCGAGAAGGATATCCGTGTCGTCCAGCGCGGCTGAAGGCGCTTGATAATACGCCATCACCGCCTGCTCACCGTCCTTTTTGGGATAGCGAAAAGGGTCGAGACCTTCGGCTTCAAAGGCAGCCCTATTTTGATCATCGACTTTGAGATAGAGGGTGTCATCTGCAACGAGCGCGAACATACGCCCATCAAAATATAGCCCATGCCCGCCAAACATCGCTCTGGATTGGATAAAGCCAAGCGGTTCCAGAGTGTCGATGAGATAGGCAATGTAATCCGCGCTATTGCCCATGACATTTAAAACAGGAGAGAGCGTGTCTGGCTAGGCAGTGTCACTACCAGTCCGTCATGGGCTTCTTGCAGCGTTAACTGACAGGCTAGCCGCGATGTGGGGACGGCGCCAAAGGTGATATCGAGCAGGTCATCTTCTTCCTCCCGCGGTTCAGGAAAGCGCTCAAAATCATCCTCGCTCAGGATCACATGGCAGGTAGAGCAAGCCATCACACCTTCGCAGGCCCCTTCCATCGTCACGCCTGCCCCCTGCGCCACATCAAGAAGGCGCTCGCCGGGTTTCGCCTCAACGCTAACAGCGCGCTGGCCTTGTTCAACGAACGTTATTTTGACCATGTGCGTTTGCGCGATTTTGCGAGCGCATCTTCAATATAGCTAAGCGCGTCAGCAACTTGCGCATCATCGGTAAAGCGCCCGGTGCCAATGCGCAGGCTCGCTTCTGCCAGGCCAGGCGGCACGCCGAGCGCTTCGAGCACATAAGAGGGGCCCTCCTTTGCCGACGCGCATGCTGCGCCGGAAGAGACCGCCAGGCGCCGCAAGTTCGCCATAAGGCGGGCGCTGTCCGTGCCTTCAAAACTCACATTGATGTTGGATTTCAGCCTCTGATCTTCGCAGCCATTTAAATGGAACGTGCCATCCATGGCTTCTAGCCCGTCCATGAGCTGCGTAAAGTGTCGCCGGGCGCGTGCCATCTCCTGTTCCAAGCCTTGCGCGGCCACCTCTGCAGCCTTGCCAAAGCCTGCGCACAGTGCCGGCGCTAATGTACCAGAACGCAGATGCCCTTCTTGACCGCCGCCGCTCATATGCGGCGCAAGTTTGCGCTGGATGTCGGCTTTGACATACAGCGCGCCAATCCCTTTCGGGCCGTAAATTTTATGGCCGGACAGGCTTATCAAATCACACTGCGCCGCCAATGTTTCCACTGGCAGTTTCCCAAAAGCCTGGGCGGCGTCACAGTGCAAGGCTATGCCGCGCGCTTTCGCCAGCGCTGCAATCTCTTCAAGCGGTTGAATGACGCCGATTTCATTGTTCACCGCCATCACCGAGACGAGGACCGTATCGTCTGTTAAAGCGGCTTCCAGCACATCCAAATCGAGCAATCCATTTGGCTGGACCGGCAATATCACAGGCTCGTGGCCGAAAGCGGCGCTGGCTAAGGCCGATTCGAGCACGCAGCTGTGTTCCGTGGCGACTGTGATTATCCGGCCTGGCGTGTCTTGCCGGCCAAGCGCCAAGCCTTTGATCGCCATGTTGTTGGATTCAGTGGCGCCGGACGTGAAAAACACCTGCGCTGGATCAACATCGAGCAAGCGCGCAACATGCCCGCGGGCCACATCCACCGCCGCTTCCGCCTCCCAGCCGAATCGGTGAGAGGAGGAATGAGGATTGCCAAACATATTGCCAATGAAAGGCAACATGACCTCCCGCGCGGCTGGATCCAGCGGCGTGGTGGATTGGTAGTCCATGTAAATGGCGTTACCGACGCGCATCAGGCTGCTGCCTTCGCGCTGTTTTGGATTTTATCCCAGGCTGCTAAAAAGCGCGCGACATCGCCTTGCGTCGTCTCAGGCCCGAAACTCACACGAATGAACTCTTCACTGCGGTCACCATATCCCATCGCTTCCAGCACATGATTGCCCGCCACTTTCCCTGATGAGCACGCGGACCCTGCAGAGACGCAAATACCGTCTAAATCAAAGCGCATAAGCTGCAGTTGGTTTTTGATGCCCGGCATTTGGATGGACAGAATATGCGGGAACCGTTCAGCGCCGTATGCCGCCACATTTTGCAGCCCCACATGCGCAATCACTTGCTCCATTAAGGGTAGAAACTGCGCCATATCACCATAGCGCTCGATCGTCTCCAAGGCACCGCCAAGTCCCAAAATACCGATCAGGTTTTCAGTCCCTGGCCGGCGCCGACGCTCCTGCCCGCCGCCGCGCAGCAGGCTTTGCAAGGGAAAGCCATCTTTGACAATCAGTGCACCGATGCCCTTGGGTCCACCGATTTTATGGGCGGAAACCGTCAGAAAATCAGCGCCAAGGGCAGCCAAATCCAGCGGGATTTTGCCAAAGGCTTGAACCGCGTCGCAATGCACCAAATGGCCGTGGGCTGCCGCAAGTTTGGCAGCAGCCTCGACAGGCTGGCGCGCGCCAGTGGCGTTGTTCGCCGCCATCAGGCTCACGAGCCCCGGCTCGGCTTCAGAAAGCTTTGCCTCAGCAGCTTCCAAATCAAGGACGCCATTCGGAGTGACCGGCAGATGATTCGCCTCCGGTACCCAAGCGAGGACAGCTTCATGTTCAATGGCGCTGGCAAAGCGGCGCTCTTGCTGCACTTGGTGTAACGCAAGCGCATTTGCTTCCGTACCACCGCTGGTGAAGATCACTTGGCCTTGGGTCACGCCGAAGTGATTTGCTAGGTCTAATCGCACGGCATTGATCGCATCGCGCGCAGCGCGGCCAGCGCGGTGAATGCTGGAGGGATTGCCCAACATATCAAATCCACGCTCCATGGCAGCGCGGGCTGACGGCGCAAGCGGCGTGGTCGCCGCGTAATCTAAATATAATAGGTCTTTGGTCACTTCGCTTGGCCTTGCGCAACGTCTGCTTGCGCCATCGCTATGGCGGGCTATATAGCAGTGTTCTTGCGCAGGCCAAATTTTTCTGATGTGCGCAGAGCAGACAGTCTCCTTGTTGACCACCACCGGAACCAGTGCATGCCTGATATTATTATGAACGGCCCAGACGGCCGCTTAGAAGGGCGTTACCAGCCCGGCAAAACCGCCAACGCCCCTCTTGCTTTGATTTTGCACCCACATCCGCAAGGTGGGGGCACAATGAACAATAAAGTCGTCTACCAGCTGTTTCATATTTTTGTGCGCCGCGGCTTTGCGGTCTTGCGCTTTAATTTTCGCGGTGTTGGCCGCTCGGAAGGCAGCTTTGACAATGGCGCAGGCGAACTCTCAGATGCCGCCTCTGCCCTTGATTGGATGCAGACCTTTAATCAAAACGCCTCTACTTGCTGGGTGGCGGGCTTTTCCTTTGGCGCCTGGATTGGCATGCAGCTGCTCATGCGGCGCCCGGAGATCAAAGGTTTTCTCTCCGTCGCTCCGCCCGCCAATATGTATGACTTCTCTTTCTTGGCGCCCTGCCCGTCTTCCGGACTGGTCGTGCAAGGCAACGCCGACGATATTGTTGCGCCGGTATCGGTTGAAAAGCTGGTGGCAAAGCTGAAAACGCAAAAATCTATCACCATTACGCACGACATCATCGATGGCGCAGACCACTTCTTTGAGAGCCACCTGCCTCAGTTGGTGGGCTCAATTGATAAATATCTGGACATGCGCACCAAGGAAGGCACGCTTTAAGCGGGCAGAGAGAGCACGCCGCCAGTCATCGGCTCTGGCACCCCTGTGGTGCCAGGATAGCTGAGCGGCAGCCCCAGTTTTGCGCGGGCGGCTAAAAACGCAAAAGCTTCTGCTTCAAGCAAGTCGCCATCAAACCCGGCTGTTTCAATGGGGGCAACGGGCGCGCTGAGCCGCTTTGCTATGAGGCCCATCAACGTGGGGTTATGGCGCCCGCCGCCGGTGACAAGCCAGCGCGCAGCAGGCGCAGGAAAGTGCGTTTGCGCCATCCACACACTTTCGGCGGTAAAAGCCGCTAAGGTCGCTAGGCCATCCGCGTAGGGAAGGCCGCGCACCGGGCCTAAGTCAAAATCCAGCCGGTCTAAAGACTTGGGGGGCGCTTGGTCAAAAAATGGATTGTCCGCCATGGTGGCGACAATATCGGCGCGCACGGCGCCGGCAGCGGCGGCGCGGCCGCCGCCATCAAAACGTCCTTTATCATGCTGAGCGACCCACATATCCATGAGCGCATTGGCTGGCCCGCAATCCATGGCAAGCATGGTACCATCAGCCCCAATCCAAGTGATATTCGCGACACCGCCCAGGTTTAGAACCGCGATTGGGCGCTCTAAATCTGCTGCAACCGCCGCATGATAAGCGCAGGCCAGCGGCGCGCCTTCCCCGCCTTTCGCGACATCATTGCTGCGCATATCCCAGACGACGGGCAGACCAGTCATATTTGCCAAAAGCTGCCCATCGCCAATCTGCCAAGTCAATTGCCTATGGGGTTGATGCAGCACGGTATGGCCATGAAAGCCAATCAAGTCTGGCTCAAGCCCTGGGTTCGCCTGTAAAAAGGCTGCCACGGCATCACTATGGAGGCGCGTGATTTGCTGGCCTAGCCCATCAAGCGCGGGCGTTTTCTTTGCGGCAGTCCACGCCGTTTGCAGGCCAGCCTCTAAGGCACTGCGGGTGCTTGAGCTATAGTCAAACACCTGTCCGCCATGACGCTCTAAAACGCGCGTCCCATCGGTGGTGATCGCGGCAATATCGATCCCATCCATGGAGGTCCCACTCATTAAACCCAGGGCGACAAAGCGATCCCCACTATCCATTCATTAAGCCCTATGCTAGCTACCGCGCCATTCACACGTATGACAGAGCATGAAAGGGCCAAGCGATGCAAGGCGCCGGGCTGAAATCAGAATTGCTGACGGTGCTGGATAGCCGCGGCTACATCCACCAGGCAACCGACCAGGCGGGGCTGGATGACGTTGCGGCCAGCAGCCCAATCACCGCTTACATCGGCTTTGATGCAACCGCGCCCTCCCTGCACGTGGGCTCTCTCGTGCAAATCATGATGCTGCGGCGCTTGCAGCAAACAGGGCACAAACCCATTGTTCTCATGGGCGGAGGCACAACAAAAGTCGGCGACCCAACCGGCAAGGATGAAAGCCGGAAAATCTTGAGCGATGAGGACATCGCGGCCAATATTGCAGGCATCCAAAGCGTGTTTGAGCGCTTCATTACGTTTGGCGATGGGCCGACCGATGCCATCATGGTCAACAATGATGATTGGCTGTCGACGCTGGAGTACATACCCTTTCTGCGCGACATCGGGCGCCATTTCAGCGTCAACCGGATGCTGAGTTTTGATAGCGTGAAGTTGCGGCTGGACCGCGAGCAGCCGCTCAGCTTTCTTGAATTTAACTACATGATCTTGCAGGGCTACGACTTCTTAGAACTCTATCGGCGCCATGGCTGCACCTTGCAGATGGGCGGCAGCGACCAATGGGGCAATATTGTTAACGGGATGGAACTGGTGCGCCGGGTCGATAGCGGCAGCGCTTACGGCCTCACCACGCCGCTCATTACCATGTCCGACGGCTCAAAGATGGGCAAAACCGCCAATGGCGCCGTCTGGCTCAATGAAGATGCATTGCCCGCTTATGACTATTGGCAATTCTGGCGCAACACGCAGGACGGCGATGTCGGCCGTTTCTTAAAGCTCTTCACCGACCTGCCGCTTGACGACATTGCAAAGCTAGAAGCGCTGGAAGGCCAAGAGATCAATGAAGCCAAAAAAGCTTTGGCCCATGCTGCGACTGCCTTATGCCGCGGTGAAGACGCGGCAGTTGCTGCGGCAAACACCGCGCGCAAAGTGTTTGAGCAAGGCAGTACAGGCGATGACTTACCAACGGCGGAATTGGCAGATGGAACACTCGTTGTTGATGGCTTTGTTGCCTTAGGCCTTGCCAAGTCAAAAGGCGAAGCACGCCGGCTCATCCGGCAAGGCGGCGCAAAACTCAATGACGCGGCCATCATCGCTGAAGACGCCTTGCTGTCCCAAGCTGACCTAAGTGATGGGCGTATCAAGCTCTCTGCAGGCAAAAAACGCCATGGACTTGTGACATTGGCAGGCTAAAGCCCGCCGGCTTCAGCTGTTGGTGACAGAGGTTCGGTTTGAACTTCGCCCAAGCGGCCGCGTTGGCGGCCAAAGATGCCGCGCAAAAAACCTGGCGTGAGCACAGAGGCGGGATTGACATCCAGCTCGGGATCATCGAGCGCGCCAGTGATCTTGTAGTTGATCCCAAACAGACCGGTATTTTCTCCGCCTATGATCAAATTGCCAAGCAGAGGGACTTTCCCAAGTGCGGAGTTGATTGTGTATGAGGGTACGATCACGCCGCGGATGTCGGCTTTTTCAAGCGAATCTAGAAATTCCCCATCCGCCGTTAAACCCATCGCGGGACCATAAGCCGACGCATTGGTTACGCGCACGATGCCGTTTTTCAGTTCAAATGGCACTTCCACATCCGTGAAGTTAATGCCGCGGTCACGCGCCAGGTCCGCCACACCGCTCAGGGAGCCAAGCCCGAGCAGCTTCGCCAGCACGGGGGCCTCGGTCAGTCGGATATCTGTCATTTCCAAAATACCGGCGAGACCAAACTCCTCGCCGCGCTCAAAGCTGGTTGCCTGAACAGTAAGCTGGCCGCCCTCGGCCGTCTTAAGCATACCAAGGCCACTTGCGAGCGGGCCAGCCTCCTGGGCAGCGAGGACCAAGCGGCGGCCAAGCTCAATGGGTTCAATGGTGAGCGTGAAGGGCGCATCTTCTGGGCCTTGGCCAAAGACATTCAGCTGGCGAATATGGTCCCCTTGAATGCTGCCTAAGAACCGGGTTTGGCCAGCCACTTGGTCGTTGTCGAGCAGGATCGTCTTGGCGTCTATGGAGACCGAGAGGATCGTATCACTAGAAGCGTCAGCTGCCTCACCAGCGGGAGGCGCCAGCCCGCCTGACCAAAAGAGGTCTAAGATCGGCCGCACATCAAGCGTGTCCAACAGGCCTGCTAGCAGCCAAGCGCCGCCTTGGCCAGATAGCGATAGGGAGCCTTTGGTTTCGCCAATTTCAACGGTTTGTGCCACTATAGAGGCGCGGCGCGCTGTATCATTATAGCGCCCATCGGCGATCACCAGCATATCAGGGCCATTGAGCGTAAGGGCATCAAAAGCGATAGCATCACCTTCGGATTTCATTGCAGCATAGAGCTCAGCAGCAACACCGGTGGGTTTGTCATAGCCAAGTTCGGGAATATTGATCACCGCAGCTGTTAGATCAGCGGTTACTTCAGCGCTTGCAATCGCGCTGCCGCGCCCACCGATTTGAGCGTCATAAAAGACCGTGCCGAACAAGACATCTGCCGCGCCAGGCAGCCAGCGCGGCAAGCCCTCGGGCGCAATTTTGCCCGACAACTGGACCTGCGTGGGCGCGGAGACAACCCCGCGGAAGTCCTCTTCCCAGCGGATCGCCCCATCGAGCCCATCGAGCGCATAGTCGCCGCGCAGCTTCATGCCATCCTGGGTCAGCTCTAGAACAATGCGCTTGAGCGCGGCGTCAACACCCTCCAACACATCGCGAAATTGCAGCTGATTGGCGTCAAGGCGGGCGGAAATGCGAACATCATCAATCGGCAGATCCCGCAGCAATGGCAGCGATAGCAAGGACCGGCCAGTGATCGGCCCAGCAAGCGCTGTGGGCGCAAGCCCGTAGGTGGTGAAATATTCAAGCGGCTCGCTATCAAGCACAGTGGCCAGCTTTCCAGCGTCACCATCCACCCGCAGGTTGATCTCCGCGCGCTGCGGACTGTTGCGAAAGGAAGTTAGAAAAACAGTCGAGCCTGCCACATCCACATCGCCAACAGTACCGCTGGCGATATCAAAGCGCATATTATCTAAGGTCATCACCGCGCTGGCTGCACCGCCAATCAGCGGCGGCATGGGACGGCGGTAGTGTGCCAGCGCATCTTTTAAGTCAAAGCGTATTTCCAGCGCATCAGCGGGCGCACTATCGTCGATTAAGTCAGATAAAGGTGCTTTGGCGCGCAAGGTCGGGGCCAGCAATAGACCTTCATCAATATTTTCTGTGACCCATTTGCGCCCACCTTCACCCAGACCGCGGGGCCAAAAGGCTTTCAACGTCGCAACACGCATGTCGCTGAATTGGCCATCAGCCGTCAGAGCAATGTCTGGCGATGACAGGTTGGTGAGCGCAGCCTGCGCCGTAAAGGTCGTATCATCGAGCTCAAGCTGTTTGACTTTCACTGTCAGCTGATCGCTTGGCACGTCATAGACCGCGCTGACCGCGGCGGCGCCAAAGGTTGCGCCGTCTTTATATAACGACCCTGGCAGAAGGGTTGCGGCACCGGCGTTCACATCAAGGCGAAGGCGCGCCGCGCTGTCTTGTCCAGCCACTAGCTCTGCTTTTAGCGCGACAGATTCAGCGTCTGCGCCATTTGTTTCAGATTGACGCGCCAGCGCCTCACTAGACGCTGAGACCACCAAATCGAGCGGTCGCTGCGGCCCCGCAACAGCAAAGAATTTAGAAGCCACCATGCCCGATACATAGTGTTCAATAGACCACTCTAAGTCTGCATTGAGCTGCACCGCCTCGCCTGCTGGCCGGAGAATGAGTTTGCCTTGCCCCTGAGCCACAGGTTGCTTTTCATCGACGATCTGAACAATCAGCTGCTTGACATCCAACGCAGCCAGGCGCTCTAAATGGATATCGCTAAAGGCCATATCGTAGCCGGACGCAATGTCTGCAAAGACCGACTGCGGATTTATCGGGTCTTGCGGCGCTGCGCTTTCAGCTAAGCTATGCGTTATCGCTGCTTTTCCAATTGTGACGTCATGAATGCGAATCGCGCCAACGCTTAAACGCTGTGCATCAATGCGCGCGCGGATGCGCTGCAGCTCTACTTGAATAGGGGCACTTGCGAGCTCAAAGCGGGCCGAGCGCAGGGTTAGGATAACACCCTCGCCATCGTCCATATACGCCGCGCGCGGCTGGGACACCGCAACGCTTCCAGCCTTCACATAAGGTGCAAGGCTTTGTTCTATAGCGATTTTACCGCCAGGCAGCCCAACGCCGCCGCTGCGGGTCAGGCCAGCATATAGGCCGACACCCGCCAACGCGATGGCAAGCAAACCCAGCAGCAGTACAGAACGCAAACTCATGAAATAAGGCTATCTTTCAGCACTAAAATGCATCGACGTTGTGTCACCAAAAGAGAAGTTTAGCATCTGCCTTAGCGCGGGACTGTGATAGCAAAAAGGCCATGGGAATTCAAAGCACCTCATTACAGCAAGTTGCCCCAAACGCCATCTTTGCGGGCCATGGAGACATGTCCCAGTTGCCTGGCGCGCTGCGCAGTGGCCTGGCGGGTGGCCCGTCCCTTTTAAAGACGCTGGCAGCTGCAGCGCACTTCTCCCCCTTTCTGCGCGCTTTGATCGAGCGGCATACGGATTTTTTGTTAGAGGTCGCTGACACACCATCGCAAAGCGTGATTGATGCGCTGCTGGAGGAGCTCACCAAAGCCTTCGGCAGCCAGCTAGCCCTGCGCACCGCTTTGCGCCAGGTCAGGCAGAAACTGATGCTGTATCTTGCGATTGGCGACTGCGGCTGCGTGATTGGGTTGTTCGACTTAACGCGCGCATTGTCAGATTTGGCCGACACAGCAATCCAGGCTGCCATGCGCTATGAGCTGGCCCAATTGACCGCCAAGGGCCGCCTTCCCTGCGATGCAGCAGACCCAGCGCAGTGCGGCATCGGTGTGCTTGGTCTTGGCAAGCTCGGCGGGCGCGAGCTGAACTATTCAAGCGATATTGATGTGGTTTGCTATTACGATCCAGAGCTCTTCGCCTATGAGGGGCCAAAGGATAAAAAAAGCGCAGCCGTTCAGCTCATGCGCAATGTGTTTGGCCATATCAGTGCGCGCACGGCGGAAGGATTTGTGTTCCGGGTGGACCTGCGCCTGCGGCCAGACCCGAGTAGCACGCCCATCGTCATGACACTGGATGCGGCGGAAAACTACTACCAGACCAAGGGCCTGACCTGGGAACGAGCCGCCATGATCAAAGCGCGCCACTGCGCAGGCGACGCCCGCATCAGCGCTGACTTTCTCAGCCGCATCCGCCCGTTTATCTGGCGGCGGCATTTGGATTTTGCTGCCATTGACGACGTGCATGCCATGAAACAGCGCGTCCATGCGCATCACAATCATGATGAAACGGCGCGCTGCGGTCCGGGCTATGATGTCAAGCTAGGCCATGGCGGGATTCGCGAAATCGAATTTTTCGCGCAAATACAGCAGCTTATCATGGGCGGGCGCAGGCCTGATTTGCAGATCAAAGCCACCTGCGATGTGCTTCGCGCGCTCATGGAAGCAGGCGATTTGGGCCAAAGCGATTATGACGGTCTTACCGGCGCCTATGCGTTCTTGCGCACAGCAGAACACCGGCTGCAAATGGTGCAAGATGAACAAACACATTGCCTGCCTGAAGACCGCGAGGGTGTTGCCGTCATCGCCGGGTTTCTGGGGCTTCGCAATGAGGAGGCGCTCTTTGACGCACTTGAGCGTCATGGCGCATTCGTGTCCCAGCAGTTCGACAACCTTCTTGGCGATCAAAACAACACGCCCACGGCCATTGAAACAGCTGCGCTGCCGGAGAAGTTGCAAGCCGTTCTGGCGCGCTGGGAGGAAGGCCGCTACCGTGCTCTGTCCAGCGCGCGCACCCGTCAGCTGCTCAAGGATGTGTTGCCGGACCTATTATTCGCCTTCTCGCAAACCCCGGACCCAGGCGAGACTGCGTTGGTGTTCGATGCTTTTTTAGAGCAGCTGCCAGCAGGCGTGCAGATATTCTCCCTGCTCGATGCAAACCGGCCACTTATCCCCTTAATGGCCAATATCATGGGCCTGTCACCGGAGCTTAGCGGCCAATTAACCCGGCGGCCCGCTCTCTTTGAAGGGCTGATCAACGAGCCGCTACAAGCGCCGCTACCCGATCAAACGGGTATGGCGCAAGACCTGGCAATCTCGCTATCAGGCGCGACCGGCTATGAAACTGCGCTCGACTATATGCGCATTTGGAACAGCGAAGCGCGCTTTCAGGCAGGTGTGCGCCTGCTTGAAGGCTTGTGCAGCCCAGCGGAGACACGCCGGGCTTTTGGCGACATTGCGGAGGTCTCTTTAAGACGTCTGATGAGCAACGTAGAAACGCAATTTGCCTATAGCCATGGCGTCATCCCAGGTGGCGAATTCGGCATTATTGGGCTTGGGAGTTTCGGCGCCGGCGAGTTGGTGACTGCGTCTGACCTCGATCTCACCTTTCTTTACCGCGCGCCCGGCCCTGCGGCAGTCTCCGATGGGCCGCGCGCGCTGCCGGTGAGCACCTACTATGCGCGGCTAGCCCAGCGCGTGATTACCGGTATTACAAGCCTGACCGGCGAAGGGCGGCTTTACGAGGTCGACATGCGCCTTCGGCCCAGTGGCCGCAGCGGCATTATCGCTGTCTCGCTCGATGCTTTTAGCGCTTACCATCAAAGCGACGCTTGGCTGTGGGAGCGTATGAGCCTTACCAAAGCGCGCTTTGTTGCAGGGCCGGCGCCCCTCGCCCAAGCCTTTGACGACGTGCGCGCAAGCATTTTGGAGGCGCCTGTCCCCGAAACCAGGCTGCGCATGGCGCTTTGGGACATGCGCGCTAAGCTTGATAATGCAGCGCCAAAACAAGGCGGCATTTGGCCGCTTAAGGGCGGTGATGGCGGGCTCAGGGATGCAGATTTTTTAGTTGAAGGGCTGCTTTTAAAGCAAGGTGCTGGCGCTACCCGCGCGGCCCGCTGGGAGGACTGGTGGGCTTGCTTAGATCAGCCGGAGCGCCGAGACATTCAGGCGGCACATGCACTGCTCTTAGACGCGCGGTCGGTGCGGGCATTGCTTCTGCCGCAAACGATCAAACCGCAAGATGCCACCACCTCGACAAGGGCCAAACTCACGCAGTTGCTCGGCTTTGAAGACTTTGATGCAGCAACGCGGGCCTTAAAGGCCGCGCGGCATGTGATTTTTGATGGTTTGCAGACCTTGCTTCCGCCTCCAAGCGACACACCTTAAACGCCAAGATTGGACGCAAAAGAGAATCAAAAAGGAAATGACTTATGCCTGACGTTGGAAGCAGCGCCGCTGATTTTGAACTTCCCGGTGATGGCGGCAAAACCATCAAACTCAGCGACCTCAAAGGCAAAAACGTGGTCCTGTATTTCTATCCGAAGGACGACACCCCCGGCTGCACCAAAGAGGCCATCGCCTTTAGCGAGCACAAAGCCGACTTTGACGCCTTAGATACAGTGATCCTAGGCGTCTCGAAAGATACGGTCGCCAAGCATGACAAGTTTAAAGCCAAGCACGACCTGACCGTTGACCTGGTGAGCGATGAAGACGGCGGCATGATTGAAGACTATGGCGTGTGGGTCGAAAAAGCGATGTACGGCAAAAAATACATGGGCATCGAGCGCGCGACCTTTTTGATAGATAAGGATGGCGTGATCCAAAACGTATGGCGCAAGGTGAAAGTCAAAGCCCATGCAGAGGCTGTGCTAGACGCTGTTAAAGCGCTCTAAGCGATTGGCTGACACCATAACCGAGGCAGCACTTGCCGTTCTAAGCGTTGGCGATGCGCGCGCAAAAGCGCATATGAGCCAAGAGATGGCTGCACGGGCCATCGATCAAGACCTGCCCATCGGCGCCGCCATAGCGCTGCCCGACCGGCCAGCGCGGCCAAGCAAACCAGAATTGCGCGCGCCGCGTGACATGCCAAAACGGCGCAAGGGCGGCAGCGCGCAAACCAGCATCGCGCTGCTGCACGCGCTTGCGCATATCGAGCTTAACGCGATCGATCTCGCCTGGGATGCAGCGGGCCGCTTTGGCCCAGATATGCCGCGCGGTTTCGCGCTTGATTGGATTAAAGTCGGCGCGGATGAAGCGCGCCACTTTTTGATGCTCGCAGACCGATTAAAAGATATTGGCAGCCACTACGGCGCCCTGCCAGCTCACGATGGCTTATGGCAAGCCGCTCAAGACACGCACGGCGATCTAGCCGGCCGCCTCAGCGTCGTGCCACTGGTCTTAGAAGCGCGCGCACTGGATGTATCGCCGCCCACCATCGCTCGGCTTAGGGAAAACAGCGACGACGCCAGCGCCAATATTCTGCAAATCATCTACGAAGATGAAATTGGCCATGTGGAAGTGGGCGCGCGATGGTTCTATCACATCGCGAAAAAAAGGGGCGAACCAGCCCAGCAACTTTTTGATAAATGCCTGGAGCGATTCTTTTCTGGACAGCCAAAAGGGCCGTTTAACGACGCCGCAAGGCAACGCGCAGGCCTGCCACCTAGTCTTTATGATCGATCAAAAAGGCATTGAACGGCGATCAAACGAAATTAGTTAAAAAACGAATTGTTTCTGCCAGCATTCCAGAATAGGACACCCAAGGCGGACGTATCGTTAGGAAGCTTTAACTCTCGCAGCTTAGTGTGCCCACCATGATGCTGCCAAGTTCAACAAGTGAGACGGACCACGTGACTGATCAACTTTCACTTCGCGCACGCGTTTTGAACAAAGTCACATCTCTCTTTCCAAATCATCAGATTTACTTCCGCACAGACGGTAAAGTTCGTTTTTTCACGCTGACAACAGGCATGCAATTGGCCGCAGTCACATGCGTGTGCTTATTCAGCCTGTGGCTCGGCAAGTCCACTTTTGATTATTTCGCCCAAAGTGACCGCCTGCAGCAAAGCCGCATGGCGCTCAACAAAATGTTTGGCCAAGTCGAAGCGCTCAGCGATGACATGGAAGGGCTGGAAGAGCGTATTTTACAGCGCGCCGCCCGCATTGAAGCGCGCCAAAACGCCCTGCAAACGATCTTGAAAGATGGCCTTATTGAGCCAGAACTACTCAACTTAGAAACCCTTACGGATGATGCGGTAGCGGGCCAAGACGTCCTTGACAATCCATCCCCCAAAGCGCTGAAAGAAGCACAATTGCGGCTTGGCCGTATTGATGACAGAGACCCGCAGGTTCATTTCGAAAGCGTGTTTGCCTTGCTTGAAAAGCGCCAAACCGCCTTTGCGAGCGCCTTACTTGATAAGGCCCAGCAGGAAACAGACGATATTTTATCTCTGCTGTCCGATCTTGGCGTCAATCCAGACAGCTTTATCCGCAAGACAACAGGCGCCGCGCTCGGCGTTGGCGGCCCGGAAATTGCCCTGGTCAGTCTTACTGATGAGACAAACGAGGACGATCCCTTAACCGCCTTAGCGCAGGATTGGTCCATGCTGAAAAGCTTGCGCGAAAACATTTTGTCTGTTCCCGCGACGCCGCCATTGGATAAATTCTACATCTCCTCCAATTACGGCAAGCGCCGCGATCCTTTTACCAAGCGCTGGGCTCATCATTCCGGTACCGATTTGGCCGCTTGGTATGGCACCCCTGTCAAAGCGACAGCGGCAGGAAAGGTGACATATGCGGGGTATAAAGCCGGGTATGGCCGCGTTGTGGAAATAGACCATGGCAACGGCTTTGTGACCAGATACGGACATTTGCGGAAAGTTGTGGTTAAAAAAGAACAAGACGTTACCATAGGCGCCAAGCTTGGCGAGACTGGCAGCACCGGCCGGTCTACCGGCCCACATGTACATTACGAAGTTTGGTTCGATGGCAAGACCCTCGACCCTGCAAAATTCATCAAGGCATCTCAAAATGTTCTCAAAATCCAAGGACGAACAACCCGTGGCTAATACACCCGCTCGCAGCACCCCCGCTCGCCCCGCTTCCAGCGCTCCATCCATCATTGGCTCTGACGTGGAAATTGTCGGCAATATCTCAACCAATGGCGAAATTCAGCTTGATGGCACCGTTGAAGGCGACGTGCGCGCCTCTGCCATTACACTTGGTGAACACGGGGCTCTGAATGGCACGTTGACCGCCGACCGCGTCATCGTGCGCGGGACGCTCGATGGCTCAATCAATGGCCGGGTCGTCGAGCTCAACAAAACCGCCAAAGTAAGCGGCGATGTGAAACACGAAACACTCTCCATCGAAGCGGGTGCCCGCGTTGATGGGAGCTTTAAATACGACCAAGACCCAGTGAGCGCCGTCATCGGAAAGTCGAAGGAAAAGCCAGACTTTTCCATCATCGAGAGCGCTGTGGATAAGAAATCAGCGTCTTAAACAGCTGATTGCTCTGAATAAAAAAGGGGCTGGCTCTTGGGAGCTGGCCTTTTTTATTGTCTTACACACCTGGCGGCATTTCGGCTTTTCTTGTCGGCCTTTGGGACGTTGCGAACAGTTGGCCACCTTCGTCGTCCTCCGGCTTGACCGGGGGACCCATGGTTACTCTGGGTTAACCGCATGGGTTTTGTTTATATCCTTGCAAGCCAGCCGCGCGGCACACTTTATATTGGCGTCAGGAGTGATCTGGTTAAGCGTATGTATCAGCATAAGAGCAAATCTGTGGACGGCTTTACAAAGCGGTACAGCGTTGGAATGCTTGTATATTTTGAGCAATTTAACGACATCAGCGCAGCCATTGCGCGGGAGAAACGACTTAAG
>JBCCAR010000056.1:0-11023 GCA_039814715.1 Pseudomonadota bacterium
CAATAAAATAGACTGCAGCAAGTCATTGGGCTCAAAGCCAGAAATCACGATCGGTTTTGTCCATTTCGCGGCGGCATCTTCATAGGCTTCCGCGCCGATGATGGTTGAGACATTGCCGGGGCCGACAAAGCCATCGAGCCGGGCGCCTGTTTCGCCCGTGCCAGTGGTCATGATGGCATCAATGGCGGAAGGGGTGAGCACGTGGTTGCAAAATACCGAGAAATTGCTCAGTCCCGCGTCACTGGCCGCTTTAATCGCAGCCGCTGTTGGCGGCGTTGTTGTCTCAAAACCAATGGCGAAGAAGACGACTTGGCGCTGCGGATTGGCCTTCGCCAGGTCAACGGCTTGCAACGTTGAATACACCATCCGCACATCACCGCCAGCGGCTTTGGCAGACAGGAGGGTGCGCCCGTGACTGCCCGGGACGCGCATCATATCGCCATAGGTGGTGAGGATGATATCTGGCCTGCTCTGTGCCAGCTCAATGGCCATATCGAGGCGCCCCACTGGCAGCACGCAGACTGGGCAGCCAGGGCCATGGATCATGCGGATTGTGTCAGGCAGTAGGTCTTCCAGACCGAAGCGGCATAGGGCGTGGGTGTGGCCGCCGCAGAACTCCATGAAGTGATAGCGCCTGCCAGGTTCAACCTCCGCATGGATTTGTGCTGTAATAGCTTTTGCGGCTGCAGGCTCGCGGAACTCATCGACAAATTTCATGATGCAACTCCTTGCGTTATGGCGGGGGACTGCATGGCGGCGATCTGCTGCGCCGCCTGCGCTTGATCAATTTTGCTTAAGGCGTAGCCGACATGGACCACGACATAATCGCCGGGCACCACATCCGGCACAAAGACAATGGAGATGGGGACTTGGACACCGTCAACATCCGCGACAGCGTTTTCTCCATCGGTGGATACAATTTCGGCAGGTAAGGCGAGGCACATGTTTTTTTACGTCCCTTAAATGAGTGACATCTGGCCAGCAATCCAGGCTTGGCCAAGGCTGAGGCCGCCATCATTGGCAGGCGCGGAAAGCGGCAGATAGGCTTTGATGTGGCGCGGCTGCAGCGCGCCAATCAGACCCTCGGCAAGCACCTTGTTTTGAAAGCAGCCCCCTGAGAGAGCGATACGGCGCGCAAGGCCTTCTCTATCGATGGTTTGGGTGATCCAATCAGCCAGCGCGGCAATGAGCGTGCCATGGAAGAGGTTCGCGCCTTCCTGTGGATGACTGTCCGTCATCGCAAGCAGTAAGGGGCGAACGTCTAGAACCCCATCCTTCACACGCCATCCATTGTCTAGGATTTCGGGTTTGGTCACCAAGGCTTCTAAGTGCATCGGCGCCTCACCTTCGAAATGCGCCTCTGGAACAACGCCAAGGAGCCCGCAAGCTGCATCAAAGAGCCGGCCAGCGGAGCTGGTCATGGGAGAATTGAGCTTTCGCTCCAGCATCGCTGCGATCATGTCAGCGCCGTCTTGGCCTGAGAAATACCGCGGGATCTGATCATTACAGCCAAGCGCATGCAGCGCGGCGGCCCCCATGCGCCAAGGCTGGCGCGCGGCGACATCGCCGCCGGGCTGGGCCAGGGGCATAAGGCAGCCTAAGCGCTGAAATTCGGGCCCTTGCGCAATCAGGAGCTCCCCGCCCCAGCTCTCGCCCTCTTCGCCCAGCCCAAAGCCATCAAGAGCAAGGCCTAAACAGGGTCCATCGAGCTGGTATTCGGCTAAAACCGCAGCGATATGCGCGTGATGGTGTTGAACTTGTATAACGGGCAGGTTCATGTCTTGCGCATAGCGCGTGGCCATAAAGTCTGGATGCATGTCGCAGGCAATGCGCGTTGGGCTCACCTCTAAAATGCTGCTGAGATGGGCGACGGTTTCTTTAAAGAAGCCATATGTCGACATGCTCTCTAAGTCGCCAATATGCTGGCTTAAAAAAGCGTCTTGGCCGCGGGTGATGCAAATGGTGTTTTTCAAATGCCCGCCCACGGCTAGGGTGGATGGTATGTCCACGCTGAGCTTAATCGGTGTTGGCGTAGCGCCGCGCGCCCGGCGTAGATACCGCGGCGCGCCATCGATGACGCGCACCACGCTGTCATCTGCGCGGATGAGGATATCGCGGTCGTGCGTGACAACCATGTCTGCGATGCCTGCCAGACGCGTTTGTGCCTCGCTATTGTCAATGACCAAGGGATCGCCACTGATATTCGCGCTGGTCATCACCAAAGCGAGAACTTGCGGTGTGTCCATCCAGGCGGTGCCCTCTGGCATGCCAGCGTCTGCGTGAAATAACAGGGCATGCAGGGGCGCGTAGGGCAGCATCAGGCCAAGGGTTGGCAGGCCATTGGAGATGGCTGGGCTCAGCGTGCTCGGCTTTGATTTTGCGATGACCACTGGCCGCGCCCGGTCGCTGAGAGTAGTTTCTTCTTCCGGGCTAAGATGCGCAAGCTTGCGGGCTGATGCGCTACTTGCGACCATAACGGCAAAGGGCTTGCCATCACGTTGTTTGCGCGCACGCAGGCGTGTCACCGCGCTGTAATTGCGGGCGTCCACGGCTAAATGAAATCCGCCCAGACCCTTTAAAGCGACAATCTGGCCAGCTTTAAGCGCCATTAAAATCTCTTGGATAGAGTGGCTTAGCTTGGGACCGCAGTCCGGGCAGGCATTGGGCTGAGCATGAAAGCGGCGGTCTGCCGGGTTTTCATATTCGCTTTGACACGCCGCGCACATGGGAAAGTCTGCCATGGAGGTCTGCGCGCGGTCATAAGGCAGCGCGCGCGTAATCGTATAGCGCGGGCCGCAGTGCGTGCAGTTGGTAAAGGCGTAGCCATGGCGCCGATTTTTCGGGTCAAAGATATCGGCAAGGCAATCCGGGCATGTCGCTGCATCTGGGCCAATGGCGGTCTTGGCCTTGCCAGCTTTGGTGCTCTTTAAGAGCGCGAAGGCCACTTCGTTGGTTGCTGGAACAGCGTGAATATCCACCGCATCAATGCGCGCGAGCGGCGGCGCGGAGAGTTCCAGCATGTCTAGGAACTGCTGGGTTTTAGCGCCTTGGATTTCAATGGTGACGCCGGCTTCATCGTTTAAGACCCATCCGGCCAAGTCCAGCTTGCGCGCCAAATTCCACACATAAGGCCGAAACCCGACGCCTTGCACCGCCCCGCGCACCTGCAGGTGCAGGCGTTCTTGACGTGCGATATCGGCCCGGGCTGACATTATTCAGCCGCTATTTGCCGCTGCAGGGACAGGCCCTCAAGCCAAGTCAGCCAGCTTTGAATGCCAGGCTCGCCGGTCGCGGATGTTCTAATGACATCGAGGCGTGGCTGCACTTTGCGCGCATTGGCGATGAGCAACTCCGCATCAAAATTCAGATATGGCAGAAGGTCCGTCTTGGTCACAATCATCAGGTCCGCGCCGGCAAACATCTCTGGGTATTTCAGCGGCTTGTCCTCGCCCTCTGTCACAGACGCAAGCACCACGCGGCGGGTTTCGCCTAGGTCGAAGGCGGCCGGACACACTAAGTTGCCTACATTTTCGATGAAGAGCAGACTGCCGGGCGCTGGCTTTAGATGGTTCAGCGCGTCGCCCACCATTTGGGCATCGAGGTGGCAGCCTTTGCCGGTATTAACTTGAATGGCAGGTGCGCCTGTCTCGCGGATGCGCTGGGCATCATTGGCGGTTTGTTGGTCGCCTTCAATCACAGCCGCTGGCGCATCGCCCAGCGCTTTGAGTGTTTCTACCAGCAGCGTTGTTTTCCCTGAGCCTGGGCTGGACATCATGTTGATGGAAATCAGCTGGTCGCGGGCAAAGCGCTCACGATTATGGGCCGCCAAGTGGTCGTTCTTAGACAAGATGTCTTGTTCAATTTCAATCAAGCGCGCTTGGCTTTGGCCCGTCACATGCACCCCGGCCGGCCCTTTGCCATAATGCAGCGCGCCGTCCTCGCCATGGCTATGCCCATGCGCGTGGTCATGATGGTGGTGGCTATGGTCATGCCCCTCAATTCCTGCGCCTTCGCCGTCGCAGCCGCATACTGTGCACATGTCAGATGACCTCCATGGATTTGATTTTCATATCTTCGCCGCCGGTGACGATGAGTTGGTGGGAGCCGCAGGCCGGGCAGCCATCGCCGCGCTTTGCAATGCCGACATCGCTATCGCAGGCAAAGCAGTGGGCTTGGCCAGGCGGGCTCAATATTTCTAGGCTTGCACCTTCAATGAGCGTGCCGCGCGTTGCAGCATCAAAGCTAAATTCCATCGCATGTGGGTCCACATGGCTGAGCGTCCCAATTTCCAAGGTGACTTTGGTGACGCGCTCAAAGACCTGGCTTGCCGCCTGGGCTTCAATGGCGCTGACCATGCCTTGCGCGAGTGACATCTCATGCATGGGCGGCCTCCAAAACGACTTCACAGGGTGCGCAGGGGTCGAGCGCGGCTAGAAGCATCGAGGCGTTCTCTTCGCTCGTCTCTTCAAGCGCAGAGGCAACCCGGCAGGCGGCGCCATTAGGGCGGAAATTCCAGTCTGTTGGTGCTTTGGCCGACCACCGCGTAATGATACCGTCTTCTAGCGTTAGCGCATGCCTTAGGCGCCCGCGCGCTGTCATGGCGATGCCAAACCCGCTGCCATTGGCGCGCGCCGTGGCTGACGCAGGTTTTTCTTCATGCACGTTTGATGCCTGCTGTTTGAGCTCTTCCAGCATATTTGCGCCGTGCTGCAGCTGCGCGCTTAGCCATGGCTCTAAAGATGTTGCTTGCTGCATTGGCGCTAGTAACAGGCGAGGGGTCTCTTCCACTGGGTTGGAGGTGTTGCGGCGGGTCTCAGCGCGGGCATCTAATGTGCTTGTCGCAATGCGTCGCACCTGGATGGTTTGCGCTTTGAGGCAGATGTCTTCGCCAAGGCGGTCAACTGCTTCAAAGGCTCGGGTGAGCATTTTCAGTGCGCTGTTTATATCGTCAGCATTGAGCGCCATTTTTGCGCCGCCCAGACAGGCCCAATCCGTTTGAAACAGCGCCTCAGCCAAAGCCTCGTTTGCTTGTCTGGCTTGTTGAACTGCTGCTGCTGGTGGGTGGGTGTGGAGCACCTTCGCCCAGCTCAGCGCTGCGCGCCAGACGGCACTAAAGATGCCTTCACTTAGAAGCAGCATCTCGCGCGCGGCTGCTTGACCATCAGGCAAAACGAGGCCGGTTGCATTTTCAGCTGCGCGCAGAGCCGCTATTTGGTGTGCTCTTGGGCAAATTGGAAACAGCAGGCTTGCCAATGCTAGCCCGTTATTAAGCGCCTTCCCACGTCCAACCGTCAGCACATCCGGCGGGCCGCTGCGCAGAACCTGCGCTTGCGTCCCGCCAACGTGCAATACGTAGCGGCGGATCGGGGGGGTGCTCATGGTGCTCAATTAGACGGCGTGACGTCGTCCTCCCAGAATGGATCGTCTCGATTGTTTTTGCCTTCTTTTTTCCATTTCCTCTTGATCTACCTCAAAGAGGCCATCGATTGCCTCTTGCGCAACCGTGACGGCGCTTTGGTGATCGGGAAAATCATCCATGGGTGAAAACAAAGAGCAGGTTTCGATCAAACCAACGCCTTCCATCTGCCCGAGGACGAAAGAAAACGTCCCAAAGGGGAAGGCATAGCTGGTTTTTGAACCCAAAGCGCCGGGCTTTGATTGCCGCTCAACACTTGGCAGAAGGACCAGGTTCATGCACCACGGCGTAACGATAACGCCAATGCCATTAGCGCCAAGTTCGCGAAAGCCAACGGCCTCAATGTCTAAGGCGCCATTGTGAATAGGCAGGCCGAGCATGTCCTTTTCTGCCTCGCGATAGGCTGCGATTAAGCGCTCAACGCGGGTCGGAATATCCGCGATGATGGCAGGACTTGTTGCCGCGCCGCCTTTTTTCTCTTTCACCATGAACTTTGATTGCGGCGCGTCGCACTGCGGGCAGCGCCAATGGTCTGGCAAGTCGGCAAACGCTGTTCCAGGGGCAATGTCCTGACTGTCGTCACCTTCGATTGGGTCATATTCGCGCCAGCAGATGCCGCACTCAAGGATATCGCCATCGCCTAGTGCGCCGCCGACGGAGCGTTCAAAAACCAGGCTCATGGTGCATATGCTCCGCGAATTTCATCGAGCCGGGCCGCGCTGTCTTCAAAATCTTCGCGCGAAGCTAGGACAGCGCTGGGGATGTCCCCGATTTCCAATGTATCTAGGATGACTGCGCCAAGCCCATTGAGGAACTGGACCGCCCAGACATTGCGCAGTGCTGTCATGATGACCCGCGCACTGCCATAGCCGCCCGAAGAGGCCCGCACGCCAGATTCGCCTAGGACTTTGGTCAGGAAGCTAGTGTCCGCCTCCGTCATCGGGAAAAGAGTGAAGTTTATCACATGATTGGGCGTTCCAGGGCGCCAGTCTTGCGCTTTTGCGCGCACTTCCGAAAGCACGCCCATCACGTTCATGGCGTCACGCGGCGCAGTGAGCATATCTAAATTGATGTCGCTGCGCGGGCGGGTCATGGCTAGTTCGCGCATGGCATAAGGCGCATCGGCGACCTCAACCCATTGACTGCGCAGCACGCCGCTCGCGTCTTCCGCGCGGCCAATCCACACCCCGGGTAAGACAGTCTCTGTAATCTGTACATCGCCTTCCTCAGGCGTTCCTGGACTGATGACGAGCGATACTTCGCCCGTGCCAAGCGCATCATAAAACACATGGCGTTCTTCTTCGCTTAAATGGTCGAGCCGCCTGCGCCAGGCTTTCCCGTCGCTTGCTGCCGCTTTGAGCGCGCTTGAAACTTTTTCAAGCATATCGAGAACAGTCGGACTGGTTGCGCCAGATAGGTCGAGCTCGCCAGGACCTTGCATGGAATTGCCCGTGGGCATGCCAAGCAAGCTCGATAGGGCGCTGGCTTCAGAGCTACAGCTGTCAACACTGTCTTCACCTTCAAAAGGGGCCAAAACGCCTTGCGGTGCTTCATCATCCCAGGTGAATGGGTTTTTGCGGATTTCGCTCATGGTTGGGGGGTGTCCTTGGTGATTTAAGCGGCGAGTGCGCTTGCTTTGTCTAAGATTTTAGGGAGCTTCTCTGCATAAACGGCCCAGTCCTGAATTTTCGGAATGGTGTCGAGGTGTTTGGTGCCGGAGAAAAACGCCACTGAAGGAAGCACCATGACGCCGCAGCGGTGTTTTAAGGTCTGCTCATCAGCGCGGTCGATGATGCCGATCCGCAGGCGCCCTGGATTTGAGCGCTCAAGTTCGCGCAGAACCACGGCGACATCCGCAGTTTCCAGTTTCTTTTCTGGGTCGCCTGTAAAGAACAAAGCGCTGACCGCGGGCGTGTCTTCTGACAAGAACGCGTCAAGTGTTTGCGCGGTTAACAGTTCAGCAGTGCCATCATCCAGCATGGCTTGAATCAATCGGTGCGGCATATCTCTTCTTCCTTTTTTTGATCTTGTTGCGCCTTTAGATGCGGCGGTAGTTGGGGTTCTCGGTCAATCAAATCAGCGATGAGATGGTCAAAGCTTTCGCCATTGGCTGCGTTGTTTACCGCTTCGAGAGCGTCGGCGATTTGCTGAGCTTCCAAGGGGTCCAGCATGCGAATGGCAGACCCCAGATAAACCAGAACGTGCTGCCCAATTTCTGCTGGGCCAACCAGCGCCAAGCTGACTGTTTCTTGCCGCTCACCCCAAACGCAGCGCGCGCTGGTTTCATCTGCCTCAACAACCTGCATGGGAACGCCAAGGCACATGCCTAATCTGCTCCCGCTGCGACATGGGCTAAGATGCGCTCATCACCAATGCGGCAGGCGACTTGTTCACTTGGGCGCCCGTTCTCGTATACATCGCGCAAAATGCTAGCGGGCATGATTGGTTCTGCCGGGCTCTGCGCCAGTGTGGGCGCCAGGCCCCATTGTTGCAGTTCCATTGCTGCCATGCGCACTGCTTCTGGCACGCGCGCTGCGGCTTGAGGTGTCAGGCCGCCGCCATAGTCTTCCATGTCAACGGGCTGGCACCCAATGAGCGTGATTTTCTCAGGCTCGCTGTCTGCCATCAATTCTGCCAGCGCCAAAATTTCCATCATCGAGCTTTGATGAAGGGAGACCTTTTTGCCTGCCACAAAGCGTGGCACATCTGCGCCGCGCACGCAGCTGAGCGTGCCGGGCGGCAGCTTTGCGTCTACCGCATCGAATATCAAAATACGTTTGGCGGCGGCGAGGTCGTTGATTAAGGCAAGGCCTTGGGTTCCCCCGTCCATGATCTCAACGCCGTCTGGAACGCTATAGTCAGCGCAAAAGGCTTCTGCGCAACGTACGCCAAAACCTTCGTCGGCCCATAAAACATTGCCAACGCCTAAGACCAGGGCCTGCGCGCCCTGGCGACCAGCAGGGTTACTCATCGCGGTCGTCCTTAAAATAGCGCCAGCCGGAGATCATGGTGGAGACCAGCGACTGCCGGCTCATGATGTCTTCGCGGATAGCGACGTAGATGTGGATGATTGAGAAGACGACGATCAGCCACATAATGAGGTGGTGGTAAGTGTGAACGGCAAAGCTGTTGTCGCCGAAAAGGCCAAAGACCCAGCCAAAGCCTTTAAACCACCAGGTGTCCGTGCCCTGGCCCTCAGCATAAAGAGCAAAGCCTGTGAGGATTTGTAAGACCAGCGGGACGATCAGCAAAAAGAACATGGCCAGCTGCGCCAAGGGGTTGTGGCCGACATATTTTTTCGGCGTCTTTGCGGCGAAGCTATACCAGCGGATTTCGTGCCAAACCTCTTTCCACCATTTGCCAGACCAAATGGGAAGCAAGAAAATTTGCTGGGCATGGTGATTGCCGACAAATGCCCAGTAGATCCGCATCAGGAACGCAATGGCGAGTAGCTGACCGGCAATGAAATGTACCATGCGGATATTGCCGAAAAGGAAGTTGTTTGACGCTTCGCCGGGCACGCTGGGCGGTGGATCGCCAATAAAGTATCCAGTCACACACAGCACAAGAATACACAGCGCGTTCGTCCAGTGCCATATGCGCACCGGCGCTTCATACACATAGACCTTCTCAGCCGGCGTGGTTGCTTCGGTCGAGCTACGGACAAGGCTTTCAAAGAAACCTTGCTGTTTCCGCTCCGGCTTGGGCGCAGGAATGGTCGCCATGGTCTGGTCCTTTCCCTAGCGCACAGTCACTTCGGCCAAGTCATCTCCATCCGCGCTCATCACGTGGGTCGAGCAGGCCAGGCATGGGTCGAAGGAATGTAGCGTGCGCAAGATTTCCAATGGCTTTTCAGGATCGGCCATGGGCGTATCCATAAGCGCTGCTTCAAAAGCGCCGATGTTGCCTTCTAGATCGCGAGGGCCAGCATTCCAGGTGGTGGGCACCACGCACTGGTAGTTCTCGATCTTGCCATTCTCGATTTTGATCCAGTGCCCAAGCGCGCCGCGCGGCGCTTCCGTAAAGCCAACGCCTTTACACACATCCGGCCAGCTTTCCGGCTCCCATTTTTCAATGTTTGCGGTGGCCGTATCGCCTGCTTTCACATTGGCGATGAGCTTGTTGTAGAAATATAGCATTTTTTCTGCTGCCCAGCCTGCTTCCAGGCCGCGCGCTGCCGTGCGGCCCAGCGTTGAGAACAGCGCTTGAACTGGCAAGTCGAGTTTCCGCAGCACCGCTTCCGTTGGTTCTTTGAACTCCGGTTCGTTTTTCGCGTAGCCGACGATGTAACGCGCCAGCGGCCCCACTTCCATGGCATTGCCGTTCCAGCGCGGGCTTTTGATCCAGCTGTATTTCGCGCCTTCATCTAATGCATCAATGCGGGTCTTGGTGCCTTTGGCTTTTGGCCCGAGTTCATAATGCGGATCGGTGACGCCGTCCCAGGGGTGCAGTCCAACAGTCTCGTCGGCGTATTTGTACCAAGAGTGCGCCACATACTCTTTAATCTCGTCAGGATTGCGCTCATCGACATCGCGTACTGTCGACAGGTCGCCATTGATAATGGCGCCGCGGGGCAGCATGAGGTTGTCGGCAGAGTAGTCATTGGCGTGATCAGGAATATCGCCATAGCTTAAGACGGCTTGTGAGGACAGGCCCCCGCCATAGGTCCAGTCTTTATAAAAGCTGGCAATGGCGAGCAGATCAGGAATGTACACCTGATCGACGAAATCGATGGTTAAATCGATGATCTTTTTCACCAAATTCAGTCGTTCGATATTAATCGCGCCGACCGCGCCAACATCTTCAATGTTGATGGGGCAGGGAACGCCGCCTACTAGCCAGTTGGGGTGCGGGTTCTTGCCGCCGAAGATCGTATGGACCTTCTTAATTTCCTTCTGAAAATCAAGCGCTTCAAGATAGTGCGCAACCGCCATCAAATTTGCTTCCGCTGGAAGCTTATAGGCAGCATGGCCCCAATACCCATTGCGGAACAAACCGAGCTGTCCGGAATTCACAAACTTCTTCAGCTTGTTCTGCAGGTCGCGAAAGTATCCTGGGCTTGATTTTGGCCATTTTGAGATGGATTGCGCAAGATCGGATGTGGCTTTAGGGTCGGCAGACAGAGCTGAGACCACGTCCACCCAGTCCAAAGCGTGCAAGTGGTAGAAGTGCACTAGGTGATCATGCACTTGCAGCGCCAGCTGCATGATATTGCGAATAGAATTCGCGTTTTCTGGAATTTGAATGTCCAGCGCATCCTCAACGGCGCGCACAGACGTCAATGCGTGCGTTCCCGTGCAAACGCCGCAAATCCGCTCTGTAAAGGCCCAGGCGTCGCGTGGGTCACGACCTTTTAGAATGACTTCTAGGCCGCGCCACATGGTGCCGGTCGAGACGGCATTGCGAATGACATTGTTGTCATCGACATTCACTTCAACGCGTAAATGGCCTTCAATGCGGGTGACGGGGTCCACAACGACGCGCTTGCCGCTGTCATCAAGATTGAAACCGTTTGGGGTTTGGATGCTCATGCCCTGCTTTCCTTAGGCTTGATCATTGGAAGAAGTGGCGCTCTCGCGCGCGCGTTTCAGCGCGGAAAGGCCAGCA
>JBCCAR010000028.1:0-42527 GCA_039814715.1 Pseudomonadota bacterium
CCGCGGTCCATATTGTGAACGCACCACGGGGGGCTTGGCTTGACCCAAATAACCGATAAAAAGGGTCTGCGGTTACTCAGCAATCAAAGCACCGCAGCTTTGTCAAAAATGCTTTATGGAGGGCAGTTCTGGGAGACTTAACCTAAAAACACAGTCGACCTGTGCCGAGATAATCTCATGATTATTCAAGTGCTTAAGGAAAATAGCTAGAAATCCACGGAGAACCTCGCTTCGCCCTGTCTGCCGGGCACGATGTCGTAGGCGCCGGCACCTCGAAGGTTTAGCCCTTGCTCGTCTAGAAGATTTGAAACCGAAAGACGTAGGGACGCGTCAGCCCCTGCGATAGATACCGGTATTCGCACGCCTATATCAACGAGTGTCAACGCAGGGATCTCGGCGATATTGTCCGTCGTGGCCGTCACCTCGCTTCGATGGGTGAGGCGAATGTCCGTGGTGAAGTTTGGATCAGCAGTCGGCCGCCAGTCGAAATTCAGCGTCAGGTTTCGCGCTGAAAAGCCAACCGGTCTGTCCCCAACAAGCCCCTGGTCGACCGCTTCGCCAACGACGCGCGGCTTTAAAAACACACCGCCAGCAACAACATCCAATCGCGGCGTTATGGCGCCGCTGAGTGAGAGTTCGACCCCCTGGTTGCGGACTGTCCCAAGCTCGGCAAATCGATTGTCGGCATTGATATTGAAATAGGGCTTTTCTAGATCAAAGCCGCCCAAAATCAGTTTCAAGCTCGGCGTGATTGCCCACCTTATACCGCCATCAATTTGCCGCGTCCGGATGGCTGGCGCTGGCAGGCCGCGGTTGGCCGCAAAGTCGGGTGCTTCGCCGCTCTCTTCAAGCCCCTCCGTATAACTCGCATAAAGGACAAGTGGATCGCTTATGCGCACAGCTGCGGTCGCATAAAAAAGCCACGGCTTTGTTTTAGTCGAGGCATTTCCGGTATCGGGCCGGTCGACGTCCTTTCTATACTCGGTTCGCTGTATGCCAAGCCCAAATTCGCCGAGGTCTGTCCAGAGAAGCTCGTACGCGATGCCAGCTGTCCATTGCTTAATACGGTCAAGCGATTGCTCGCGAAATTCCAAGTTTGGTTCTGCAATGGAAACGATATCAGCAAACGTTCGGCGACCAAGGTCAACGATGGCGGCGCCGTCATAGCGTTGAAATCGATCCCGGCCGCGCAGGGATACATGCAGTTGGTGTTGACGTGTGCCTTCAGTGAAGCTCTCGCTAAGCCGAACTTCTCCGCTATCCGATTCAAAAAGAGACGGGGGATCGAGGAAGACGAGCTGATCAAAGGTTCCATCCGGCTGAAGGTCAATTGCCAAATTGGTTGCGCTTCGTTCATCATCGAAAAAGGAGTGAAAGCCGCCAATGGACAGCGTCGTCGATGGACCAAGCGCGATGAATGCCGTAGCGCCCCACAGTCCAGCCGTACCGGTATAGGCTGCCCAGTCTGGACCGGCGAATTGTCGGCGCGGCGGCGGCGGCGGTATGCTGGGGCTTGTTTGGACGTAAATCTGGCCAGCATCATCATTGCGAACGAAAGACCGCGTCCAAAACGGCATGATCTCTATGCCGAGCGCCGGGGTCCAGCGCACGGCCACGCCCTGGTTGTCGGAATAGGCATTCGTCGCGTTGTAGAACTCTTGATGGGCGACATAGACGCCCGCTTGGAGCGCAAGTTTGTCTTTGACGATAGGGATGGCTGCATCGACTTCGGCTTCCACTGAGCCCCAGTGATTGGCACTCACGATGGCTGATGCCGCCGCTTCATTGCCCGGTTTTCTGAGGGTGTAATCGACAACCCCGGTCGGCGCGGGAAAAATAAAACCTTGCGAGGCGAGGCCAACCCGAATGTTTGTAGACTGTCGGATCCGCGTAATAGGCCTCAAGAACTGGTCGAAATACAGTCCGTCAATGCGGGCATTGCCAGCTGCAATTGGTGAAAAGCCGCGGATATCTGAACTTCCGTAGAGGCCGAGCTCTTCGCGGCCTATGCTGATCCCAAAGGCGTCGTCTGCTTGGCGAACCGCATTTTCATTTGCGCGTTCCGCGGTCGCTGTGACGATGGCAACGCTTTGTGCCTGAGCCGCGGTCATGCCTAGAAGCAGCAGTAAAACGAGGAAGGCACAGAATTTCAAATGATTTACCCCCAATGTATGCCCCACAAAAGATACTGAACGCTCGCTGTTATAGAATGACGTTTCAGGGAGGCGCCGCGCGCCGCGCCAAAGGATGTGGGCCACCAAGCCGAGTGGTACTGACATAGAGATGTTACAATCATGCGGCGTCCTTGCTGCAGAAAACCTCCTTCATTGTAGGCTAAACTAAGACGGGACTTACGGTGTTAACCGCGCTCGCCCGCAGTCCACAACGCAGCAAAATCTGTAATGTCATAACATTGCAATTTCAGCCGACTATCTGCAAAATACCCGTCGACCCTGTCTTGGTTTATGTCGCACCCCCCCTTTGAACTCTTGATTGTCAAAATATGGAAAATGTTAGCCTAAAAGATGCAAGCTCTGACCCTCAAGCTGCCTATACTGCAGTAGACGTGAGCGCTCTTGAGATGCCAGTGGGCAATGTTGATTTGAGTTCTGATGTTCAGGCGTGTGTCTGCCAAAATCGACAGATCGAACGAATCTACGAAGCCCATGCACGTCCGCTTACGACGGCTCTTAGAGCCGCCTACGGCAGTGGGCCACCTGACCCTGAAGATGCAATGCAGCAAGCTTTCCGAAATGTCATTGAGCGCGGCGATCTATCGACGATTAAGAATCTGAAAGGATTTCTCTGGATTACTGCTCGCAATATTGTTCTCGCTTCTAAACGTGCAGATGCCGTTAGGACGCGATATGATTATGAGGTCGAAGAACTTTTTTTCCCCATGAAGGGTGACAAATCCACACCTGAACGCATCAGTCTAGTAAAAGACCAGTTGAGAGTAATCAGCGAGGCGCTGCGAAAGATGCCGAAGAGACGACGACGAGCTGTTTTTCTTCACCGTGTGGAGGGGCTCTCTTTTGCAGAGATCGGCCGGCAGCTGGGAATCAGTCGCCAGAACGCAGCCAGGCATGTGACCAAAGGCATCGCAGACCTTGATATTGCTTTCACCTTTGATGGAGAGCGCTCACCTTTATGATCAAACCAAAACCGGATGATCGAAGAGACTTATTGAGGACGGCTCATCAGTGGCGTGAACGCATGGCGCGGCCCAAGATCTCGGATAAAGATCGTGACGCCTTTGAAAAGTGGCGCGCGGCAGACCCTTTGAATGGGCAGATGTATGATCATGCGGTCACTTTCTTTCACGCTCTTGGTACGTTGACGCAAGAAGACCTCGCTCCAGACGTGACCGGCAAAACCGCCCGCGAACGCTGGCTCAGCGCAAAAGCGGACATAGCCGATCTCTTTAAACGCAGAAGTTTGGGTTTAGCGGTTGCCGCTACGTCGCTAGCGTCAATCATTGCCACCCTCGTTTTGATTACCGTCTTCGGAAACGCGGATCAATCGCGCAATCTTCCGCGCGTTGCAATGTATGAAAGTGCTAACGGCGAAATCAAAGAGCTGAAGCTGAGCGACGGATCGACCGTGACACTTGGCGCTGCGAGTTCTTTACAGACATCTTTCACCAAATCAAAACGAGAGGCCATTTTGCTGTCAGGTCAGGCTTTGTTTAGCATCGCTAAAGACCCAAGCCGCATGTTCACAGTGACTGCCGGGGATTTAACCGCAAAGGTTCTGGGGACTGTTTTTGATATCAAACGCAGCGTAGATATTGTGCGCGTCGGTGTGCGTGAAGGCAGCGTCGAGATCAGCTTCCCAATGGTTGTTAATGAGCAGCCGTTGTCAATGCGCACCAAGCAGCGCGTTACAAGTGGACAGCAGGTCACAGCAACCCAAAAGGATGGTCTTAAGTCGATCAAAAAGGTCGACCCGTCTTTGATTGCCGCTTGGCGCGCTGACAAGCTCACCTACAACGGTGCTAGCCTGATAGAACTCCTAGAGGATGCAAGCCGCTACTCAAGTCAGCGCATTGTCATCGATGGAGATCGCGCAGCAATGTCTGACTATAAAGTCCAAGGTTCCTTTAAGGCGACTGACATTGACGGCATGTTATCTGCATTGCCAATATTATATCCGGTAGAGATAGACCGCAGTGAACCCGGCCGTGTACAGGTTCGAGCGATTGACAAACATCCTTGAAATAATTGGTTCCGCTTTAAGATGAGAATTTTCTCGTCCAAGGGGTGCGCTTGCCGTATCTCGCGCATCTTGTAGATGAGGCTGGTGATGGTCGCGCAGCTTTTTCCTATGCACAGGGGTTTGTATGTCAGGACGTTTAACACGAAAGAAATTTGGAAGTTTGGCGGTTGGAGGGCTCCTTTCCACCATGATGGTTTCCGCAATTCCTTTTGCATTTGCGCAAGAAAGCGCGCGTGAGGAGTTCGTGGATTTGTCCCCTGGACCGCTGGTTCAAACACTGTTTACAGTCTCTGATGTTTTTGATGTGAACATCATCGCTGATGAGGCCGCGACAGCTGGTAAGACATCTGCCGCAGTGGTTGGTCAACTATCTGCAGACGAGACTTTGAACATCGTTTTAGCCAATACCGGTCTTCAAGCCCAAAGGACCGATAGCGGGGCCTATGTTGTCGTTCAGGCGGCTCCGAGCTCGCCACGTGCGGCCCAACCCGTTCGCACAGCGGCAAACCCATCAGATGGAAGAGAGCTGGAAACGCTCGTCGTTGAAGGGGATGCTTTCAGTGAGACCGACGGGCTTTTAGCGCGCAACTCCTCTACCGGGAGCCGGTTTCCAGTCGACGTCAATCTCCTGCCCAATACAATCCGCATCCTTCCCCAAGAATTGATCGAGTCAACGCGCGCCACGTTGCCGCAAGAGATTACACGGTATGTCTCGGGTGTTCAGACGACACCGGCCTTCGGGTCAAGCGTGGGCTTCTTTATCCGCGGTTTTTTCGCGAACTTCGAGACACTGCAGAATGGGGTGCGCATCAGTGATAGCCCAGGCGACCTGAGCAATGTGGAGCGGATTGAAGTTCTAAAAGGCCCGATCAGCAGTCTCTATGGCGGAACGGGCGCTTTTGCAGGCAATGTCAATGTCATCACCAAACGTCCACTTGAGGAATTTCGCGGCGAAGTCATAGCCTATGGTGGCTCGGACGACTTTTTCCGCCTTGAGGGCGATGTGGGCGGTCCGCTGACGGCAGATGGCTCTGTGCGGTATCGTTTGACGGGCGCCGCCGAGACCGCTGGTAGTTTTCTGGAAAATGTAGATTCAGACAAATACGTTGGATCTGGGTCTGTTGAGTGGGACATTAACGAGACGAGTGATTTCCGGCTCGATGCCAGCTATTTGCGGCGTGACTACGATTTCTATGAAGGCTTGCCGCTTTTAGAGGGCGACAACGAGGCAGGCATCACCACCTTTGACATTCCTATTGAGCGGACTTTGGCTGATCCGAGCGGCGATCAAGAACGAGAGACCTATTGGAGTATCGGCGGGGAAGGTAACTTTGGGCTGATGGATGGCCTCACTCTGCGGGTTGCCGGTCTGTATGCCGATTATGATATCGAAATTGGGCAAAACCGCGTCTTTGCGTCTCCCGCCGAAGGTGGGAATGGCCAGCTTTTTGATCGTGTGACGTCGGAAGGTCCCCAAGATATTGTTCGCTGGACTGTCCAAACGGACTTGATTTATCGAACCAACGCGATTGGGAAGGAAACCGTCTTTCTTGTTGGCTATGAACACTTTGATCAACGCTACGATTTCGAGGCGAACACCCGCACTTTGGGTCAACTCGACATCATCACTGGCGTGCGGCAACCTGCGCCGCCTGTTGCGCTTGAGCCATTCTTTGCTGGTTTTTTAGCATATCAAGGCGACGCGGTTTACGGCCAGGTGTTTTCACAGGTGACAGACAAGCTCGCCGTCCTTGTGGGACTGCGCTACGACTGGCAGACGAACGAAAGTCAATTTGGGCCTGAGCCCGATGATCCTATTTCCAATTCCGAGCTTTCGCCGCGTATAGGTGCGACATACGCGCTGAACGATAATACAACCTTCTTTGCGAATTGGGGAACGGCGTTTTCACCCGCATTTGGATTTGGCCTAGACGGTGAGGTGTTCGACCCGGATCAAATCCGGCAAATTGAAATTGGCGTGCGGCAGAAGTTTTTTGATGAGCGGGCGCTTCTCACGGTAGCGGCCTTTGATATTAAGCGTACCAACGTCGTCGTCCCGGACATCAACTCGTTTTTTCAATCGCGTGCTATCGGCGAGCAGAAGAGCCGCGGTATTGAGTTTGACCTTACTGGCGAAGTCCTTCCCGGTCTTGATGTGATTGTCACATATGCATTTAATGATACAGAAGTTACAGAAGAGGCTGACCCAACTTTTGGTGAGCAACTGCCCGGCGCGCCAAAGCATAACTTTTCTGCGTTCGTGCAATATGAGGTCCAAGATGGACCAGCAGCTGGCTTAGGCTTTAACGCCGGGCTCGTTTGGAATGATGATATCCAGGCCAGTCTTCCCAACACCGTAGCAATCCCGTCCAACGCGCGTTTGGACCTGGGCGCAAGCTACACGCTGGATGATTGGCGGTTTGGGGCAAACCTTACCAACGTGACGGACAGCACAAACTACTCCACGAATTTATTCGCGCTGTATGCTCAGCCTCCGCGGCAGTTTCTTTTGACTGTCAGCAAGAGTTTTGGAGGCTGAAACGTATGTCAGACGCCTTAGTTGCTTCCAGTGTTACCAAACGCTATGGCGATATCACAAGCGTTGACGAGCTCTCTCTCAAAGTCCCAAGCGGTGCAATTGTCGCGCTGCTTGGGCCTAACGGGGCTGGTAAAAGCACGACCATGAAGATGTGCGCAGGTTTCATTGCGGCAGATTCTGGCAGGATCATCATAGATGGTCATGATATCGTTTCTGATCGAGATGCTGCGCGCCGGGCGGCAACTTTCCTTCCTGAAAACGTCGTGCTTTATGAGGAATTGTCAGGGCTTGAGAACCTTGGTCATTTGCTTGCCATCGGCACAGGATTGCGGTTATCGGAAGACAAGTTAGAGCATGCTTTGCTTGCCGCAGGTCTTCAGAGCGAGGCCTTTAACCGCCGCGCCAGTACTTACTCAAAAGGTATGCGCCAGAAGGTGGGCCTTGCCCTTGCCTTGTCGCGGCAATCTGCGCTGCTCTTGCTTGATGAGCCGACAAGTGGGCTTGACCCTCATTCTGCGGCTGACTTCAATACTGCGCTTCGCCATACGGCGTCCAAGGGTGTGGGCATTCTTATGGCAACCCACGATATTTGGCGCGCCCGCGAAGTAGCGACCCATGTTTTGGTCATGACACGGGGGCGGATTGTATTGACATTGGATCCAGCCAATTTGTCTGCCGAAGAAATTGAGAAGCGCTTCTTCCTCGAGGCTTCTGCCTAGCGCAAAAGGGGTCTTTTCGGAAGAAGCGCTGCACTGGCAAGCGCTCCGCCGAGTAAAAGCGCGAGGACAAAACCAGACCAGCCCCGCGATGCGTCCTCTGGCGCTCTCCATTGAAAGGATGGGGCAGTATCAAACGCTTCGCGGTCAAGTTTGCTGCATGTGAACAGGGCGTCGGTGACGCGGTTTCGCCAAATTGCGTGAAAGTCGATCACTTGTGCTTCAAAGGCACGCTGGCGTGCAGGATCAACGCCAGCGATGCTTTCCATACTGCGCCGGAAAGCCAGAGGAGGGGAAAGCCAGCCCCAACGGTCTAGTCGCGCTTCGTAGACGGCTTCGCGTGCTGCGCCGGTGAGCATAGCTGCCGAATAGGTTTCATCGGATAAACGCCGCTCGACATACTCTGACAGGATAACCTCACGGTTGGCACAGGCGGGTGCCGCGCTGAAATCCATGTTCCAATATGTTTTAGCAACATATTGCTTGGCAGCAGCGCGCGCAGCGTCATTCTCACTGGCTTTTCTTATCACAGTACGGACTTCAGCTTCAGCCAATGCCCGCGGTTCCAGCAGGCCCGAGGGCCGCAGCGTCCGCTCGACCATGCCAGGTGAGAGGAGCAGCAGGGCGAGCCAAAGGGATACGCCAATCGCCGCTGATCCAATGAGGCTTAAACCGGTAGATGCCACCCACAACAAGAGAGCGGTCCAAAACAGAAGATATGCGGTCACCCCAAAAATCCACAATAGCGCTGCCGGTGTAAGCAGCGCATTCACCAAAACCAAACCAACGACAGACGCGAAAAGTGCGGCACCAAGTACAGCGCCGCCTCGGGTTAGGCCGCGGGCGATGAGCAGTTCTCGCTGAGCTGGGCCCAATGCTGCAAGTAGCGGCGCAACGCCGGTTTCGCGCTCGCGTCCAATGGCGTCGAACAATAAAACCGTCAACGCAAGTGGGCAGAGGTACATGATAAAGGCAAGCAGATCGAAGCGGCCGGCAGCAAGCGCCGCTGGGTTCACGCGCTCAGCCGGTTCACCTATCCGCATCAATGAGGCGAGCGGTACGGATTTTATGACATGATGCGTGGCGCGTAATTCTGTCGTGCCTGTTGCCAATCCGAGCAGCGGTCCAGCTGGGAGGTCTACAAGCTGGCTGTGATAAAAGCCGCCAACATAGGGGTCGCGCGGATCTGGTACAAAGGGGCCTTGGCTCGCGGGATCATCAATATCAGAGGGCGTGACATCGCCGGATGCGATGCCATCATAAATGTCTACTAAAAGCGCTCGATCCTCGGACACCATGTCTCTCGCGGCGTCGGCTGCATGTAAATATCGGCTCCGCCAGTCCAGCCCGCTTATTAGCGCAAGACAAGCAGCGCAGATGAGCAGAAACATGAGGAACCAGAAGCCGCGCGACCTTGATAAAAGCACGATATCAAGGCGAATGAGAGATTTGATCATGACGCCAATCTCGCATTGAAGCGCCGTCCAGAAAGAACGAGTGCGGTGAGCGCGAAAACTAACCAAAACACAAGGGTGGCCGCGCCAGGTACGAGTGCGCGAAGCTCATCGCGCAAACGCGGAGCAGGGGGCTGAAATGCGCTAAAGCTAGCGTAGTAGCCGTCCTGCGGTGTCCATTCCCAATCGCCAGAACGGCTATTTTCCGCCATATGCCGATTGAGCCGTCCAACAAGATCGCGGCGGAAGGCCTCAGCGCTGTCATCAAAGCGGCGCTGCGTGTTTGCATCTGCGCCAGCAATGCGAACCGATAAATCGAGCATGGCTGGTGTGGGGCCAAAAAACCACGCCGCGCGTCGCACCGTATCTTGGCGCTCTCTTACCACCTCCGCCTGCGCCAGACGAACATCATAAACGCCGCCGCGATACTCTTCATCTGCCTGCATAAGCATGGCATCAAAGTTCACCGGCAGGTCTTCACGGCGCTCCACACCGTAGTCTTCCAGGATTTGTTGTTCAAAAAGCGCATTTGCCTCGGTCTCGCCATGCCCGTCCGGTCCCTTTGCGATGTCAGCGGCTATCGTTTTGTTGACCGCACGCTGGGTGAGGGGAAAGAGCTGCTCTGCGACCACATCAGCCATGCGCGGGATGATAAGAACGCTCATTCCCCAAGCAAAGGCAACGGCGGTCAACCCAAAGCGCGCGCTGCCAAACCATTGGCCCGTTGCCACACCCAGACCTGCGAGAATGAATAAGTGTACGAGCGAAGCGCCAGAGAGCAGCGCATAGCGCGCTAGTGCGTCTGCCGTTTCCATCTGAAAAGCTGCAAGCAAAAGGGACGGCAGCGCAGCAGCAAGGACGAGCATTCCTGTAACAAAGGCTTTTGCGGTGACGAGAGGTAGTCCTTGGACGCCTGTGCCTTGCAGGAGCGGCGAAATCGCGCGTCTTGCCTCGCGTGAGCCAATCAGGAACCCCAGGACGAGCGATAAAAAGCCGCCCGCGATTTGGAGCATTGCAGAAAATCGGGTGCCGCCGTAGCGACTGTCAGCTGCATGAACTGAGGCTGGCGATAAGATTGGGGCTTGGCGCTTATGCGCTTCGAGAAACGTCACAGCGCCTTGATATGGCAAAACGCCGGGCTCAATTGCCTGTAGCGGCGCAGCTGGACGGTATACCAGTATGCCATAATGACTCGCCGTATGCGGGTTCTTGGGCGGCTGTGCGTCCCATTCCGCTTGAACTTTCTGCGCTGCGGTTTGTAACGCTCGTTTTTCAGTTTGATCTGCACGCAAGCCTGAGAGGAAGGATGCGATGAGAATGATCGACAAAACGCATGCAGTGAGCAACGCTCCGCGATCACGCAGAACCAATGCTGTCTCTAGACTAAGAAGGTGAACAAGGCGCATCGTGGTGTCTCTTAATTCCTGTAAATGTTGCACAGCTGCGTCGCTATATTTCGTTCAAGACGTTAACGCATAACCGCTACAATTTTAACAGTGTTTATGAAGCAAAAATCGCCAGCGTTAACGGGAGCGCGCCGTTCAGCAAAATCCGGAATATCATAGCGATAACCGGTCCGTGCGCCTGATCATGTGAGACATCGGGCAATCTTAGTCGCGAAAATCAAATGTGGCGGTAACTGGCAATGGCTCCGCGATGCCGGTGGATTTAATATCCACGTTTTGGAACAAACCCTCCGACTTCCAGTCGGATCTGATGATACTGGCAAATACTGCATTTTCCATCATCGTTATCATATCGTCTGGTCGACAAAGTATCGGTTCAAAGTGTTGACCGGGGATGTTCGCCTACGGGTTCGTGGTATCTGTCGGCAAGTCGGCCGCGAGGATGATGTCGATATTTTGCACGGCGTTCTTTCAAGCAACTATCTCCACATGTTCCTCTCGGTGCCGCCCAGACACGCGATCAGCTATATCGTGCGTAAAATGAAAGGCCGCTCGTCTCACAAGGTGCAACGTGAATTTCCCAACCTGCGCAAACGCTATTGGGGCAGGCGCTTTTGGGGGCGCAGGTATTTCTCCACCACCAACGGCGCCATAACCGAGGACATCGTCCTCGACTATCTGCACAAGCACATCCAAAATCCTACCGGCGCCGGCCGGTCAGTGGTTTAGTTTTATCGCGGCAGACGCTGGACGCTGGACGCTTAGGCGCTGGGCACGGCTAAGAGCGCTCGCACAAGCGGGTCAACTAAGTCTCCCTCTGGATCAAGCAAGGTAGGCACGACGTGACTTGCGAACCGGAAATCCTGCTGCAAGGCATATGCCCCAGGCGTCACAATGGTCTCAAGGCCCGCGTCGATGGCTGACTGCGCGCTGGAAGCTGTGTCTTCGATTGCAACGACGTTTTCCGCTGTGATTGCCAGGCGCTCTAGCGCGCGTTTATAGGGCGCGGGGTCTGGCTTGGACTTTACGCCGTCCTCCTGGGAAATGATGACATCAAATGTCGTCATGTCCAGTCCGGCAGCTCCTGCAACTGCTTCAATATTCGCCATTTGCGTGCTCGTGACGATGCCAATCGACGCGCCAGCCTGTTTTGCAGCCGCTATTGCTTCAACAATACCCGGTCTCGCGCTGTGAACCTCCGCTTGGACCATCGTCGCCGCAAGTCTGGTTTTGTAGGCGTGAATGTCAGCAATTAACGCAAAGCTGAGTTCGCCTCCAGTCGCGTCTGAAAGCAACTTCATGCGTGCTTGGCCGCCGACAAATTGCAAAAGATATCGGTACGTCGTGGCATCCCAATGCCAGTTGACGCCCTTGTCTTCAAACGCTTGGTTATAAGCGCGGCGCTGGATATCTGACGTTTCTGCCAAAACACCGATCGAACCGAAAAGGAGCGCTTTAGTCGACATAACGGGGAGCCTTCCGAGCTTCAGATAAGACGACATTCCAACCTAGTTTCGGTCAAGAAAACAGCAAGGTGATCGCTCAATTATTTTTGAAGGCTACGCTTTCCTCGCCGGAAAACCCCTTCGAGTGCCGCAGTGATTTTAAGCGAAAATCCTGGCCCGTGGTATTCTATTACTAGGGTGAATTGTTTCACGAACAATCCAGCGCGATGATCGATTTTCAGAGCAATGTTACATTACGCGCTGTGACATCTCGACACTCATCCGCCATGCATCAACGGTGTAAAAATACCACTTATATGTACAACGTTCGAAAATTACTGCATTCGAAGTCAATATTTACTTGCCATATTTTTTGCATTCGAAGTACAAAATATGGTGATAAGAATTAACACGAAACTTCAGGGACATTACACATGCTTAAACGATCACCAATAAAGGCTTTGTTGGTTGGGACCAGCCTGTCTGCCATCACCATTGCAGCGCCAGCGTACGCACAGATCGAAGAAATTTTTGTGACGGCTGAGAAGCGCGTTGAAAGTGTGCGTGATGTCAGTTTGTCTGTTGTTGCCCTATCGGCGGACAGTCTGCGCAATGCTGGCATAAACGATGTGTCTCGCATCGAGCTATTGGTATCGGGCGTCAACTTCGCCTTTATTGGGAACGATGCGAAGTTCAACGTGCGCGGCGCGAACTCAAACAACACTTTCAGTGATAATTCCTCCATTGTCGGTGCCTTTGTGGATGGCGTTTACCGCCCGCGTGCATCGCAGCAGACTCGGGCGTTTTTTGACGTCGACCGTTTAGAGTTTTTGAAGGGGCCGCAGGGCACGCTCTACGGACGCAATACCTTTGCTGGCGCGTTGAACCTCTATACGAACCGCCCGGATTTGAACGAGATCGCAGGGGGTATTGATATCACCTTCTCCTCCTTTGATAAGCTGCGCACAGAAGGCTTTGTGAACGTCCCGGTCAGCGATACCTTAGCGGTCCGCGTTGCTGGACTGCGTGAAACCTCTGATGGCTATATCGACAACACTGCTGGACCACGCCTGGCGGCAGATGATGATTTCGCAGTGCGCGGGTCTGTCTACTGGGAAGCGACAGATGCGCTCGACGTAACGTTCCGCTACACTTATGTTCGCGAAGAGGGCACCACGGCAGGGACATTCTCTTACACCGGCTTGTGCCGTCCGGTGAATGAGGCCGGCCGAACGGACGCGCTTGGCGGTTTGCTGGACTGCGCCAACCCGCGCAGAGGGTCTGGCGGCTTGCCGAGCTTTGCCAACCAAGACCCTTACACCGTTGAGCAGGATTTTGTGCCCAATGCTGACTTAAATGAGCATAGCGCTGCGCTTGAGATCAATTATGATTTTGGCCCAGTCACACTAAAGTCAATCACCTCTTATACCGACTATAGCTCCCTGATCGGCGCCGACGGTGATGCCAGCGGCAATCCATTTGAGCGGCTTTGGTTCCTTGAAGAAACGGAGTCTATTACGCAAGAAATTCAAATTTCATCGCAGTATGATAGCCCGCTGCAGTGGACCGCTGGTGCCTATGCGTCTAAAGATGAACAGTTCTTCAGTTTCCTTGATTTCCGCGAAACTGTGGACGATGGCTCCGGCGTTCCTGAAGGCCTTCTCTTAGGGACCCCGTTGGTCTCGCGCGACATCAGCTTAAATGGTTTCTTTGCGGATGCGACAGCCATTGACACCGTGACATTGGGTATTTTTGCGCAAGGCGAATACGCGTTTAACGACCAGCTGCGCATCATAGGCGGTGTGCGCTACAATTATGAGGACAAAGAGCTTTTCGGCGGCGGGTCCAATTTTACCACCAATGGCCCAGTCCTCGTTGCTTTTGATACGGGCGACAGCCCACGTATTGTACCGCAAAGCCCGTTTGATGTGTTCTCCTACGATCTTGATGCGCCGGGAGCCGTGACGCTGGAAGACAGCTTTAAGCGGGTTACCTGGCGAGCAGGTCTCGAGTTTGATGTCACAGACGACATCATGCTTTATTTTACATCGTCGACTGGCTTCTTATCCGGCGCTTTAAACCGCAACGGCAACATTACCGACCAGCAAACGTCAATCGTGTACGAAGCTGGCGCGAAAAGCTTGCTGCTTGACGGGACATTGCAATTAAACGTCGCTGTGCACCGGACGAACTATTCGAACTTGCTGAGCCAAGTGCAGGCAACGGACCCAGTGACCGGCAATGTGATTACATTTTCTGAAAATGGCGGCGACATCAAAGCCACAGGCGCAGAAATCGAAGCGGTCTGGGCGCCGATTGACAATTTGCAATTCAATCTAACCGCGGCCTATCTCGATTCTGAATTTGGTACCTTTGGTGTTGGCAACCCCTATCAAGACTTTGGCGGCCAACCCGTGAGTACGGATAACCCGCTCACTCCGCTTGGCTTCATTGATCTTGCTGGCGCCCAGACACCGTGGTCGCCGGAATTTACGCTGAACCTTGGCGCTGCATATACCTTTGACCTCGGGAACAAAGGAACGATCGTGCCGCGCGTGAACTTCTTCTACTCCGATGGTTATAGCGTCAGCGGTATTTTGCCGATTGATCCTGCTGCACGCCAGGGAAGCTATACCAAAACGGACCTGAGGCTGGCTTGGGCATCTGCGGAAGGCCAGTACGGCGTAGAGGTTTTTGTTGAAAATATTGAAGATGAAGCGGTGAATGCCCGCGCAAACATTGGCGGGAACGATTTTCTCCAAACGTCGTTCCTCTACCCACGTAACTTCGGTATCCGCGTGAAGGCAGGCTTCTAAACGGCCTCATCTTTCTTTGAGAAGATGTTTGAAAGAGGAGAGGGCATCGCTTTCTCCTCTTTCGCTTTTTTAAAGCTCGTCACGCCGCAGGCTGCACATGTGCTTTACGCCTACGTTTAGCGGCATCAATCGAGGGCGTGCCAAAGGCGCGCCTTGAATCTTGTCCCATGCGGCATTTCCTGGCTAAATCTAAATGACGCACTTTGACTTCGAATGCAAAATATCACATAAAACACACCAGTGAGCTTGGGGGTTGTTTAACATGGTAGGCCAAAGTGGAGGGCACCCGCGGATTGTTCGGTATGCCGACCTTGAACCGTGTTATGATGCCTTTATTGATACCCGCACGCCCGGGTCTGACCGCAAAGAGAACTTCACGATTGTGGGTCCGGGAGTATCAGAAAACCCAAACCAATATGTTCACATCACCGAACCCCATGGCTTCAACATTGGCGGCGCCCGTCAGCCCCCAGGATGTGTAAATTCACAGCATAGCCATGAAACGGTTGAAGTTTTTTTCGTTCATACTGGCACTTGGTCGTTCAATTTGGGTGAAGACGGGGACGATGCACAGATCGTTTTGAACCCAGGTGATTTCATCTCCATCCCGACACATGTGTTTCGCGGATTTGAGAATGTAGGTGAGAATACGGGTTTCTTATGGGCTGTTCTCGGTAACGACAATCCAGGCCGCGTCTTGTGGGCACCAAATGTGTTCGATATGGCCAAGCAATATGGGCTCGTCTTGCTGGAAAACGGCAACCTGATTGATACCAGCAAAGGCGAGAGAGTTCCTGTCGGTATAGAAGCGATGCCTGTAACAACAAAGGCGCAGGTTGATGCGTTGAAGACCTTCAGCCATCAAGAGCTACGCGATTGCTGCGTATTAAAGGATGATAAAGTTCCCGTTGAGAGCGCTGGCGGGATTCAGCGACGTAGTCTGATTGGAGCGCAAACGAAATTGGATTGGGAGCATGGTTTCATCGCCGAGGATATCCATTGTTCTGGCGGTGCATCTTTTACGCCTGCTAACCATAGCCAGGCGGAAGTTGTTTTCATTCATCGCGGCACGTTAACAGTGATGGTTGATGGCGAAGCCTGGGTGCTTGAATCAGGTGACACCGCAAGCATTCCAAAGGGCGCGGCGCGCACGTTTCACAACAAAGCACGCAATGCCTTGCAGTTCATTCGTGTCGAAGGGGTGCATTCATGACAACTCTGCCAATTACACATGTAGCGACAACAGATTTGTCAGAGATGCTGTCGCCGAAGGGCGGCCAAAGGATGCAGCTGCCTGGGTTTGACGACGAGTTCGTCGATTTTCCCGATTATATCATCCGTATAACGGACCGGATTTGGCATGAGCGTAAGGTGGATATGATCCATCAGTATTACGCCGCTAACTGCATCGTCCACACGCAGACCGGGACCGTGATTGGGGCGCAGCCAGTGATCGACAATACGCTTGCGACCATGGAGGCCTATCCTGACCGCGTGCTCGATGCAGACAATGTGATCTGGTCGCAAGATGCACCCCAGCCGGGCTCAGACAATCCCGTCTTTTATTCCTCCCATCTCATTACCTCCAAAATGACCAATCTCGGCCCCTCGGAATTTGGGCCTGCCACGGGCAACAAAATCCTGGTGAAAACGATTGCGGACTGTGCCTGCCGCGACAACGGAGTGTTTGAAGAATGGCTCGTGCGGGATTATGCCGCCATTGTTGCTCAACAAGGCCTGGACGTGCCCGCAGTAGCATCAGACTTGGCGCGCGCTGATGTGGAGGCTGGGCTTGATTTACTTGCTATTCATGGGCAAGGCATTGCGCGTGTACGCAATGGCGAGGTGCCTGCGCCGCCAACCGAAGTCTCGCCCGAAGCTGCCCCTGGCGCCTTCGCGCAGCATGTATTCAAGGCTATCTGGGAAAACCAAGCTTGGGGCGCCCTTCAGGACGTCTATGATTTTCGTGTAGACGGATGCTACCCATGCGGCCGGAGCCTATATGGACCTGATCAGCTGCAGCCTGTCTTGGAGGACCTCCTTGGCGCCTTGTCTGACGTGAAAGTGAGCGTCGATCATGTGTGTGACATTGGCTATCTCGGCGAGGCACGTGATGTCGCCGTGCGGTGGTCGCTTGCGGGCAAACACACAGGCATCAGCAGTTATGGAGCGCCTATAGGCCATGACCTTTATCTACTTGGTATTTCCCAGTGGCGGATTATGCGCGGGCGCATCCGAGAGGACGTAACCCTATGGGACGACGTCGCACTGCGCCGGATGATTGAAGGCGCACGCCTTCGTGGGTGACGCGCCTTTGGAGATCATCGATGCGCATCATCACCTGTGGGACTTAGGCGCTTGCCACTACCCTTGGCTCATGGAAAAGGGCGTCAAACGCTTTTTCGGCGACCCGGCACCAATCCAGAAAAACTATCTGGTTGACGATTTCAAAACCGACTTTGACCCCTTGCCGGTGACGAAATCCGTACACATCCAAGTCGGCGTTCGCCCACAAGATGCTTTGAAAGAAACGCGGTGGTTGCAAGCCTGTGCAGATGCTTCAGGCTATCCTCAAGCTATCGTCGCTTTTTGTGACCTAACGGGCGCTGGCCTTGAGGCAACACTGGCAGACCACCAGGCCAGCGGAAACCTACGCGGTGTTCGCCAAATTGTTGGACGCGACGCGAACGAAGACGCGAAGCTTGGCACCAATGCGCTGCTTGATAATCCAGCCTTTAAACGCGGTCTCCAAACGTTGGCCGCGCGCAACCTGTCTTTTGATCTACAGCTCACGCCGCCATTGCTTGAACACGCGGCAAAGCTTTTTAAGTCCGTTGAAGAGGTGGGTGTCGCTTTGTGCCACGCCGGCAGTCTGCAGGATTTCTCCCCCGAAGGCGTCAAGGCCTGGGAGACTGGCCTTAGCCGCTTTGCCGAACATCCAAATGCGATCTGTAAGATTTCTGGCTGGGGCATGTTTGATCATGGTTGGACGCCGGAAAGCATTCGCGGCTATGTCCTGCGGGTGATTGATATTTTTGGCCCTGAGCGGGTTGCTTTTGGGTCAAACTTTCCCGTCGATAAGTTGAGCGCAAGCTACAGCAAAACCATGGGTGCCTATCTCAATATTACGGCTGATTTTTCAACCGGTGAACGGCGCGTGATGTTCCATGATGTTGCTGCCCGCTTTTATAGGCTCTAGGCCGCTACCCTTGGCCACAACCGCGCGCTTGCAATCTCGGCCCCATCTGCCATCGCTTGCAGCTTAGCATAAACGATGTCTTCATCGACGGCGCCGAAGCCAGCGAAGGTGGAAAACCCGCAATCTGTTCCAGCGATTACGCGCTCACGCCCGACAATATCCGCAAAACGCTCAATGCGCTGGGCGACCAGTTCGGGGTGCTCAATGAAGTTGGTCGTGCTGTCTATGACGCCTGGGATCAAGACCTTGTCTTCTGGGATGTCCATCTCAGCGACTTCGGCCCATTCATGCGCGTGGCGCGGGTTTGAATTTTCAAACAAAAGCCCTTGAGGTTTTGCCTTCAGTGCAACGGGCATGACCTCGCTCATCGGCGCGTCATAGTGGTGCGGGCCTTCATAATTGCCCCAGCAAATATGCATGCGAACCCGCGCGCCGTCCACGTTGCGCAGCGCATGGTTGAGCGCTTCCACATGGGCGCCGGCCAGTTTTGCATAGTTTTCTGGCTCATCTTTAAACATCATGTGCTTGCCAAGGCCCAAGTCCGGACTGTCCAGCTGCAGGATGTATCCCGCCGCAACGATCGCCTCATATTCAGGCCGCATCGCTTCTGCCAAAGCTTCTAGATATTGTTCCTGGGTTGGGTAGTGATGATTGGGCTGAAAGAGCGCAATAACCCCTGGCGATGCCGCGTTCATAAAGCCGTCAGCCACTGCTTTGCCGTCCAATGCCGCTGCGAAGTTGTCCAAATCCTCTTGCAATGGCTGCATGGATTTGACCTCAACGGGGCCAACGCAGCACGGGCGCCGATAGGTTGGTGTGCCGCCACCGCTGGCTTGGCGCTGCAAAAACCCCGGAAAGTCCTCAAGGTCGCGAGGCGGGGTGCGTGGACTATCGCCATCAAACCCAGTGATGCGGTCTTTGATATAGGTTGCGTAAGAGATTTTTGACATTTCTCCATCGCTGACAATGTCGACGCGTGCGTCCACCTGCCGGTTAACGACGTTCTTAACGGCGGCGGCAATCACCTCGCCAGCCTGGGGCAGGGGCGTTCCTTGTTCGTGCGCAAACACACACTCTGTCACAGCTTTGCTGCGCGGCAAACTGCCCACATGCGTTGTTAAGATACGGTCTGTACGCGCGTTCATGCACTCTCCCCTCGTGGTCTTATTTGACTAGACCTAGGCGAAATTGACTTCGAATGCAATTAGAGTGCGCCTAGTTAGCTGTTCGGGGCAGGGCCAGTGGATGTCCCTTGGACGAACGAGCCCATCAAAACCCGCCGTTCGGCCGAGATGCCGGGCTTCTCGATCCTATCCCAGAGCATGGAAACCGCAGCATCTGCCATGCGGCTAATCGGCTGGCGCGAGGTAGACACTTCATAACTTGCAAATTGCGCGGCGCCAATGCCGTCAAAGCCAGCAACGGATACATCGGCGGGAACACGCAATCCCATGACGTTGCGCAATTCATCAATTGCTCCCATTGCCATCATATCATTGGCCGCGATGATGGTAGTTGGCTTTGGTTTATTAGCCATCAGCAATTGTGTTGCTGCTGCTGCGCTTTCATACCGATAGGTCCCGCGCGCTTCGCAGACGATGTGTGCGCCTTGGCTTTTAGCTGCCTCCCGGACCAAACGCATCCGTGCATCGCTCACCATGGAATAATCAGGCCCTTGGAGCAGGGCGATGCGCTTATGCCCAAAACCAATTAAGTGATTGACCATCTCCTCAACTGCGACGCCGTGGTCGCACCAGATCGAATTGGTCGCGTAATTTTCAAAATAGCGATTGAACGAAATAGTAGGGATGCCGCGTTCTTCTAGAAATTTGTGCTGCTGAACGCTCAAATAGGATGCGGATATAACCCCGTCAGCTTGATACTGCCAAATTTGGTCTAGGCTATCGGCCACATCTGTCTCTTCATTGATCGTGAAGAGCAGGACCCGCAGCCCTTTTTTAGAAAACCGGTCCGTTAGCTGAAACAGCACCTCTGGATAGTAGAAGTTCATCTGCGAAGACACGAGGACCGCAACCAAGTTTGAGCGCTGCGTAATGAGCCCGCGCGCAATGGCATTGGGGCGGTATTGCAGCTGATCGGCTGCTGCCATGACGCGGCCGCGCATCTTCTTAGAAACCGATGCGCCAGGCTTAAAGCAGCGCGACACCGCAGACTGTGACACGCCCGCCAAACGCGCAACGTCATAACTGGTGGCCCGAGAGGCAAACGGTTTGGGTTGATCTGTCATGGTCAGCGCTTCCGCCAGGCTCCTCATCAACAGTTCTTGCCCATACGATTGTAGAATGCGGTCTTAGACGACGTCCAACACACTATTTTTTCGCAAGGGCTTGCGGTGTCTTGAGTAAATCTATCCCATGTTGGAAGAGATAATACAAAATGTCGATAAAAACCCAGTTCTCCGCAAGTTTATCGCCCTGGCGGCGGTATATATCAACGACCCGCATCTGCGCGTTGACGTCACTGGGCTCTAGCCCGAGAAACCCGCCAGTGTTTGTATTGTTGAGATTGGGCCATCCGAACCAACCCGCATAGTGCCCCTCTGCGAAACGGGACACATGGCCATTAAAGACTTTGTTGGAGAGTCGTTCACGAAACGGGTATTGGTGTTGTTCCTGATAGCGCTTGATTGTGTAGGTTGTGCCAATCCCGGCGGGACCGTACCAGACCATATCGTCATGCCACGTTTTGCCGAGAAACTCGGGCGGGCAGCGGTCTTCATTGATCCGATTGAGATGATTTAAGTCCGCGACCATTGCCTCAAGCAGGTCATGCGTGCGCTGTGTTTGCGCTGGGTCGACTTGGTCTAAAACGAGCCCGTCATGGGTGCGCGGCCCCGGTTGGGTTATGGCTGCGGCGCTTTGATGGGGAAGGGGGTCCATGCCAGCTTGTTGCATCAAGCGGACGATATCAACGAAAAGGGCCGTCTCGGCGATTTTCTCGCCTTCCACACGGTGAAATTCCGCATAGGGTAAGAATGTAATTTTTCGTGTCGCTGGGATGCTAAGCCAGGTCTCATCGAACAAACCCATGAAGTGACCCATGGAGCAGGTCCAAACCTCGCTTTCGCGCGCCTCGGAGTTTTGGCCGGCAAAAAAGATGTCTTCCCGGCGCTGAAACGCTTTTAGGCTTCGCTTTAGCGGCGCCCAAAACAGCTGAGAGACAGCTGCGGCGCCCTGTTGCTCGTAAAACGGGTGCATGCCGCGCCATTGGTAATTTGCAGCCGTGTCGCGTTTGAGAATAGCAGCGCTATCGGTTGCATTGGCCATGTCGAACGCTGCCATATGGCCGCGAACAAATGCTTTTACAGATTGAAAGTCTATCTGGTCGGCCGCCAAAATCGACACCCCCCGCTTAACCCATCTCCCCACCATAGCGGCGTAGCCGAATGTCTGCTTGTTCTTTATGGCCCATAAATCCTTCCAGCCGGCAAAGGCGTGAGCAATACTCCCCAATCATGGAAGACGCTTCCTTAGTGACGCGCTGATAGGTGCAGGTTTTAAGGTATTTGCCCACCCATAGGCCGCCGGTATAGCGCGCTGCCTTGTTCGTCGGCAGCGTGTGATTGGTCCCGATAACCTTATCACCGTAAGCCACATTGGTTTCAGGGCCCAGAAACAGCGCGCCATAGTTGGTCATGTTCTCAAGAAAGTAGTTCGGCTCTTTCGTCATGACTTGCACATGTTCTGACGCAATAAAATCAGCCATTTCGACCATCTCGTCTATGCTGTCGCATAAAATCACTTGGCCATAGTCGTCCCAGGCCTTTCCAGCGATATCCCCTGTTGGCAGTATGTGGCGTTGGCGTTCAATTTCCTTCATCGTCGCAAGTGCCAGTTGCTCGCTGTTCGTTAACAAAACGCCTGGCGATGTCGGTCCATGTTCTGTTTGGCCTAGAATATCGGCCGCGCAAAGTTCTGCGTCGACACTGTCGTCGGCGATGATGAGAGTCTCTGTAGGGCCAGCGAAGAGGTCGATGCCGACCCTTCCAAAGAGCTGCCTTTTGGCTTCTGCAACAAAAGCATTGCCCGGACCCACCAGCACGTCCACTGGCTGGCATGTCTCAGTACCGATCGCCATCATGCCAACAGCTTGTACACCGCCTACGGTATAGATTTCGTCCGCGCCGCCCATATCCATGGCGACAACGATTGCAGGGTGGGGCTTGCCTTCAAACGGCGGCGCTGACGCCGCGACACGGGGAACGCCTGCGACTTTCGCGGTTACGACAGACATGTGGGCGGAGGCGATCAGCGGATACTTGCCTCCAGGCACATAACATCCCACCGCATTCACAGGGATATGCTTATGCCCGAGTGTGACCCCGGGAAGTGTTTCTACTTCGACATCTTTCATGCTGGCGCGCTGTATCTGCGCGAAGTTACGCACTTGCTCCTGAGCAAAGCGAATATCGTCTTGCGCAGACTTGGGTACAGCCTCGTAGCAGGCTTTTATTTGAGCGCTGGTGAGCCGGTAGCTTTCAGGGCTCCACGTGTCAAATTGTTCAGAATAGCTCCTTACGGCAGCATCGCCCTTGTCTTCAATCTCAGCGAGGACAGTCTCAACAATTTCCCGCACCTTTGTATCGGATTTCATCTTGGTGTCGGCATCAATGCCATGTTTGAGATATTTCACCATATGTGCTTTCCCAGCCTCAACAGAACTACGTTAAGCTGCGGTTCCTAGCATTTTTGCATTCGAATGCAATATCTAACTGCAGCACTAGGACCCTAGAGTGCCGAACCAAATCATAAACCCAATTATAGCAAGAAACATGACGGGCAGGCCCCAGGCAGCAGCGTCTATTTTGCCGGGGACAATGTACCAACCACCGCTCTTCTGTGGGTCACCGCTTTGTCTAAAGCTTTTAAGCTGGCCTGGGACACTTTGAGGGTGCCAATCGCTCTGGCGCCCGTCCAGGATGATACTGGCGACCCACGCTGCGATGATATTGATCGCGCCTCCGATAACAACATACCAAGGCCACGCTATGGTAGGAACAAGCCCGTCTACGCCGCCCAGCCCGCCCAAGCCCACCAATATGAAGAGGCCTATAAAACCGCAGATCACGCCGATTAACAGTCCGCGCTCGGAAATGTTTTTGGAGAAGAACCCCATGGCAAACATGGCAAGTTTTGCGCCCACGAAGTATGAGCCCGCCTTTGATAGCGCTTCCAGGATAGAGCCCCCGCTTGAGATAAACGCGTACGCTACTGGGATTAGGACGACACTCCAACAGAGCGTAAATACGCGTGACATGAAGAGATAGTGTTTGTCGCTTTCCTCTGGCCGCGCGAAGGGCTTATAAAAATCTGTTACCGTTATTGTGGCTAAGGAATTCAGGGCTGAGGATAGAGTAGACATGGACGCGGATAATACGGCTGCCGCTATAATGCCCATCAAGCCTGGAATACCCAGCGCATCGGCAAAAAAGAGAATGATCTTATTGGGTTCATCAAAGGGTTCGCCGTTGAAGTGCACATAGAGAAGTGCCCCGACAAAGAAGAACAGGAAGTAAATGAAGAAAGAGGCATAGCCCATCAAGAGATATGATTTCTTAGCATCGCCAATATTCTTAGCTGCCAGCGCGCGCTGGACCATCATCTGGTTCGCCCCATAAACTGTGACATGATACAAGGTCAGCGCAAAAACGCCGGTCCAGATCGTCGGCGCGACCGTGAAATCAAGCGTGGTGTTAATCGGATTGAGCCTCTCGGCAGCGGACAGATAATCCAAAGCGCCAGAAAGCGGACTGACAGCATCAAGCAGGAAATACAGGACAATGCCTGCACCCAGGAACAAAATGAAGCCCTGCAGGACGTCAGTCCATATGACAGCATTCATACCGCCCATGAGCGTATAGACCACAACAATAACCGTCATAATCAACACCGCGGTCTTCGCATCAATCCCCGTGACAAAGGTCACCACCACGGCCGTAGCCGTGAGAATGGAGGCAGCATTAATACTCTGCGTTATCAGAAAGATGATGCTCATCACACTGCGAGACGTGCGGCCAAAGCGGCGCTCTAAATACTCGTAGATCGAGGCAACACCGCTATTGAAAAAGAACGGCAGGAAAACTGTGATAACAATGAAAATGACGATCGGATAGTTGATATGGATGGCCAGCGCAGCCATGCCATCGCCGTAAGCCCATGCTGGCCCGCCTAGGAAAGATAAGGCGCTCACATAAGTCGCGACCACCGAAATGCCGATCGCCCACCACGGCGACGAACGATCTCCTAGATAGTAATCATCGGAGGTTTTTACCCGTCGGCTCATAACATAGCCAAGCAGGAGATTACCTAGCAGATAAGCTGCCACGATTGCCCAATTCAGGGCGCCAAACTCACTCGCCATAATGCCCCCAATTCCCCTAAACCCTAGCGGTTATGCCCGCCAGTCAAGACTTCACTCTAGACAAACTGCATTCGCATGCAATTTCTTTTCGTGTTTCTGGCGCATGTGGCGAACACGCTCTTGGCGTTCACACAGGTCCTGCGCTTAGGTGCGGCGCGAAAGGCCGTTCGGCACTGTCATTGACTTGATCGTGCGTGCTTTGTTGAATTCACGCATGCGGGCCAGCACATCGACGCCAACCTGGGCATAGAGATCTAACAGGTCCACCAGCACCCAATTTTCACGGATCGAGCCCTCTTCCAGCCGCCAGAAGTCCAGACTGCGAAGAAGAACCTCTTTGCCCGCCGGGGCAATGCCCATCCAGCCATCGCCTGACAAGGTGAGCCGCATATTTGGCCATCCCGTTTCGCAGACATAGTCCCCCTCAGCAATCCAATGGGATTGTAGCGCGCCCATGGCGTCCAGCTTGCGATCCGGCATTGCCCGCAGAAATGGGATTTGATGCCAATTACGAAAGCCAGAGATACCGCGCGCTGCTCCAATGCCGGCTGGCCCATACCAATTGAAGCGGGGGTGCCAATACTGATCTAGCTGCATCACGTCCGGGTCTGGGTCGGCTGGGTGTTTACACAAGTCGGTCAGCATGGAGATGACGTGGTCATGGGCTTTTTGGCCGTCTCCGCTGATCATCAAACCATCGCCAGACATTGGTGCGGGTGTGCACAAAAACGCGCCCAGCTGAGGCGCCATCGGCCAGGCGCCTGCCTGCATCATCAGTTCTGGAATGTCCCAGATCGCCTGCATCTGCGTGATCTTTCCTTCTTTGAGCTGAAAGAACTCATGATAGCGCATGTGAGCGAGATGGCCCGTGGGCGCGATGTCCAGAAACGGCGCGGTAAAAGTACCCATATAGTTGCCCATACAGCCCACCCAGTCTTGGCCTTCAGGCGACGTTCCGGCCATCACGATCATGTCTCGTCGCTCGAGATCATCCATGGCCGCTTTGAGCGGCGATAAACATGCGCCAAAAAAAGCATCCGGGGCCTCTAGAGTGCCAAAGGGATGACCGATTTTAAAGGATGCGTTTGCATGAAATGCCGTTCTTAAAGAGTCTAGGACCGGCGCTGACATGAACGTGGCAGTTGCAGCCTGATATGGCTCGAGCACCGCCTTCATTTTGCTAGGCGACATAAGAAACCTTTCACTGTGTTAGAGCCATGCGGCGAGGGCAATGGGCCTTTGTATGATCAACCGGTATATTGACTTCGAATGCAATTTCAATGTCAATGCTGTCTTGATCCCAACTGGAGAAAAACACATGTCAAAAATGAAGGTCGCGACCGATTTCTTTCACGCCTGCGAAGGCTTGAAAGGCAGCGCTGGATGTGCGGAGTTTTTGGCGCCAGATGCAACATTTACCGCGCAGAGTGAGCCGATTGCTGACATTACGTCTTTGGCTGGGTACTGCGATTGGATGGCCGGTTTTGCGGCCGGCCCGGTGCCAGGCTGCAGCTATGAAATCCATACTTGCGCTTTTGATGAAGACGCGAGCACAGCCCTCTTTTTTGCAACATTCACAGGTCAACATACAGCAGATGGCGGCCCGGTTGCGCCAACGCAAAAAACGACGCAGTCACACTATGTCTACGCCATCACGGTTGGCGACGCTGGCAAAGTAAGCCACATGACGAAGATTTGGAATGCCAACTGGGCGCTCAAAGACCTCGGGTGGACGTGAGGATTTACGGTGGGTCTTGCATCCACTTTTGTGAAGGCCCGGATGTACACGACTTCACTTCCGTTCATTGCCGTTGCCTCCCTTTCAGGAAACAATAGGATTAGGACCTCAAGCCCAAAGCAGCAGTGACTTTTCCAACACATTCAGCCACCTGTTTCAGGCGTGACTGTCAATAGCTGTTCGACAGATTGTGGCATGCGATGAGCGGGCGTGGGACATGTTAGCGTGGGTGCCTATGCTGCCTCCGATTTTCAAACATTACAAGAGTAAGCACAAAATCACTCTAAAGGTGCAATCTCCAGCGGCCTTGTGCGCACCGCTTCTTCATCAATGATGATCAGCTATACGTACCTTTCTCAGCCCAAATGCCGGTAAAACCTTTTGGCACAACAAAGACGTCGCCAGCTTTGAACGTGGATGGCTCTCCCACGTCAGGGGTAAGGGTTGAGGACCCGGCCATAACCCACACAACTTGATCATAAGGGTAGTTGGAGACATGGGCTGCGCTTTGCTGCGGGGCCTCGACTGAGGCAGGGTTAGATTCAAAAACGGATGCAGATAGCGTGCTGCCACGAACGCAGGGCTGGTGATCAGGTCGTGGGCTTTCCCGCTTCGTGCCTTACCGCTTGGCGTTCGCCATATCTAGCGCCACATCGACGATCATATCCTCTTGTCCTCCCACCATGCGCCGCTTGCCAAGCTCGACTAAGATTTCGCGTGTGTCGACGCCGTAGTCTTGGCTGGCCTTTTCGGCATGGCGCAAGAAGCTTGAATAAACGCCGGCGTAGCCAAGGCTCAAAGTTTCGCGGTCGACGCGGACGGGGCGGTCTTGCAGCGGGCGGACCAGGTCTTCTGCGGCGTCCATGAGTTGGTACAGGTCGCAGCCATGCTGCCAGCCTTTGCGGTCGGCAGCAGCGATAAAGACTTCCAGCGGTGCGTTGCCAGCGCCGGCGCCCATGCCAGCGAGGGATGCGTCCACCCGAACCGCGCCGTGCTGGACGGCAACCATGGAGTTGGCAACACCCAGCGATAAATTATGGTGGGCGTGCACGCCGCGCTGTGTTTTAGGTTTGAGCACGCGGTCATAGGCTTCGCAGCGGGCTTTATAGCCATCCATATCGAGGGCCCCGCCACTGTCAGTCACGTAGACGCAGGTGGCGCCGTAGCTTTCCATCAGCTGCGCTTGCGCGGCGAGATGCTCCGGCTCAATCATATGGCTCATCATCAGGAAGCCGATGGTGTCCATACCCATGTCACGTGCGGCCTCGATATGCTGCTTAGAGACGTCAGCCTCTGTGCAATGGGTCGCAATGCGCACCGAGCGAACACCGATATTATAAGCGTGCTTAAGGTCTTCAACGGTGCCGATGCCGGGCAGAAGCAACGTTGTCAAAACGCTGCTTTCCACAACATCGGCGACGGCTTCAATCCACTCCCAATCGGTATGCGCGCCAAAGCCATAATTGAAGCTGGAGCCGTTCAAGCCGTCGCCATGGGCGACTTCGATGGCATCAACACCGGCTGCATCAAGCGCCTTGGCGATCTTCTGCACATGCTCAATACCATATTGGTGGCGAATGGCGTGCATGCCGTCACGCAGAGTGACGTCTTGGATATAGAGTTTTGTCTCCGTGGGATTGAACGACATTATGCGGCCTCCTTTTGAAAGCGCTTGAGGGCAATTTTTTCTGCGGTCGCCATGCCGGCGGAGGTCATGATGTCGAGATTGCCGGCATAGGCGGGCAGATAATGCGCCGCGCCTTCAACTTCCAGGAACACGCTGGTCTTGATGCCTTCAAACTGGCCTAGGCCCGGAATTTTGACTGGGTTGTTTGATCCAAAGCGTTCAAACTGGACATTTTGTTTCAGCCGGTAGCCAGGCACATAAGCGCGGACCTTCTCCACCATGGCCAGAATAGAGGCTTCAATGGTCGCTTCATCCGCGCCGGAAGACAGCGTGAAAACCGTGTCGCGCATGATCATCGGCGGCTCGGCGGGGTTGAGGATGATGATGGCCTTGCCCTTTGTGGCACCGCCGACTTTTTCGATGCCTTCCGATGTCGTCTCGGTGAATTCATCGATATTGGCGCGGGTGCCGGGACCAGCGCTTTTGGACGAGATGGAGGCGACGATTTCGCCATAATGCACGTCGGCAACCTGGCTGACAGCGGCCACGATTGGAATGGTGGCTTGCCCGCCGCAGGTGACCATATTGACATTGTCTTCGCCCAAATTATCTTCGCCATTCACGACGGGTATCACATAGGGGCCAATGGCGGCGGGCGTGAGGTCAACCATGACTTTACCCGCTTTGGTGACGATCTCATTGTGTTTGGCGTGGGCGCCAGCCGATGTGGCATCGAAAACGATTTTAATGTCGTCCCATTCCGACAAGCGGGTCAGTCCGTCGATGCCTTCCGCGGTAATCGCAACGCCCATGCGCTCAGCGCGCTTCAGGCCATCTGACTCGGGATCAATTCCCACAAAAGCGCTCATTTCCAGGACGTCGGATGTGCGCATGATCTTGATCATCAAATCGGTGCCGATATTGCCGGAGCCGATGATGGCGACTTTGGTTTTTGTCATGATGGAGTTGCCTTTAAGCGTAAGAGAATGAGCAGCTGCCAAGGCCGCCAATGTGGGCGGTGACCCTGTCGCCAGGCGTCAGGGGCACCATGGGGCCAAGCGCCCCGGTCATGAGAATATCGCCAGCCTTCAGGCCGGCGCCGTGTTTGCTCAATGTACTTGCAAGCCAGGCTGCTGCGTTGAGCGGATGCCCAAGACAAGCTGCACCAGCGCCGATGGAGGTGATCTCGCCGTTGATCTCCAGAACCATTCCGCAGCTATAGAGGTCTAATCCGGTTAGCGGTTTCTTGTCTTTCCCCAGGACGAATAAAGCTGAGGAGCCGTTATCGGCCACCGTGTCGGCGAAAGTGATCTTCCAGTCAGCAATGCGGCTGTCGACGATCTCGATGGCGGTAACGGCATAATCAATGGCATCGGCGACGTGTTCAGCGGTGCAATCAATCTCGTTCAGGTCTTTTGCCAAAACCAGGGCAACCTCAGCCTCAACTTTTGGCTGTATCAGTCGGCTACTACCCACGCTCTCGCCATCGGTAACTGCCATATCGTCAAACAAGACTCCGAAATCAGGTTGGTCTACACCAAGTTGTTTTTGAACCGCTGGAGATGTGAGGCCGATCTTGCGGCCGACGATCTTTCTGCCCTGATCGACCCAAAATTGTGTGTTCAGCGCCTGAATTTCATACGCTGTGTCGGCATCGTTTGGCATCAAACCATCGCGCATTGGCGCAACCGTTTGCCCGTCATAAGCGCCGCGTAAGCGGCTGGCCAAATTGTCCGATGTTGTCATGATAATGCTTCTCTCGTTTCTCACTCGCGCGCAGGCTAGTCTTGTTTCCGCTCAAATAGCAAAAACACGGTTGCTATTTATTCCCGATATGTAGGAATTATGTGTCATGCTTACATCTAATCCAAAGACCGGCGATCAGGCCGTCAAACGATCAATTGCGCTTTATGAAGCTGTGCTGGCGCGCGGCGAAACGCAGGCGCTGTCTGTGATAGCTCGTGAATTTTCTCTATCCACCTCGACTGCATACCGCCTGCTCACCCCTTACATTCAGGCCGGCTGGCTACGGCGCATAAAGCGGGGTCAACTGGCAGCCGGGCCGCGATTGTTAAGCGCTGCGCTCTCGCTGGATGTGCACAAAGTGCTTGCACGAACCGCGCGTCCTTTCTTGGCGGCACTTGCTGCTCAGCTTGGGCAAACAGTGCATCTTGGTGTTCTTGAGAACGCTATGGTCACGTATCTGGTCAAGGAGACTCCCAATGGGATCAAGGAAGGGTGGACCCGAGAAAGCATGCAGTTAGAGGCCTATTGCTCAGGTATTGGCAAAGTGCTTTTGGCGCATCTGCCAGGGCAGGAGCAGGCGTTGTATCTATCGGATGGACACTTCATTGCGCTGACGCAGCACACACAAATTGATCCAGCCAAAATGCGGCTTGAGTGGGAGACAGTACGCAGGCGTGGTTATGCGCTTGACGTGGAAGAAATCGCGATGGGACTCACATGCATTGCTGTTCCGGTACGCACGCCACAAGGGCACGTTTGCGCCGCTATTTCGACGTCGCGTTATGGACCAGAGGGAGAGGCGCATGCCGAGACGGCGCTACAGGCCTTGCCCGCGCTGCAGGCCTGCGCTGCGCAGGTGCTTCAAGCGCCGCCTAGTTGAAAACGAAACTCGTTTCGGCGCTAATCAAAGCGTCACAGCGGCGCCGAGCGGCGCCTTAATCATGAATTGCAGTCAAATTAATTTTTCCGCAGATAGGTTCATCGGTGATGGGGCCAAAGCCTGCATAAGTGCCGCGAAAAGTGCGATTATCGCTTGAGAGGTCTAGCTGGAGGATGCCAGCTTGTAAGATGCCAATTTTTGTGTTGCAGTACTCAAAGCTGAACTTCCTATCTGAAACGTTTTTGCCGCGAAGCCGAAAGACTTGCTCAGTTGCTTGGCTCTTTGCGTCGGCGGGAAAGTGCAGACGCATCAAGCCTGCAAGCGACCTACGTGGATGAAATTCGATATGGCAGGTCGATATTTCCGGTGTGTCAGACCAAGGCAGCGTTTGTGAAACGGCCCCGTGCCAATGCCGCGACACCTTTCGTTTAGACCTGTAAGTTGATCTCCGTTTCTGTGTAAGCTTGCTCGATTTGGTTGCGATGTAGCAGATGACACCAGTTCCTATCCCGCTAAACAATACGCCCCGCTCGTTGGCTGCAAATCGAACTGCCTCTTCGATGTAGTTAGACACATCCATTGTTGTCTCCTCTCTTTGACCTCCAATGATTGTAAATATCTACATGTTATTCCGCTTACTACAATCTTTAGTGGAATGGCATTCGAGGTTCTGTTGAGTGGCGTGTGGCGCTGCCCCTCTGTTGCTCATGACCTTCTGTCAGAGCGGCACTCGTTGCGTTTTTTTTGCTCGTTTCTGTTTAAACGGCAATCGCGTGGCGCGCGCTTGCAGACTGCAGATAGGTATCAAACGCAGCAGCAATCACCCTCACCAGGGGTTGGCCGAGGTGTGTGACACGCAGCTCGCTGCCGTCCAAAGTGATCAATCCGTCGCGGGCCAATTCTGCTAGGAGAGGAAGTGTGTCGCCATACCAATCAGGCGCATTTCCAAACCGTTTTGCAGCTTGCGCCAAGTCTACGCTGCCGCGGCACATGATTTGTTCGATCACATCACCGCGCATCTGATCGTCTTTACTCAGCAAAAATCCTCTTGCGATTGGCAGCTGCCCACCTTCTACCGCGCGGGCCCATGCGCCTGTTTCAACGGTGTTTTGAACGTAGCTTGATGGCGTATGGCCGATGGATGTGGCGCCAAGGCCAAGCATGGTGTCGGCTTGGTCTGTTGTGTAGCCTTGGAAGTTGCGGCGCATGGTGCCGGCCTTGGCGGCCTTGGCCAAGGCATCGCTTGGCTTTGCGAAGTGATCAAGGCCGATCGCCTCATAGCCATGGTCTTTGAGGTATTGGGCCGCCTGGCTCGCTTGCTCCACGCGCGCTTGAGCCCCCGGCAAGGCTGCTTCGTCTATGAGCCGCTGCTTCTTCGCCATCCAGGGAACATGCGCGTAGCCAAAGAGCGCAATACGGTCTGGCTCCATCTTTAAGCAGAGGCGAATGGTCTCAAGAAGGGTGTTCACGCTTTGATGGGGCAAGCCGTAGATGAGGTCAAAATTAATGGCCGAGATGCCTGCGCTGCGCAAATCATCAACGCAAGATGCCACCATGTCAGGCGGCTGAATGCGGTTGATCGCGGCTTGAACTTTTGGATCAAATTCCTGCACGCCGAAACTCGCGCGGTTGAAACCGAGCGCGCCAATCGTTCGGATCATCTCCGGGGTGAGGGTGCGTGGATCGCTTTCAATGGCAAGTTCGGCACCGTCAGCCATTTTGAAATGGCGATGCACCGTCTGCATCGTGTCCGCTAAGTCTTTGGGCACCAGGGCTGTGGGCGTGCCGCCGCCCCAATGTAAATGCCCAAAGGTCATGGGCGCGGGTAGATAGCGTGCGACCAGCTCAATTTCGTGGCGCAGTGTTTGGGCGTAGCTCGCCAGTGGTGCCTCGCGTGTTGCGAGCTTCATGTTGCAGCCGCAATACCAGCACAGTTCCCTGCAGAACGGGACATGCAAATAAAGCGAGATTGGGTCGGCTGGGTCCAGTTTTTCAAGGCAGCGTGCATAGTCTTCATGCCCAACATCGCCAGAAAAGTGCGGCGCCGTGGGGTAGCTCGTATAGCGCGGCACATTGCGGGTGACGTAGGAGTTTAAGGCGTCAGTCATGAAGCGTTGTCCCGAGCAGGGTTTGCCGCGCGCGTGATTAAGAACTCACAGCGCGGTTTTCCAGGTTGCGCGCGACACTGAATTTCTTTGCAATAACAATCAGGTGCGACGAGGCTTTGATATAGCCTCGTAAAGACAGCGGCATGCCAATCACATAAACAGGTGTCGCTGCGTTCACCTTGAATGAGCGGGTTGCTTTCAATTGCAAAGTGCCATGGGCTTATCACGTGAAATGCGCCGGAGCCGGCGAACGTCCAAGCATGCTTTTTAATCGCTTTGGACAAGAGGGTCGCTGCAAGGGATGCGGGCAGGCTTTTTAATAAAGTTTGGGCCAAGCTCGGTATACGATGCGCCATAATATAGTCAGCGGTCCCGCGGCCAGCTGCTTTGGATAAGGCTGGTGCATTGTCTGGGTCTTCGCGGCGAACTTGTTGATGGAGACGCGCGGCCTCCTCCTCGGGTATCATGGATTGTCCATCTGGCACCTTGGCAATACCGGCGCGCGACAGCAATTGTGCGCGCCGAGCAATGCCTGCATGACGATCAAGCACAGGCAGCATTTGCAAGATCGCGTTGGGGCCAATGAGGCCTTGTGCATGGCTGGCCATGATGTGGCTACTCTTCGCGCACGTCTTCGAGTTGCTGGTCGCCTCCGCCGCACGCTCTTACGTTAGCGCCAGCCGCCGCTTTGCGTTCTTTCGCCCGCTCTAAGCCCTGCTGCTTTAAGGCCTCGCGCCGTTCAGCGGCTCTGGCAGCCTTATCAGCCGAGGCTTCCCAATCAGACATTTGCGCTTCGGCGATTTCGCGGCTTTCATCAAAATGGAAGTCGACAGACTTTTTGGTCTGCGGTCCCCAATAGCCTGCTTTGCCAAGGTCATAAAAGGTGCGTTGGAAGCCTGCTTTTAAGAATGCAAACAGACAGCCGAGCAGATAGCGGCGGCGAAAGCCGGTGCCGCGCCAGGGATAGTGGAACAAGGCCTTCTTACTATAGAAGCGCCGGTAATTGTTCATCACGCCATCCAGGAGCTCACCGCGCTCCATGGCCGCTGGCTTCATAATGGGCGTTACGAAATTATATTTAGAAAAATCATAGATTTCCACTTGGTCTTTGAGTTCTTGAAAGAGGGGAGTGAATGGCCACGGGGTGTACATGGACCAGTTGGCCAAATCAGGCTGCCAATCCCAGGCCATCTGGTAGGTTTCCTCTAGTGTTTCAGGTGTTTCGTTGTCGAGGCCAACAATAAACTGCGCTTCGACGAGGATGTCGGCTTCGCGCAGCAATCGGATCGCCGTTTTGTTTTCGTCGACCTTGGTTTCCTTGTTGAAGATATCGAGCTTCATCTGCGCAGCCGCTTCGGTGCCCAAGCTCACATGTACAAGGCCAGCTTTGCGGTAGAATTTGAGCAAGTCCTTATCGCGGTAGATATCTGTGACCCGGGTATTGATCCCCCATTTGACCCGGTCAGGAAGATCACGGTCAATCAGCTCTTGGCAGAACTCGATGAATTTCTTTTTGTTGATGGTGGGCTCTTCATCAGCCAAAATGAAAAAGCCGACCCCGTGATTTTCCACCAAGTCTTCGATCTCATCCACAACATCTTTGGGATCACGCACTCTATAATCGCGCCAGAATTTCCACTGGCTACAGAAGGAGCATGTGAAAGGGCATCCACGCGCCAAATTCGGGATTGCAACGCGGGTATTGAGGGGAATGTAAATATATTTTGACCATTCCAGCACGGACCAGTCAGGCTTGATCTTGCTGAGGTCTTTCACGGTCGCTGCCGCTGGGGTTGCAACAATTTGGTCGCCATCGACAAAGGCCAACCCTTTGATGCCGCGCCGCTGGGATGGATAGCGGCCATCGTCGATGGCGCGCATAAGCTCGGTGCAAATTTCTTCGCCTTCCCCGCGCACAATCACGTCAACCCAGGGCGCTTCGGAAAAGACCTGCTTGTACATAAACGTCGCGTGCACGCCTCCCATAACGCGCACGGCCTCTGGAACCGTCTCCTGCGCGATTTTTAGGACTTGCTCAGCACTATAAACTGAAGGTGTGATCGCAGTTACGCCAACGACATCGGGCGCCAGGTCTTTCATTTTGGCCGCTAAGTCTTCGTCAGATACATTGTCCGTCATCGCGTCGATGAAGTGAATGTCGTCAAATCCATCCTGGCGCAGATGTCCGGTGAGATAAGCCACCCAGGCCGGTGGCCATGTGCCTGCTATTTCCGCGCCGCCTGAGCGATAATTTGGATGGACAAAAAGTATGCGCATGGCTTGCTCCCCTCGCTGTAAGATTTCATTAACAGGGAGGGTGTCAATTCTATTTGACATGCATCAAACGATTGACTCATAGCTTTGCTGCGGGATTTCTAATTGCCGTAAACCTGGTCAGGGTCGCACTTAGTTGATGCATGCCGCAGCGCCCTTAGCCCTGATGTAGATCAGCTTAGGCTCTGGTCGGCGCGTGAAAGTCAGGCGGCCGCTTTGCAATCCAGCGCAGAAACTTGGCCATCTCAGTGGATTGTTTGATTTGGTCAAGCTCGCCGCTCATGCGCGCTAAATCGGCATTTGTGAAGACGGTATGGATTTTGCGGTGGCAGATAGGGTGCAGCAAAACCGTCTCGCGCCCGCCCTTTGATTTTGGCACCAAGTGATGTGCTTCGCGGCGCGTGCCAAGCGGCCTGCCACATAATGCACACACATTCTCTGAAAACTTGGTTGTCTGTTGCATATGGCAATACTAACACAGGCCAGATAGGACGCACTATCGTTCGAATGCGCTGAGAGGAGGCCCTTTTGCGGTACAGCAAAATCACAGCCATGCTGGTTTGTATCTGGATGTCAGCGTACCCTGCCAAGGCTGACCCTTGGACCGCGGTTGATGACCGGGTGCTGCGCTCAGATATTGAGCTTCTTGCTGACGCTGGGCTCTTGCGCGGGCCGCTCGCCTCCTGGCCGATTAACTGGAAACAGGTGCGCGGCGCGCTTGAGACAGCGGATATGGGCACGATGCCGCGCCATGTGCGGGATGCTTTTTTGAGGGTGCAGCGCGTTATGCCGCCGCGCCGCGGGCAGGGGCGCAGCTGGGGCGCAGAGATTGATGTAGCCGCAACAAACCGGCCAACATTGGTCCGCAGCTACGGGGCGCAGGCGCGCGGGGACTATGATGCGCAGGCGCGCTTTATCGGCCGCTGGGGCGGCGGTACCACGCTGTCATTGTCACTTGGTTTGCAAGATGAGCCCTTTGGTCGCAATGTCACTTTTGATAATGCCTACCTCTCTCAAGAAATTGGGAATTGGATTGGCTATGTGGGTACTGTTGAACGCTGGTGGAGCCCTGGCTGGAACAACGCTCTGATTTTCTCCACATCCGCGCGCCCGCAGCCGCAAGTTGGGCTTAAACGCAACAGTCCTGACCCTTTTAAGTCAAAATGGCTCAGCTGGCTTGGTCCATGGAGCATCGATATGTTCCTGGCGCTGCAAGATGATAGCGGTGGGCGTTTTGATGATGACCTCATCGGCGGACTGCGCGTTGATGTTCAGCCGCTGCCGGGGCTTACCTTTTCGGTGAAACGCGCCATCCAGCTATGCGGGGAAGGGCGGCCATGTGGTTTCAGTACGTGGGTTGATTCTATCTTTCCGATCAACAATGCGGACAATACCGGCACCCTGGATGAGCCCGGGAATCAGATGGCAGGATTTGATCTGCGCTACGGCGGTATGGTGGGCAATGTCGCTTACAGCGTCTATGGAGAGTTTATCGGAGAAGATGAGACGAACTTTTTCATCTCAAAATTCGCGTCGCTATGGGGCCTGCGCTTGGCGGGCCCTTGGGGGGACGAGGGCGCCCGCTGGGAGGTGATCGGCGAGTTTAGCGATACACAGGCAAACCGGGCGTTCATTAAAGAGAATTTCCGCAACGTCATCTATAGCAATTTCATCTACCGCGATGGCTGGGTTTACCGCGGTCGCCCTCTTGGGTCTTCGCTTGATAATGACAGCCAACTCTATTCCCTGACTGGTAATTACACGGACACCCGCAACCGCAATTACCGCCTCGCCTATCATTATGTGCGCCTTAATACCGACGGCACCGGCCGGCAGAGCGTGAGCGTAAACGCTGAGAGTTTTAACATCGTGGAGGCTGAGGCCATTTGGCCGACGCAGCTTGGCGATGTGCGCGCGGAAGTACGCCTGCAAGATGATCGGCCAAATTCCCCTGGCCAAAGCGAGTTCACGGGCGCGTTTGAGCTGAGTTACCAAATCCGCTTCTAGCAGCCCCAAGGGTACTCTTGTCGAAAACTGGCCCGCCTTTTGCTCAGTCTTGCAGCAAGGCGCAAAAGCGCTTTGCCATACGATCCCAGGCGATGCGACGTGCAAGAGGACTTTATGTATTATTTACAGATGTTTAGGTCTAAAATCGCCTGTCAGCGTGACAGCAATAGGCAGGCAGAAATTGCCGTGCCAACTGGGCAAATTCTGCGGGTGATGCCATGAGCCTGAACGCTGTCCTCTCTAATGCCTATAGCGGTGTCAATACCAATCAGGCCGCGCTGCGCATTACATCAAACAACGTGGCAAACGCCAATACGGAGGGCTATGCCCGCCAGGAAGCAGGCATCTCTGCCCGGGTCGCAGGTGGCCGCGGAGCAGGGGTCTCCATTGAAGAGATCACCCGTGTTGTGGATGAGTTCTTGGAAGCGGCAGAGGGGGATGCTATTTCGGCTGCGGAAGAAGCCTCCATCGTTCGCTCCTATCACGACCGCATTCAGTCTCTCATTGGCCGGCCAGATTCAGATACATCGCTCACAGCACGCCTCGACGCGACAATGGCATCGTTGTCTACGGTGACCTTGGATGCGTCCGACAGTTTGCGCCGCCAGAGCTTGATTTCTGACCTTGAATCCTTCCTGTCCGAAATTAATCGCCTATCGACGGATATCGATGGCTTGCGGGTTGAGGCGTCAAACCAGATGTCCGAACAGGTAGCGATTGCAAACCAAAAGCTTGAACAAATTGCGCGGCTGAACCCGCAAATCGCCAAATCCCAACTGGGGCAGGGCGAGTCTGGGGCCCTGGTTGACCAGCGCGACCGTGCGATCCGAGAGCTCTCCGAGATTATCGATGTGCGCGTCACCAAAACGGGCAATGGCGCTGTCCAGATTTCTACGGCGGATGGCGTTACGCTATTGGATGATCGCCGCCGGTTGTTGACCTATTCTTCGCCAGGGGCAGCTGATAGCTTTACGGAATTTGATCGCATCACGATCCAGCGCGTCAATCCACTCACTGGAGCGCTTGAGCCTGGGACGCGGGTTATTGATGATTCCCTTGGCGGCGGTAAACTTCAAGGCCTGGTCAATGTCCGAGACAAGGAGCTGCCAGACATCTCCGCCACTCTTGGGGAACTCGCCCGGGTCTTTGCAGATCAGATCAATGCGCTTCACAATGAGAATGCCAGTGTGCCCGCTCCCAGTGCTCTGGTGGGCCGAGCAACCGGACTGATTGGCAGCGATTTGGCCAATATGACGGGCGAGATGGATGTCGCAATTGTGGATGCGGGCGGCACGCTCGTCACTAAAGTGAACCTTAACTTTGACACTGGCCTGGTCAATCCGACCATGACGGATGTGATCAACGCCATAAACGCTGGACTGGGCGCCTCTGGTGTCGCATCGCTTGCGGCGGATGGCAGCTTGTCCATATCCGCTAGCGGCATTGGTGATGGCGTGGTCGTTGCTAGTGATGACGCAAACCCAGCCATGCGCGCAGGGCGCAGCTTCGCCCATTTCTTTGGACTGAATGACCTGGTGGTGGCGCAGCAGCCTACACATTTCGACACCGGTTTTGATGGGACGGACGCGCATAATTTTACCGTTGGTCAATCGATCGATTTTGAAGTCCGGGGCCCGGATGGACGGACCTTGCGCAACGAAAGCGTGAGCGTCGTCGGCACGACGTTTGATGACATACTCAGCGAGCTCAATAATCCAATTGGCCTTGGGGGGTATTATACCTTTTCTTTAGACCCCAACGGCGCGCTTCAGGCGCAGCCCGTCACAGGATTTGGGGAGATTTCGCTCATCACAAGCAACGATACGACAGCGCGGCTGAGCAGCAACCAAAGCTTCTCAGAGCTCTTTGGCCTGCGCAAAGGCACGAAAGCATCGCACGCCGATGGCCTGCGGGTGCGCGATTCTATACAAGTCGACCCTGAGTTTTTGTCACTTGGAAAGTTTGATCGCAATGCTAATGCGGGAGAGCGCGCGCTCACCGTTGGCGACAGTCGCGGGGCGGCCGAGCTTAGCGACATGCAGTTGTCTCAGTTTTCATTTGATGCCGCAGGGGGGCTGCAGCCGCTCAATACCACGATCAGCCAATATGCTGCTTATGTGGTTGGAAATGCAGCAATCATGGCTGAAACCGCATCCGCCCAAGAGACAGATACCCGCGCTTTGCAAACATCGGTGTCGGAACGGCGCCAAGATGTATCGGGTGTGAACATTGATGAAGAACTGGCGCAAATGGTGGTGTTTCAAAACGCCTACAACGCGTCTGCCAGATTGATCAGCACCGTGCGGCAGATGTTTGATGAACTGCTGTCAGTGGTCTAGGCGCTTAAGGAGAAGGATGTGACACGCGTATCGAGCTTTGGTCAGAACCAAGCGCTTTTGCAGGGTATATTGCGTAATCAAACCGAGCTGTTTGACGCGCAAAAGCAAGTTAATACGGGTAAAAAGAGCGATGAATATCGCGGTATTGCCGATCAAGCGACCACGTTGGTCGCGAGTAAGACACTGTTTTCGCGCACAGATTCATACCAAACTATTGCAGAGGATGTTGGCCGGGAAACCGATGTCTATGATCTGCAGCTGGAACAGGTGCTGGAAGGGGCAAGGGGCCTTCGCCAGCAAATGCTCACGGCCATTGGTAATAATGATGCAACGGGCTTTAACCTGGTTGTCGCTGAGAGCTTCGGGCTGGTGGTCGATTCGCTAAACACCAAAGTTGGCAATCGCTACATCTTTTCCGGCGCAGCTGCATCCGACCGGCCTGTGACCGTTGATACCATTGCCGATTTGCAAGCCTTGCCAGCAGTTACAGATGCGTTCGCAAATGACCAGCTTAAAGCGTCGGCAAGGGTGTCGGATTCTGTCACGATTGAATATGGCCAGCTCGCCGATGAAACAGGAAACGATTTGCTTCAAGTCTTTCGCGACCTTGCCGATTATTCTGATAGTGCCGCAGGGCCTTTGGATGGGGAAATGGATGCAGCGCAGGTCAATTTTTTGACAGCGCAAATCCAAGTCTTAGATCAGGCCATCCAAGACGTTCAAAAGCAACAGCTTTTAAACGGTCTCAATCAACGCAGCTTGGAGGACATCGCAGGCCAGCATGAGGACCAAAAAGTTTTCCTCGAGACATTCATCTCCGACATCGAAGATGCTGATATAACCGAGGCGATCACGCGTTTGAACAACAGCCAGACAGCGCTGGAAGCGTCTTACCGTGTGGTCTCGCAAACGGTCCGCCTCAGCATTGTTGATTTTATCTAAGCTCATCTCGGTTTCAATAAGCCGATATTAACCACCTTGCGTGTTTAATCGACACAGCTTTGGGGTGTGTTGCTCGAACACAGCACATCCATATGCATTGGACGTAGCAGGGAGTTTGAGGCTTGGCCCAGAATACCACACAGGGCAAACCGGAGATTGACGTGTCTGCGTTATTGAACCTGGCGAAAAACAGAACTCAGGCTGCCCGCTCGGAGTTAACGGCGAACATTCAGGATTTCTTTCTCAATGAAGAAGGCCGACTGAGCGAGCGCGAGCGCGCGCTGATGTCTGATATTTTGGTCAAGCTCGTCCATGAGATCGAGATGGATGTGCGCCAGGAACTGGCCAGCACCATTGCCAAAGCGGACGCAGATATGCCTGACCTGCTACGGCTCTTGGGCAGTGACGATATCTCTATCGCTGGGCCTATCTTGCAGCAATGCCATGCTTTGCGCGACGTTGATCTCATTGAGATCGTCAAAATGCGCTCTGATGAGCACCGGATGGTAATCGCCATGCGCGAAGACGTCACCGAGGATGTCGCCGACGCGATTGTAGACACAAGCAGCGATGATGTGCTGGAAGCTTTGATCCGCAACGAAGATGCGGAGCTGAGCCGGCGCGCCATGCAATATTTGGTTGCTGAAAGCAAGCGCAAGGATCAGTTTCAAGAACCGCTTTTATCGCGTGATGATTTGCCGGCAGAACTCGCTTACCGCATGTATTGGTGGGTGAGCGCCGCGCTGCGTAAGCGTGTCTTAAACGATTTCGATATTTCCGAAGACGTTGTGGATGAAGCAATCCAGACGTCCGCCAAGCGCGCCGCAGGCCAACAAGATGAAGTCAACGGCGCGATCAGCAAGGCCATGCAGCTTGTTCGGCGGCTCGACGCGGTCGGCCAATTAACGATCGATTTTCTGATCCGCACCCTGCGCCAGCAACGCATCAATGTGTTTGTGGCGGGCCTTGCGTTGCGCTCTGGCGTTGCGTTTAAAACGGCTTGGCGCATCATTTCAGACCGGGGCTTTGAGAGCTTCATCGTGCTTGCCAAAGCGACTGGCATTGATCGCAATGAAGCGACGGTCATCGTGCTCTTATTAGCTGAAGCGCAAAACCCAGCAGCAGCGCGGCGCCCTGAGGTTTTGAATTCTATCATCGATCTTTATAACTCGATCAGCACCGAGAAGGCGCGCTCAGTTTTGCAGGTATGGCAGCGTGACTTAGGCTATGCCGCTGCCATTGAAGATGTCGAAAGCACCTCTTAAGCCCCATTATGCATTAAAATGGCTCATCAGAGCCTTGACATCGCTTTGAATTCTTGAATCAGTGCGCGGGAAGCTGCATGATGCTGAAACAGGGGTTAAAGGCGCGATGGTTCAGACATTATTTGAGCGGGAGGAACGACCGCGCAATGGCCGACACACTGTGCTCCGCCCACCGGCCTCAGATGAAAACAGCGCGTATGTTATGCGCCGATCACCCAATGGTGCTTTCTTGAGTGATTTTGCAAGGTCTGCAATCGATTGGGCTTGGGCGTGCGATGACGCGCTCTGCATTACGCAATTGACTGAGGGCTTTACAGCCATGACTGGTTTTCCGGTGCGCCAGTTCATTGGTGCGCCGCTGGAAACCTTGCTTGAATTCTCTGGACCCAAAGACGCTGCAGCTTTCATGGCACAGCTATCGCGCGGCGAGGCGATGGATGATGCCGTCGCCATCGTCAAAGCAGATGACGGGCCCAAACCAGTGCATTTTTCTGCAGTTCCGATCCATAGCGCGGATGGCGAGCTGCTTGGCCTTGAAGGAGGCGCCGCGTCTGCAGAGCGCAAGCAGTCTTTGTTTGACGTGGACGACGGCGACGATAGCCAGCTCGAGATTGCGCACCAAGTTCAACATGAATTGCGTACGCCGCTCAATGCGATCGCTGGGTTTGCTCAAATTATGCGTGAAGACTTGAAACATCAAGCTGACGGACGCTACGCAGGGTATTGCGACGATATTTTGAGCGCAAGCAATCACCTTTTGGGTTTGATTGACGATATGGTGACCGCCTATGGCGCTGGGAAGCCTGACGGCAGCATTATTCCAGTTGAAAGTGATATCTCAGTGATCGTCTCAGAGGTTCAAAGATTGCTTCAACCAGTCGCTGAAAAGGCGCAAGTGGAACTGGCGCTTAGGCCCATAGACCAAGTGGCCGCATGCCTGACAGACCGGCGCAAATTAAAACAGATCATTGTGAACCTTTTAGAGAATGCCATTAAGTTCACCCCGCAAGGCGCGCGCGCTGGCATCGATATCCAAGCCGATAACCCGCACTTTGTCGATATCGTGGTGTGGGATGAAGGGCCCGGTATTGATCCGGTAGATCAAGACCGCATTTGGCAACGCTATGAGAAAGCGGGCCAAGAAACGCCGTATGAGAGCTCTTCTCCGGGGTTAGGACTAGGCTTGTCGGTCGTCAAAGCCCTGGCTGATGGTATTGGCGCGCAGCTGAGCCTAGACAGCGCCCTGGGCAATGGCAGCCGCTTTACAATCCGGCTTCCCGCCGCGCACTAGTCCTCTGCATCACTTTATCTGATGTGTTGCGCTTTGTTTTGTGATCTGATTCTCTCTTTCTGACATTTTCAAGGAGGGGGTCAGGTTTTGGCGAACATCAAATATGTTGTTGAGTTGACGTTGTATGAGCGTGAGG
>JBCCAR010000058.1:0-9124 GCA_039814715.1 Pseudomonadota bacterium
ACAAGGCGTACAACGCACCCCGCGTCTTCCAGGGCGTCACCCGCAGGGCCAGCTTAGGTTTCCCGCTGGCTGCGTCGCAAGCATCTTATGATGCGATGGCATCATGGCGATGCATGCTCCTGACCAGCGAAAAACCTAAATTTGGTCAAATGGCTCTGAGTAAGTGAAACGTGCTCTAACCGGCAAAAACGGCGCCTCCACTGGCAAGGCCGCAGGCTTTGGCGAGATCAGATAAGCGCCGCTCAACAACCTCGCCGTACAGCGCTGTCCCCTCTTTATTCAAGGTGAGCGACAGCGTGCCCTCGCTCACCAGCAAGGTCGTCTCTTTTAGGGGTTTATGCGTGCCAGCGGACAACCGGTTTGCAAGGCGCAGCGCGTAGCCAACTTGCAGGGCCCATTGTGTTTGCTGCGGTGAGAGAAGTTTCTGCGCCAGCTCGCCCAGCTCATCAGACGGCTTTGCGCCATAATTGACAAACAAAGAAAGCCCAATTGCCGCCCGGCCAGGGCCGTCAATGGCGACAAACCAGCCAAATAGCGAATCATAAATCGCTGATTCGGCGCGGAAGTCTGGATGGCCGCGCCAGCCGATGTCGCTCATCAGCGCGGCGGCATGGCGCAGCCGCCGATTGGGTGCATCCTCCCCCAATTGGGCAAAGAGCGGATCCATCCATTCCATGAGCGCGTCGCCGTGTCCGCCAAAGCGGCTGGAGCGTTTGGAGATTTGCCGGCAGGCGGCAATCAGCGGGTCGCGTTCACGCACGTCCGGTTCCAGCTGCTCATATAAAATGCCTTCACGCAGGCCGAGCGCAGAGACAATGACTTTTGACGCGCCCGTTATCGCCACGACGCGGTCTAAAATGCGCGCGGCGGCTGGCAACGCTTCAACGCGCCGCTGGGGCACATTTTCAAATTGGCCTAACTCTTCAGGCCGGATGCGGCGCACTAGGCGGTATACCTTGCTTACATCTTCCGGCGTCATTTCATGCTGGTGGAGAATGCCAAGGGGGTGCTTGCTGCGCTGGATGTGAATACGCGCGAGCGCCCGCCAAGAGCCACCGACCACATAAAAGGGGACGCCAGGATAGCTGCGCAGCCACTCGACGGATTTAAGCGCCTTATCGATTGTTTTGCGCCGGCTGCGCAGGTCAGCTTTAGGATCGCCAATCAAGCGCACAGGGCCAATCGGCAGCGTGACGCGCTCATGCATTTGCCCATCAGCCACACGAATGAGCTCAAGCGATCCGCCGCCCAAATCCCCCACAATTCCATTGGCTTCAGGGATACCAGAGAGGACGCCTAATCCGGAATAGCGCGCTTCGCCGGCGCCATCGACCACTTCGACATCAATGCCGGTTTCGCTGCGCACACGCTCAATAAAGGCCGCGCCATTGGCCGCGTCGCGCACCGCAGCGGTCGCAACAGCGCACACCGTATCGCACGCCATATCACTGATAATCGCGTTATAGCGGCGCAGAGCCGCGCAGGCACTGTCGATGGCTTCTTCTGGCATACGGCCCGTCGCCTGCAGCTCTTTGCCAAGCCCGCACATCACTTTTTCATTGAACAGCGTCTGCGGGCTGCGCTGAAGGCCATCGAAGACGACGAGGCGGACGGAATTACTGCCAATATCAATCACGGCGATTGGTCTCACGCTGTGACTGGATGTGACCTGCGCTGCCGGTGTTAGCAGCGACCGTAACCGGCTGCGCGCCTTACTCGCCATAGGCTTTTTATATGCTCACTGTGCGTCTGATCCGCAGAGACTTAACGCGTACCCCACCAACGCCAATGGGGCAAGAGGGTGAACCGGCAAAAGCCACTAAAGCTTAAGCTTGGGCACAGAGCTCGCGTCTAGCGCATCGCCGCGGCCAGAAAGGCTTGGGTTTTTCATGAAATAGCGGTGCAGGTTAAACGGCCCATCTTCTTCGTCTGGCTCAAGACGGTGATACTCGCCGTCAGGGCCAAGCTCCCAGCTTTGCAAATTGTCTTTCAGGTTTGCGAGCATCACCTGATCTAATATCTGCGCGTGAACTGTTTCGTTCTCAATCGGCACAAGCACTTCCACGCGGCGGTCGAAATTGCGGGGCATCCAGTCTGCTGATGAAATAAAGACTTTTGCTTGGCGGCTGGGCAACTCTGCGCCATTGGCAAAGCAGACAATGCGCGAATGCTCTAAAAACCGGCCAATGCAGCTTTTGACGCGGATATTGTCCGATAAGCCAGGCACCTGCGGCTTAAGGCAACAAATCCCGCGAATGATGAGATCAATCGGGACACCCGCCGCCGATGCATCATAGAGCTTTTTGATGACCTGTGTATCGACGATCGAGTTCATCTTTGCCCAAATGCCTGCAGGCTTGCCCGCCTTGGCGTTGGAAATTTCGGTATCGATGAGATGAATGAGCTTGGAGCGGATGGTAAACGGCGACATTCCCAGCGAGGTCAGTTCTGGTGGTTCAATATAGCCGGTGATATAATTAAATACCTGGCTGGTCTCATGCGCCAGTTTGGGGCTGACGGTGAAGTAACTCAGGTCCGTATAGACCTTAGCCGTGATAGGGTGATAGTTGCCGGTGCCGAAGTGCATATAGGTGCGCAGACCCTCTGCTTCCCGGCGGATGACCATGGACAATTTGGCATGGGTCTTCAGCTCGATAAAGCCGTACACAACTTGAACGCCCGAACGCTCTAAATCGCGCGCCCATTTGATGTTTTGTTCTTCATCAAAGCGGGCTTTCAGCTCCACAACCGCTGTCACGGCTTTGCCAGCTTCAGCGGCATCTTGGAGCGCGCGAATGATAGTGGATTGTTTGCCAGCGCGGTAGAGCGTCTGCTTGATAGCGATCACGTCAGGGTCCTGCGCCGCCTGCTGCAGGAAGCTTAAGACGATATCAAAGCTTTCATAGGGGTGATGGACGACGATGTCTTTGGCGCGGATCGCCGCGAAGCAATCCCCGCCGTGGTCGCGCACGCGCTCTGGCGAGCGCGGCCGGTAGGGCTTGAAGACCAGCTCCGGCCGGTCATCCACAATGAGCTGGGAGAGGTCATTGATGCCCAAAATACCGGGCACTTCAACCACATCGCGCTCATCCACTTCCAGCTCGCGGATCACCATGCGTTTCAGGTTGGCGGGCATATGCGCTTGTACTTTCAGCCGTATCACATTGCCGCGGCGGCGGCGCTTGAGCAGCGTTTCAAACACACGCACCAAGTCTTCCGCTTCTTCCTCAACTTCAATATCGCTATCGCGGATCACCCTAAACGCGCCGTGAGCGACGACGTCGTAGCCTGGGAAGAGCCGGTCTAAGAACAGCGTGAGCAAGGTTTCCAAGGAGACGAAGCGGATCGGATCGCCCGGCAGGCGCACAAAGCGGCTTACTTTCGGCGGGAGTGGCACGAGCGCGCTTAAGGCCATCCTGTCAGATTGACGGCGAAGCTCCAACACTAAGGAAAAGCCGAGGTTGGGAATGAACGGGAAGGGGTGCGCGGGATCAATGGCCAGCGGCGTGACAACCGGGAACAGTTGCTTGAGAAAATAGTCTTCCAGCCAGTCTTGATCCGCCTGCGTCACATCGTGCGGGCTTAGTACTTGGATGCCTTCTTGGCCCATCTCATCACGCAATGCCTCCCAGCACTTTTGCTGCTTGGAAAGCAAAGTATGGGTTGCGTCATTGATCGCATCAAGTTGCTGGGTCGGCGTTAAACCATCAGCGCTCACAGCATTGATGCCCGCCTCCACCTGGCTTTTCAGCCCCGCGACGCGCACCATGTAAAATTCATCTAAATTGCTGCCGGAGATGGCGAGAAAGCGCAGCCGCTCAAGGACGGGATGCGCCATGTTTTCTGCTTCTTCAAGCACGCGCGCGTTAAAGCGTAGCCAGCTCAGCTCGCGGTTATTAAAGCGGTCAATTGGCTTTGGAAACTGCTCTTCCCAAGACGCTTGCATCGCGCCGTCTGCGTCCAATGGCATCTCGCCCATCGGTGTTCATCCTTCATTCAAAAACACTGTCGCTTTGCATCTTTAGCAAAGCATATTTGCCACTATGTGACGCTTGGCCAGCCCATGACTGTGCGTGCGAGGGCAGTGGTAATCTTTGACTGGCGTGCCAGTGCGGCTTGGTTGAGTTTGGCGGCGCAGGCTTCCACGCCGGAAAAGCTGCGCTCCACTCGGTCAGCAACATAGTCTATCAAGCCTGGCTGCGGCAGAACACCTAAATCGCTAAAGTGCTGGGCGATCATGTGGCGGAGCAGCGTATCATCGGGCTCTGAAATAACGCCGGTGACGACGGCAGCAAGACGCGATTTTAGGTCAGGCAGGGTCACGGGCCATTGCGCAGGCGGCGTGCGCGCTGTCAAAAGCAGCGTGCCGCCTTCTTCGCGCACACCATTGATCACATGAAAAAGCTGCGCTTCATCGCCGAGGCTTATAGGTCCATCTTCTAATATGACGTGCGCCATCTCGCGCCAATCAATGGCGGCAATATCGCTGAATTTATGAGGTACTATGCCGGCCTTAGCCGCCACTGCGCAGGCCAAATGCGTTTTCCCGCTGCCAGCGGGGCCTGCAATGGCGAGCACACCTTGAGGCCAATCGGGCCAGCGCTGCGCCAGCTTAAAGGCGGATTGATTGCTTTCGCCGGCGACAAAGGTGTCAAACGTAAAGTGTTTAGGCCATTCCAGCGATAAAGGGAGCTGCTCTGCCATCATGAGCCCATGCCGTCCTCTCGGGTGACGGGTTGAGGCAGCAAATCTGGGTTGAGCGGTTCATGGGGGCCGCCATAGAGATCGCTGCTTAAATACTGCTTCAAACCAAAGCGCAGCAGCACAGCAATGATAGCCGCAAAGGGCACGGCAATTAAAATCCCTAAAAAGCCCATGAGCTCAGCGCCGGCCAAGACCGCGAAAATGACCCATACATCATCAAGCCCGACGCGCTGGCCCACCAGGCGGGGGGTGAGGAAATTGCCTTCTAAAAGCTGTACGCCCAAATGAATGCCTAAAATAGCGCCCAGGCGCACCCAATCATCCCCAAACTGGCCAAAGCCCACTAACAGCGCTAGCAGCGAACCAGTGAGGGGGCCGATATAGGGAATAAAGCACAGCAGCGCTGCGATAATGCCAAGCACGACAGCGTAATCCAGGCCGATGACTGACCAGCCGATCGCATACAGCGTACCCATGATGCTGGCGACGAGCAGCTGCCCGCGCACAAACCCGGATAAGGCGTCATCCACTTCGCGGGTCAACGTGCGGATCGTTCCATGATGCTCGCGCGGGAGCCAGCTATCGATATGGGCGATCATGAGGTCCCAATCGCGCAGAACATAAAACGCAACCAGCGGCGTGAGCAGCAGCAAGGAGATCACATTGAAAATCTGCAGCGAGCCCGAGATAAACCGGCTGGCTGCATCCCCAGCAATGCCAACGATTTTGCCAGCATAATCTTCCGCAAAGCCTTCCACACGGTCCTGGCCGGCCTGCTCTAGGAGACGATCGATAAACACGCGCAAATCGCTGACATATTGCGGCAGATACTTCAAAAGCGCGCCAATTTGCTGGCTCACGAGCGGGGCCAAGAGCACGACAAAGCCGATGATGAACACGAAGAAACTGATCAAAATGACACCGACCGCCATCCAGCGCTTCAAGCCCAGCGCTTCGAGCTTATCGGCTAGCGGATCAAACAAATAAGCAATCGCCAGTCCCGCTACAAACGGCAACAATATGCCTTTGACTGCGGATACAAATAGGAAGAAGCCAATTAAAACAAGAACTGGGATAGCCCAGCGCGGCCAGGTCATGGCGCCACATCTCCTAGGCTAGCAGGCCTTCGGGCGGGCTGGGAAAGTTCCCAAGGCGGCACATCCATATCCGTGAGCGGGTCTTGCCCATCCTCGCCCACCTGCTCCGGCGCGGCGTCCCCCTGCGTTTGGTCTGCAAGTGGATCAACAAATTGGACCTTGTTGCCGCTCGCCGCTTCACCATAGATGGCCGCTTCCATATCCGTCATTGTGCGGATGCGCCATTGATCTGCTCCCTCATCAACCAGGCGTAATCCGCGCAGCGCAAAGGCCTCTTCCAGCGCATCAAAACTGCCAAAGAAGCGCGCTGTAATGTCTGCGCGCCTGAGCGTCAACGATGGGACGCGCACGTTGCGAAGGCGGCGCGATGAGGAGAGGACTGCGCGAATCGCTTGCCAATCTTGTGCTGCTTCAAATTGGGCTATGACAGACACATTGCGCGCCTGGGAGAACTCAACCAGAAGCTGGCGTTTCCAAAGCGCGGATAATTCGCCGTCAACCGCTGCGATGGCACGCTCGAGCATCTCCTGCGGCGTCTCTTCGCTTTCTTGGGATAGTTCAAACGACATGAAAGGCGCCTGGCCTGGCCCGCGGCGGATATCAAATGTCCCGACGTAGCGGCGCGTGGCCATGTCCAAGCGAATGTCCGCAAAAGCGAGGAGAACATCACGCGCTTTTTGCAGTGTGATCAAATCAATGAGCGCTTGCGGCGGCGCCTGGCGCGCAGACAGCGCAGAGATATGGCGCTTATACAGTGGGCCTGGATCGGGCAACACATAATCAACCAAGCTGGCCGCGCGCGTTGGCGAACGCTGCCAAGCAATGAGCCACACATTGTCTGGGCTGTGCAGCAGCGGGAGACCGCCATAGTGCGCGATCGGGACGAGGCTGATGGGCGGGGTCTGCGAATCAGTGAAGGTCACGTTGAGTCGTTCCAGCAAGGCCGTGAGTTTCTCTGCATCAAAACTGACCGACAGCGCCGCCACATAGCGCGTGGCAGAAGAGCGCTCGTCCGTCACGTCAATCGCGCGGACCAAGTCAGCCAGCTCCGCATTGGTCAGCGCCGGCTCAAGCGCCAAATCTTCGCGCGCGACAAGCTTGCTGAAAATCTGGCTAAAGGCGATGCGCCGAGACTGGGCAATGGCACTTTGGCGCGCGGCGGCAGCCGAGTTCGACGTAACGTCCACGGGCACATTGTTGATGGTAAAAATGGAGCGCGGCGGCGGCGGCGCTGGCACCTGGGCGATAGCGCTGGACGCAGGCGCGAGCGCCCACAGAGTAAGACAGGCAAAAATGGCAAAAAAATCGGTGGCGCGAAACATGGCGAGACCTTAGGAAAAGTGGCGTGCTGGCGCAAAGGTCTTTCTGAGCCAGCAAGCCGTTTATTGGCACATGCAGTAAGCAAGCGGCAGAAATTAAGGCAAAGGAACGCGACGTGAGTGACCCGGGGAATGACAGAGGGCACAATAAAAAGCCCCTAACCTATGCTGACGCCGGCGTCGACATTGAAGCGGGCAACGACTTCGTCAAAGCTATCGGGCCGCTCGCCAAATCAACACAGCGTGCTGGTGCAAATGTGTCGCTTGGTGGGTTTGGCGGCCTATTTGATCCCAAAGCGGCGGGCTATAACGACCCGCTGTTGGTCGCTGCCACAGACGGCGTTGGCACAAAGCTTAAAATCGCAACTGGGACTGGCCAGCATGGCAGCGTCGGCATTGATCTGGTCGCCATGTGCGTGAATGATCTCATCGTCCAGCGCGCTGAGCCGCTCTTTTTCCTCGATTATTTGGCAACGGGACACTTAGCGCAAGACGTGGCCCAAGCGGTCGTGGCCGGCATTGCCGAAGGTTGCCGCCAGGCAGGCTGCGCGCTCATCGGCGGGGAAACTGCGGAAATGCCAGGCATGTACGCCGCCGGCGATTATGACCTGGCTGGCTTTTCTGTTGGCGCAGTGGAGCGCAGCGCGCTTGAAAGCGTGCCCGCGATCGCAGCAGGAGACGTCATCATCGGCCTAGCCTCCAGCGGCGTGCATTCCAATGGGTTTTCGCTGGTGCGTAAGATTTTGGACGAGGACAATCTGGGCCTTAGCGATGATGCGCCTTTTGCCCCCGGCCAAAGCCTGGGCGATGCCTTTTTAACGCCGACGCAAATTTACGTCGAGGCCCTCATGCCCGGCATACAAAGCCAAGTCGTCAAAGCGCTTGCGCACATCACAGGCGGGGGCTTGCTGGAGAATATTCCGCGGGTGATGCCGGCGGGTCTCACGGCCCATGTCGATACCAGCAGCTGGTTCTTGCCGCCGGTTTTTGCCTGGCTGAGGGACCGCGCGGCCCTGCCGCCGCGCGAACTGCTCAAAACCTTTAACTGCGGCATCGGGATGGCGGTGATCATCCAAGCCAGTGATGCAGACGCGTTTAAAGCCGAGGTCGAAGCCAAGGGCGTTGCCTGCCATACGATTGGCGATGTGCGCGAAGGCAGCGACAGCGTCGTCTTATCTGGCACAGCAGGCGGCTGGGGCTATAGTGATGCCTGGCAGGTCACTGCCTGATGGCGCGCATGCGGGTCGCCGTGCTCGTTTCTGGCCGGGGCAGCAATTTACAAAGCCTGATTGACGCCTGCGCAGCGCCGAATTTCCCAGCTGAAATTGTACAAGTGATCTCCAATAGGCCAGGTGCCTATGGCCTTGAACGCGCGCAAAAAGCGGGCATCCCAACACGGACAATTGATCATAAGAGCTTTGAGACAAAAGCTGCGTTTGAACGCGCGCTGGCTGAGGCGTTGTCCGAAGCAGGCGCGCGGCTTATCTGCCTGGCTGGCTTTATGCGCCTGCTCAGCAGCGACTTTGTGCGCCGGTGGGAGGAACGGATGATCAACATTCACCCCTCCCTCTTGCCATCCTTCAAAGGCCTTCACACACACCGGCAAACGCTGGAGGCAGGCGTGAAGATCGCTGGCTGCACGGTGCATTATGTGGTGCCAGAAATGGACGCTGGCCCCATTATCATTCAAGCCGCGGTCCCGGTTGAGCAGGGTGATGATGAGGATGCATTGGCAAAACGGGTGTTACAGCAGGAACACGAGATTTACCCGCGCGCGCTGAAATGGATCGCCGAAGGGCGCGCCCAAATTCATGATGGCGTTGTGCGCATCGACGGAGCTCAAGACGAACAATCTGCGATGCGTGTACCGGACAGAGCTTGCTAGTGGATTGGCTCAGACAAATGGTACCCATAGGACGCTTTTCCAAGTTCATCCGGTCAGGCGCGCGGCGTGCGGTGATGCGGTGCATCACAAGCGGCGGGCAACGCAGCCGGTGAGCTTGG
>JBCCAR010000039.1:0-28867 GCA_039814715.1 Pseudomonadota bacterium
CCTCTGGAGTCTCAATGCCGAGCAAGTAGGTACCTGAGTCAATGTTGGCAATCGAGTAGGAGTCTTGAGCATTTACCCATCTTTTGATTTCTTGCCCCACACAATTATAGAGCACAATGGTTTGAACTGCTAATTCATTTTCCGTTCCGATATAGAAAGAATCTTTAGCAGGGTTAGGGAAGAGAGATATGTTTCTTTGTGAAATACCCTCTTCCTGAACATTCAAAGCTTCTCCAAGCAATTCTACCTGGTCTACCCAAAATTTTGTCCCTTCAGAACAGGTATCTGACAAGCATCCAAAACCCGAATAAAATCCAATACTAATGTAAGATGGAAAATCTGCTGATGTGTATTCTATTGGAGCAATAAACTGAGTGTAAACCGCAGGTGACTGCGTATCATCAATCCGTACGACCCCATCATCCCCAAAATCAAACTTTATGGCCTTGTTAAGGCCTGCGCTATCCCCCACACGCTCGCGCATCATGGCGGTAATTTCTTCTAAAGTCATCGGTACATCCTTTTTGTCGTATCCCTAAATCGCAATGGGTCATGCCATACTTGCAAGCAATAAAAAAGCAGGTGTTCGAAGTTTGAACACCTGCTTTCTCTCTAAGTTGCCTTTAAGGGCAAAATCGTTTTTAGTTTACAGCGTCTTCAGCCGCATCTTTGGCGGAGTCCATGGCGCCGCCTGCTTTCTCTTTCGCGCCGCTCCACATGTCGTTCATGGAGTCTTTCGCGCCGTCAGCGGCATCGCTCATGCTTTCCTTCGCGCTGTCTGCAGCGTCGCTGACGCCATCTTTTGCAGAATCATAAGCCTCTTTTGCAGCGCTTGTTGCGCTGTCGGCTGCGCTACTTGCTGCGTCGCCAGCTGCATCAGCGGCATCTTTTGCAGACTCTTTTGCAGCTTCATAAGAATCAGCTGATTCTTCGCCGCACGCTGCTACCCCAAACGATAGACCAGCAACAACCATCACGCTCTTTAAAATATTGTCCAAAGCCATTTTTCCACCTTGTCCCAGTTTTTGTTTCACTTCGCATTTAGAAGCTTTCGGCTTACTAGCCGGATTCGCCGTGAAATTCCAGTGCCCAAATCAAGACATCTACCGCCAATGTTCGTCCCGAATAAGCTTAAAACCGGGAGATTCTTGGTTAACACTCCTTAAAGCTCGCCGCGATAAGCTACCAATCTGAGGATCAGAGCTTTGCGGGGCGTGCGCGTGAATAAACTGAGCATTTTTGTATTTTTGGCCGCTTGGGCTCTTTTAAGCGGCGCCCTTGGCGTGGTTATCGCTGCAACTCATTTCGCCTCGTTGGTTGGCGCTATCGTGGGGGCCGCGCTATGTTTTACGGTGGGCGCCCTGGCGCTCACTTTGGCTGCCGTGGCTGCTCAGGTGCGTGCAGTGTCTAAGCAGCAGCGGACTCTAAAAAACCGGCTTGAGCGAAGCGAAGGTAAATTGGCTGCGCTTGGCGATGCGACTATGTTGGTAGCGAGCCAAGTAAAAGCGTTTGAAGAAACGTTCTCACCCCCCTCTACGACGCCGCAGCTGGCGCTAGACCATGACCAGACTGACCTTGCCTCTGTAGAGACAGCCCCTGCAGGTCCAACGCTGGCTGAACAAATTGCATCCGCCATTTTGGGTAACCGCATTGACCTGCATGTCCAGTCCGTGCATGCGCTGCCATCGCGCCGACCGGTTTTCTTCGAATGTTTGTCGCGCCTTCGAAATGACGCTGGCGACGTCCTCTACCCTTCCAAATTTCTAGACTATGCAGCCCGGTCGCGGCTCATTACCACATTGGACAATTTTTTGCTGCTGCGGTGCGTTCAAATCGTACGCCAATTTGGCAGGCGCGCGTCCCTAGAGACGTTCTTCATCAATCTCTCCGCCACATCGCTGCGTGACCCCGAGTTCTTTGATCAGTTCGTTGATTTTCTGAGCAGCAATCGGGCCTTATGCGATCACATTGTCCTAGAATTCTCGGCCCCTTCGTTGCCGGATTGCCTCAGCCAAATCGGCGCTGGTTTAGAACGCCTGCGCCGCACGGGCTATCTCTTCAGCTTAGACCAGGCGTTGCCAACGGATCTCAATGCCCAGGTCGCCGCGCTCGGCGTCAGCTACGTTAAAATCGCGGCGCGCCATATCGTTCAAAATGACGCTGCCTCATCGCTGCTCGCCAGTGCTAAAGCGCACGACCTTGTGTGTATCGCGACCCATGTGGAAGATGAAAAAACGCTCATTGATGTAATAGAGCAGGGCCTTAGTCACGCACAGGGTTATGTCTTCGGGCGGCCGCGCGCTTGGGAAGACGTGCTGATTTCAAAAGGTTTGATGGATGCTGCATAGAAAAACGGCCCGGGACGGATGCGTCCCAGGCCGGTTTGTCTGTAAGGCTTTTTAGCTGTATTAGACTTGGAAATCGCCAAAGACGCTGGTGAGCTTGGTCTTAAGCGTTGCGGCGTTGAATGGCTTGACGATGTAGTTGTTTACGCCAGCCTTTTTCGCTGCAATCACATTGTCGGTTTTTGATTCGGCCGTTACCATGATGAACGGCATCTTGGTGAGCTGCTGGTCAGCGCGGACTTCTTTGAGAAGTTCATAGCCCGTCATCGGCTCCATGTTCCAATCGGAAATCACCAGGCCATAATTCTTCGTACGCAGCTTTGACAGCGCCATTGTGCCGTCGGTTGCTTCATCAATGTTGTTGAAGCCAAGCTGTTTCAGCAGATTGCGCAAGATGCGCAACATTGTTTTATAATCGTCCACAACCAGAATTGGTGTCGAAGCGGAAAGAGACATTGCCTTATCTAAGCTCCATGCTGGCCGCTCTGCGGCGGGTTTTCATGGACGCACTGTAATCTCTTGGACCTGAAGAAACGGTAAATTTGACCCAGCGCGCCATTTGCTGCACATGACGGGCCATATGCGGCTGGCTTGCAGCCATCATTGGGGCGTAAAAGAATGGATTTTGAAGCATTGGAAATTGGCCAATCAGCCAGCTTCGAAAAAACAGTAACAGAGGCAGATATCGTCTTGTTTGCTGGCGTGACGGGGGATACGAACCCGGCCCATCTAAGCGAAGACTTTGCTGCTGGTACGATGTTCAAAACGCGAATCGCCCATGGGATGCTCAGCGCCGGGTTTATTTCTGCGGTCCTCGGCACTAAGCTGCCTGGGCCTGGGACGATTTATTTGGGCCAAACGCTGAATTTCAAAGCCCCAGTGAAAATTGGCGATACTGTGCTGACCACGGTGACGATCGAAAGCCTGGACCCAAAACGGCGCAAAGCTACATTTGACTGCGCTTGCCGTGTTGGCGATACCGTGGTCACGCAGGGCACCGCTACTGTTATGCTTCCCAAATAAACAAGACGATCAACCGTGCAGCTATTTCGAACGTTTGAAACCATTCCCAAAGCAGCGCGCGGCTGCGTCTTAGCGCTTGGCTCCTTTGATGGGCTGCACCGGGGCCACCAAAACGTCATTGGCGCCGCAGGCGCCATGGCTGAAACCATGGGCACCTCTCTTGCCGTGATGACGACCGAGCCCCACCCAAGGGCCTATTTCAAGCCCGATCAACCCCCGTTCATGCTCACGCCTATGCGCACAAAGGCGCGTTTGTTGGGCGATTTTGGCGTCGACACGTTTTTCGTGCTGCCGTTTGATGCCTCCATTGCGCGGCTGCATGCTGCTGACTTTGTGAATGATATTTTGATCGGCCAAATTGGCGCTTTGCATCTCGTCTATGGCTATGACTATCGATTTGGAAAAGGCCGCGGCGGGTCGGCGGCGATGCTGCGTTATATGGGCGCTGAAGAAGGCTTTGGCGTTACCGAAATTCCCGCCATTGGCGTTGGCGTTGAGGGCAGTGCAGGGGAGGTTTATTCCTCCACGCTGGTGCGCGACGCGCTGCGCCAGGGCCTTGCCCGCCAGGCTGCTGCCCTGCTGGGCCATTGGTGGTTTGTGGAAGGCCATGTGCAAAAAGGCGATCAGCGCGGCCGCACCATTGGCTTTCCCACTGCCAATCTCGACATCAGTGATTATGTGCACCCGCGCTTTGGTGTGTATGCCGTGCGCGTTCGCCGCGGTACGACAGGCGAATTTATTCCTGCTGTCGCCAATCTGGGAAAGCGTCCAACCTTTGATAAGCAGGACGTCACCTTAGAGGCGCACCTCTTTGATTTTGACGAAGACATCTATGGCGAATTGCTGCATGTGGAATTCGTGTCCTTTATTCGCCCGGAAAAGAAGTTTTCTGGCCTGGAAGAGCTGAAAGGCCAAATCGCGAAGGATTGTGACACCGCGCGCTTGGCGCTGGCTAACCCTGATAATGCCGCAGATCGCTTCCCCGTCCCGCACCGATCTCACTTCACGCATTTGCTGCCGGACTGATCTCCCCGACACCTAGTTCTCCTCGACTTAAGCCGCCGAGGCCTTTAAACAGCACGCTTTGTATTTAGCGACGCTGACACACGCCCATGACGACTGATTATCGCGACACTGTTTTCTTACCGAAAACGGCCTTCCCCATGAAAGCAGGGCTGCCCAATAAGGAGCCTAAGTGGCTGGAGCGGTGGGCCCGGGAGGGCGTTTATGAAGCTCTGCGTGCCGCGCGCAAGGGCGCTGAGAAATTCGTGCTGCATGATGGCCCGCCCTATGCCAATGGCGATATCCATATGGGCCACGCCATGAACAAGGTGCTCAAAGATGTGATCGTGCGCAGTCAGTCCATGCTAGGCAAAGATGCGCCCTATGTGCCGGGCTGGGATTGCCACGGCCTTCCCATCGAATGGAAGATCGAAGAGAAGTACCGCAAGAAAAAGAAGAACAAAGACGACGTCGACCCCATCGAGTTCCGTCAGGAATGCCGCGACTTCGCGCAGCACTGGGTCAATATCCAATCTGAACAATTCAAGCGCCTCGGCGTGTACGGCGATTGGGATGATCCCTATCTTACCATGACCTACGAGGCCGAAGCCACCATTGTGGCCGAGCTTTTAAAGTTCGCCGAAACCGGCCAGCTCTACCGCGGCGCAAAGCCCGTCATGTGGAGTCCTGTCGAAAAGACAGCGTTGGCAGAAGCCGAAGTCGAATATGAAGACATCGTTTCGACCCAGATAGACGTGGCGTTTGAAATAACCGAAAGCCCAATTGAAGAGCTGGTCGGCGCTAAGGCTGTCATCTGGACCACGACGCCTTGGACCATTCCTGTGAACCAAGCTTTGGCGTATGGACCGGAGATTGAATATGTCGCAGTTGGAGTCTCATCGCTCGGCATAATCGGGCCTGAAAATGAGCCAATGTCTAAACCAGACAACTTCCCCAACCCTGATGTAAACCGTCGTTTCATCGTTGCCGCGCCCCTATTAAATGATTTTAAGGAGCGTTATCAACGGGCATTAACAAATGAGTTCCTTGGCGGAGAGGGGCTTGGGCGGGCCAGTGTCAGTTTCTTTGAGCATTGGTCTGGCAGTGGTAATAGGCTAGCAGGCACTATCGTCCGCCACCCCATGCATCATCTCGGCGGTTTTTTCGCCAAACCACGCCCATTGTTGCCGGGCGAGTTTGTCACCACAGACGCTGGCACTGGCCTTGTCCATATGGCGCCAGACCATGGCGAGGACGACTTTGAGCTTTGCAAAGCAAACGGCATCGATCCTGTGTTCGCAGTCGAGCCGGATGGCAAATACCGGGACGATTGGGCGTGGCTGGGCGGTCAGGGCAACGTCATCAACAAGAAGTTCACCGCTGCTGAAGGGCCGATTTGTTCTGACCTGCGCGGCGCAGGGGGGCTGCTCTCAGCATCTGACGACTTCTCTCACAGCTATCCTCATTCGTGGCGCTCAAAAGCCAAAATCATTTTCCGCTGTACGCCGCAGTGGTTCATCCCCATGGATGATCGCCGTACCAACGCCCATAACAAGGAAGAGCTGGCGCAGAACCCGGGTAACAACCCGACGCTGCGCGGCCTTGCGCTGGATGCGATTGAGCGCACGCGCTGGGTCCCGGCGAAATCCAAGAACCGCATTTCCGCCATGGTGGAAGGGCGCCCAGATTGGGTGATCTCGCGCCAGCGCGCTTGGGGTGTGCCAATTGCGCTCTACTTGCATAAAAAAGAAGGGACGTATCTCAACGATCCTGAAGTGAACGCCCGCATCATCGCAGCGTTTAAAGAGGGCGGCGCAGATGCTTGGTTTACAGCCGATCATCAAGCGCTGCTCGGCGAGACCTATAACCTGGCTGATTATGAGCCAGTCAACGACATCTTAGATGTGTGGTTTGATTCTGGCTCCACCCATGCGTTTGTGGTGGAAGGCCGTGAAGCGCTGCAAAATGCGAAGACAACGCTTTATGTTGAAGGCTCAGATCAGCACCGCGGCTGGTTCCAATCTTCCCTTTTAGAGAGCTGCGGGACGCGTGGACATGCGCCGTTTGATGATGTTCTCACCCACGGCTTTGCGCTGGACGGTAAGGGCAAGAAGATGTCCAAGTCCGACGGCAACACGGTTGATCCGAAAAAAGTCGTCGATCAATATGGCGCCGATATCTTGCGTTTATGGGCGGTCTCAACGGACTATTTTGACGATGTGCGTATCTCAGATGAGATCATCAAAGGCTCTGTCGATGCCTACCGCAAGCTGCGCAATACGCTGCGGTTTCTGCTTGGCTCACTCGAAGGTTTTGACGAAGCAGAGCGTTTGCCGGTCACGCATATGCCAGAGCTGGAGCGCTATATTCTCCACCGGATTGCGCAGGTGGATGAAGAGGTGCGCCAAGCCACCCATGACTATGATTTTGGGCGGCTGACAACGGCGGTATTCCAGTTCTGTATTCAGGACCTGTCGGCGTTCTATTTTGATATCCGAAAGGACTGCCTCTACTGCGATCCGCGCGAGAGCATCCGCCGCAAGGCAGCGCGGACCGTGCTGGACACGCTGTTTCATTGCCTAACCAGCTGGCTCGCTCCCGTGTTGGTGTTCACGGCCGAAGAAGTGTGGCGCACGCGTATGGGTGAGGATGCGCCAAGTGTGCACCTCAATACCTATGTTGATATCCCCGCAGACTGGCGCAATGAGGTGCTGGCCGCGCGGTGGGAGAAGGTTCGCCAGGTGCGCCGGGTTGTGACGGGCGCGCTGGAAATTGAGCGCCGCGAGAAAACTATTGGGTCATCCCTGCAAGCTGCGCCGCATGTATATGTTGCCGATAAAGCGCTGCACCAAGCAGTCGAAGGACTGGACTTGGCAGATATATTAATCACCTCTGGGGTCACACTTGAAGACGGCGCCGCTCCCGATGGCGCCTTTACTTTGCCAGATGTGCCCAGTGTCGGTGTGATCTTCGCGCCAGCAGCGGGTGAGAAATGTCAGCGCTGCTGGAAAGTGCTGGAAGAAGTGCGGTTCGCGACACCCCAAGGCGATATTTGCCGGCGCTGCGCTGACGCGGTTTCTTTACGTCAAAGTGCATCTGCGTGAGCGCAGCAACGCCCATGCCTTCCGGGCCAAGCCTGTTTCGCCAGGGCCTATGGCTTGCTGCGATCGTTTTTTTGTTGGATCAGCTATCGAAGATTTGGATTTTGGACGTCTTCGATTTGCCGACGAAAAACAATGTGGATGTGCTGCCGTTTTTCTCGCTCACCATGGTGTGGAACCGCGGCGTCTCCATGGGGCTTTTCCAAGCCGATAGTAATTGGATGCGCTGGGCGCTGGTCGCATTGACGGCCGTGATCGCTGGTTTGGTCATTATGTGGCTGCGTAAGGCTGAGACGCGGCTGGGGATGGTGGCGCTTGCCTGCGTTCTTGGTGGTGCGGCTGGTAATATTTTAGACCGCGCGCGTTTTGGCGCTGTCGTCGACTTCATTCGCTTGCACGCTTTCGACTATAGCTTTTACGTGTTCAACATTGCCGATGCGGCCATCACCGCCGGCGTTGGCCTTCTGCTATTAGAGGCCTTTCTTTCGCCGCCTGCAACGGCTACAAAGAGCCCATAAAACGTATAAAAAGTGGAAGTCCGAATGGCGTATCTGAAACTCTTAGTCATGATTGGTCTTGTGCTGGGATTGCCCGCTTGCGGCGGTGCGCGCTCTGCGCTTGGGCTTGATAAGAACTCGCCCGATGAGTTCGCGGTGGTCCGGACCCAGCCTTTGGTTGTGCCGCCTGATTTTTCCCTGCGTCCACCGCGCCCAGGTGAAAAACGCCCTGTCGAGCTGAGTGCTCAGTCCCAAGCGATCGCTGCTTTGTTCCCTGGCCGCACGAGCTTGCCGCCGCTGAGCGCGGGCGAGCGCGCGCTCCTTGAAGCAGCAGGCGCAACGCAAGTGGGCCCAGAAGTGCGCTCAAACATTACGTCCCGAACGGAAATCGTGGCCGACAAAGGTGTTTTCCTGCGGGAAATTCTAGCGACGCCAGACGGCGTAGTAGATGCGCAAGGCACCAAGGTTGAGCGCATTGATAGCCAGCCGCTGGGCGCGCCTTAATTCAAAAAAGGGGCAAGCCCCGCCATGGCCCTGCGGAAACTCCCCGATGTCTTGGTCAACCAAATCGCCGCTGGTGAAGTGGTGGAGCGTCCGGCGAGCGCTTTAAAAGAACTGGTTGAAAATGCCATTGATGCTGGCGCTACCCAGATTGATGTCACCTTAGAAGGCGGCGGCGCTAAGCAGATTTTGGTGCGCGACAATGGCACGGGCATGTCTGCCGATGAGCTTTTGCTGGCCACCCAGCGCCACGCCACATCCAAATTACCTGATGATGACCTGGTGGATATTCGCACGCTGGGCTTTCGCGGCGAAGCTTTGCCTTCCATAGCGTCCGTGAGCCGTTTTTCTATCGCGAGCCGCAAGCGCGGCGAAGATGGGTTCCGCTTAGATATCGATGCTGGGCAAACCGGAAAGCCCTCACCTTGCGCCATGCAGCCGGGGACCCAAGTGGATGTGCGCGATTTGTTTTATTCAACGCCCGCGCGGCTGAAATTTCTCAAGACGGAACGCACGGAACAAAGCGCGGCTGTTGATGTGGTCCGCCGCTTGGCAATGGCGCATCCTGAGATCGTCTTCATCGTTAAAACACAGGGCCGCACCCTGTTTCATGCACGTGAAACGCAAGGCGATTTGCTGGAACAAACTCATGCCCGTCTCGGCGCCATCCTAGGCCGAGACTTCACCGATAATGCGATCCCCATTCGCGCCGAGCGTGAGGAGATGACGCTCACCGGCATGATCGCTGTGCCAACCTATAATCGCGGGACGGCAGCCTATCAGTATCTCTTTGTGAACGGCCGTTCGGTGAAAGACAAGGCGCTGCTTGGCGCCGTGCGGGGCGCCTATGCAGACTTCCTTGCGCGCGACCGCTACCCCGTTCTGGCCTTATTTCTGGCCGTTTCGCCTGAAGCGGTTGATGTGAATGTGCATCCAGCCAAAGCGGAAGTACGCTTTCGCGATGGCGGGCATGTGCGTGGACTCATTGTGGCGACCCTGCGCGACGCGCTATCGGCAGCGGGTCACCGCGCGTCAACAACGATCAGCCAATACGCGCTGGGCCGGATGGAGCCACAAGGCCCGGCTCCGCAAAGCCGTTTAAACCTGTCTCGCCCGGCACCTCAAACCAGCTACGCGCAAAGCTATAGTGAGCCGGCCGTTGCCGCGCCTGACGCAGCCTACCGCGTGCAGGTTCCTGCCATAGAAACACGAGGCGGTGACGCGCCGCACAGCGATGCGGACGCTCCCCTCGGGCAAGCACGCGCGCAGCTGCATGAAACGTACATTCTTGCCCAGACCGCTGATGGAATGGTTTTGGTCGATCAACACGCTGCGCATGAACGCCTGGTTTATGAGCGCCTGAAAAGCCATTTGGCGAGCGGCGGCGTTCCGCGCCAAGCGCTTTTGATGCCTGAGATTATAGAACTGCCAGATGGCAGCGCGGCGGCGCTGGCAGCTTTAGCGACGGATTTTGCCGAATATGGCCTCTTACTCGAAGCCTTTGGCGAGGATGCGGTCTTAGTGCGCGAGGTTCCTGCTTTGCTTGCAAAGGCTGACATTCAGTCCCTAGTGCGTGATCTTGCCGATGATCTTAACGAGACAGGCTCCGCCACAGTGCTGAAAGAACAGGTGTTGGAAGTCTATGCAACTATGGCGTGTCATGGGTCCGTGCGCGCCGGTCGCCGCCTCAGCGTTGAAGAAATGAACGCTTTGCTGCGCCAGATGGAGGCCACGCCCCATTCTGGACAGTGCAACCATGGACGGCCAACCTATGTAAAGCTGGCCTTGCCTGATATTGAGAAGCTATTCGGCCGGCGTTAAATGCCGAAGTCAGGCTTAGCCGTGAGCTGCCGCTCCAACAGGTTGACTGTTATCCAGCTTATCAAGTTCCTCCATCGCACGCCGAAGATGGTAGCTTGCTTCATGAAAGCCAGCTTCATCACAGTCTTGTACAACATAGGCAACGCATTGGCGCAGTGTCTTTGCAACATGCAGTTCGGTTTGTTTCACCTTGGTTCCCAACCCTTTTTATATCCCTAACAGCCTGGAATGTTTCTAAACAGTGAGTCAATAAATACTCATGGATGTAAATATACAACCTATGATAGATTTTCAAGACTGCAGATTGTGAGGTGGCTCTGAGAAACCCTTTTGGACCAAAGGATTGATAAAGGGAGGTCTGGCAGCAAATCGGCCTCAAAAATGGAAGAATCCAAACAAAAAAGGACATCTTCTGCGACGATTTGCGCGTCAATACAGGCCAATATGCTCGATGCGGCCCGTTTTAGATCATAAGGTGGATCGATAAAAACCAAATTAAATGGCCCGATGGTGCGCGGCGGGCGGGTTGCGTCGGCCTTCAGTATTTTTGTGTTTTCAGCAAGGCCAAGGGCATCGATATTCGCGTTTATGCTGTCTACTGCTGCCGGCGCCCGCTCAACAAATGTAGCATGCGCCGCGCCGCGCGAGAGGGCTTCAAGGCCCAGCGCACCTGATCCGGCAAACAGGTCCAGAACTTGCCGCTCGCTGAAATCCTGGTCCAATTGGTGGCTTAAAGCGCTAAACAGGGCCTCGCGGCTACGGTCCGTTGTGGGCCGGGTCTGTTTTCCCTTGGGCGCTATAAGGCGGCGCCCGCGGTGCATACCGGCAATAATCCTCATGCTTTAGTTGGTTTGCGCGTAGCGCGCTGGCCTATTGATCTGCGCCCAGCTGGCGGCTTTTTGCGTTTGGCCTTCGCCTTGGCCCAGCCTCTCCGGCTTTCCGGCGGCGCGGCCATGCCTGCATGGTCAATGGCCATGTCTTGAAGGGCTTTCTTCAAAAGCCCTGGGGGCACAATGGCAACACCCTCGCGCGGCAACCGTCCAAGAGAAAAAGCGCCATAATCTGTTCTGATCAAACGGTTCACCGTTAAACCCAAATGCGCGAGCACTTTGCGTATCTCCCGGTTCTTGCCTTCTTCCAGCGCCATGCTCAGCCAGCTATTTTGCCCTGTTTTTCGTTCCAGTTTGGCTTTGATGGCGCCATAGTTGATGCCATCAACCCGGACCCCGTTCGCAAGGTCCGCAAGTGCATTTTCATCCACTCTGCCATGCGCGCGCACGCGGTACGTGCGGGTAATGCCGGCGCGCGGCGATTCCAGCGCATGCGCCAGCGCCCCATCATTGGTCAGCAGCAGCAGCCCTTCACTGGTTAAATCGAGCCGCCCGACAGAGACCACGCGGCCAAGAGATTTGGGCAAAGCATCGAAAACCGTCTTACGGCCTTGGGGGTCTTTGTGTGTGGTGATGATCCCCGCGGGTTTGTGGTAGCGATAAACAATGGTTTCTGAGGCCACATCCAGCGCTTTGCCGTCGACCGTAATGCCGCTGGTATCTTCGATAAACGTCGCCGGGGAGGTGACCAGCGATCCATGCAGCGAAATACGCTGATCAGCAATCATTTTCTCCACGTCTCGCCGTGATGCAACGCCAGCTCTGGCCAGGACCTTGGCAATGCGCTGTTGTATTGGGTCTTTTTCGCTCATCCACTCCCTATAGGCGCGGCCGGAGCTCGCTGCAATGCTCCGCGCGGAAGGTGGGCCTTGACGTTGGTCAGCTGCCGAGGGACACAGGGGCTATGTCATCAAGCCCTATGCATGCGGCGCTAGAGCAAGCGCGCCAGGCTGGCCTGCGCCAAGAAGTCCCCATCGGGGCTGTCCTTGTTCGCGGTGATGATGTGATTGCCGCGGCGGGCAATCAGGTGCTTGGCGATCATGATCCCACCGCCCATGCCGAAATGCTAGTGATCCGCGCAGCTGGGCGCGCTCTGGGCAGTGAGCGCCTGATGGGCTGCGATTTATATGTGACGCTAGAGCCCTGCCCCATGTGCGCGCAGGCGATTAGCTTTGCGCGCATCCGCCGGCTTTACTTCGGCGCCTATGACCCCAAAGGTGGCGGCGTTGAGCATGGCCCGGCCGTCTTTAACCACAGCACTTGCCACCACCGGCCAGAGGTTTACGGTGGGTTAGAAGAGCGTGCTGCCTCGTCCCTTTTGAAGCAGTTCTTTGAAAGTCGGCGATGATGGAAGAGCTGGATAAATACCTCGATCTCACCTTTTGGCGCGGCATGTCGCAAGAGGCCATCGTCTGGTCCCAGGAGAATTTGCTCACGATTGAGGCGCTTGGCCAAATCGCCTTCTTGGTACTGGCCTGGCTTCTCACAGGCGCGCTTGCTCGGTTTATGACGCGCCTGGCTGAACCGCTACTGCAGCGCGGCGGGTGGCTTGGCCTGCTGCGGTCCATCTTTTTGCCGCTTGTGCGGCCAATCGCGGGTTTAATCCTGCTGCGCGTTGGTAAGTCCATTGCCGATGGTGTCGGTTGGAATTCTTCTCTGCTGATCATTGCCTCCTCGCTGCTAGCGGCGTGGATTGTCATCCGCTTTGCGTCCAACCTGATTCGCAACCCAACGCTTGCAAAATCCTTCGCCACCTCGGCTTGGATTTTGGCCGCGCTCAACATTTTCGGCCTGCTTGAGCCTCTTATTGCAAAGCTTAAGGGCTTTAACATTGGCCTGGGGGAGACATCGCTCAATGCCTACGCCGTCATCACCGGCGTCATTGCAGTCGTTGTGTTTTTATGGCTGGCGTCGCTACTGGGCCAAGCGGCAGAAGCCCAGCTCAGCAAGTCCCGCGGGCTCGAACCCTCTCTGCAAGTCCTCTTCAGCAAGATTGCTCGCTTTGCCCTCACGATCATTGCCATCGTCATGGCGCTCTCCTTTGCTGGAATTGATTTAACGGCTTTTGCTGTGTTTTCGGGCGCTCTGGGCGTTGGTTTGGGCTTTGGCCTGCAAAAAGTCGTCTCTAACTTTATGAGCGGCATTATTTTGCTCCTCGACCGGTCTGTGAAACCGGGCGATGTGATCGAACTTGGCCAAACCTACGGCTGGATCAATAAGCTCGCTGCCCGCTACACCTCCGTCGTCACCCGCGATGGGACCGAGTTCCTCATCCCCAACGAGGATATGATCACCCAGCAAGTGATCAATTGGTCCCATTCAGATCGCAATGTGCGGCGCAAGATACCCGTGCAGGTCTCCTATTCCTCCGATGTAGAATTGGCCATGAAGCTCATGCTCGAGGCGGCAGCGAACACAGACCGCGTCTTAGACAATCCCAAGCCCAACTGCTTGCTGCGCGGTTTTGGCTCGGATGGGGTCGATCTAGAGCTGCGCATGTGGATAGATGACCCCTATAATGGCCTCTCAAATGTTGCGAGCAAAGTGAACCTTGAAATTTGGCGCTTGTTCCATGAAAACGGCATTGAGTTTCCCTTCCCGCAGCGCGATTTGCATGTCCACCCGACAACTGTCGCGGCGCTGCGTGAGGCCTTGAAGGACCCGAAAACACCGTGAGGTTAGGCCGCCGTCAATTTGTCGCCCGTGCAGCCTCTCTGGCTGCGCTTTTTCCAGCCGCGTGCTCGGATGTGTCTCAGCTGGCTCATGAGTACGACGTTATCATCGTTGGCGGTGGGTCAGCGGGCTGCGTCCTTGCGCGGCGTTTGACGGATAATCCAAATACCCAAGTCTTACTTATAGAAGCGGGCGGCCCGGCCCAGCATCCTGCGCTCAACAGCGGGCTAAAATGGTTTTCTATGTTGGGCAGCGATCTGGCTTATCCAGACATGACGCTGCCGCAAGCCAGCCTCGGCGGGAAGCAGATTTTTGCTGCCCATGGGCGCGCGCTTGGCGGGTCGAGTGTCATTAACGCGATGATCCATCATTGGCCCGCCGCGGCCGATATTGACCAATGGAACGTGCCCGGGTGGGGCTGGGCAGACATCCAGCCCATGCTCGCTGCCTCTGAGACCTATTTGGACGGCCCATCGCCTGGCCGAGGAACACAAGGGCCCATCGGCGTCATGCGTCTACCGGACCCGCCCGCCCTAACGGATGCGGCGCTTGAGGCCGCGCAGGCACGCGGTTTTGGCATGATTGAGGATATCAACAGCGGCAGCCAGATCGGGGCAGCACACAACCAACTCGCCTTTGCTGATGGCATGCGCCAGCACACGGGCCTGGCGTATCTAGAGCCCGTTGGCGCGCGCCGCAATCTCACCGTGATGGTTGGCGCGCAGGCCGCGGGACTGATTTTGAGCGGGCAGTCCTGTAATGGGGTGATTGTTGAGAGCAAAGAAGGCCCGCGGCGCATTGGCGCTGGGCGCACGGTTTTGAGTGCGGGGGCCCTGCGCACGCCGCAGCTGCTCATGCTGTCTGGCATTGGTCCAGCGGATCATTTGCGCAGTCTTGAGATTGATGTCGCGCTGGACCAACCGGCCATCGGCGCAAACTTGCACGATCATTTGCTGTTTTCAGGCAATAATTTTGCCGCGACCGGGTCTGGGGCGTCTGAGTATCATGGATCAGCGGCAGTTCTCTATGCCAGCAGCGGCCAAGGGCGCCGCGATATTTTGTGCAATATCTCCACCAATGCCCGGGTCTTCCCTCCGCTTGAAAGCGCTGATAGCGGGTTTAAAACTTCTTTCTCCTTCACCAAGCCTCATAGCCGCGGCGTGCTGCGCCTTGTGAATAAAGACCCGGCCAAACAGCCCCTGCTTGACCATCGGTTTTTATCAGATGAGCGCGATGTGGTGGGCGCCCTTGCGGCTTTGGATACAAGCCGCTCGCTGCTGTCGCACAGCGCGTTTTCACGCTTTGATGCCAAGGAGCTAAACCAAGATATGCTGTCGACGCCGGATGGGCGGCGCGCGTTTTTAAATGCGTCGGCCACCAGCTTTGGCCATCACTGCGGCACCTGCGCTATGGGGATAGAGGCCGCTGACCCAGTTGCGCCAGACCTGAGCCTGCGCGGCATCAAAGGCCTTAGTGTGATGGATGCCTCTATCCTGCCAAGCATTCCATCCTCTCCCACGAACGCGTTGGTCGTCGCAATGGCTGAACTTGCAGCGCAGCGCTTGGCCGCTTAAGCGCCTTCAACGACTGGCGTTAAACCAATTTCGACGCGTCGATTGGCTTGGCGTCCCTCTGCGGTGTCATTATTTGCGATTGGCAACGCCTCACCATAGCCGCGCGGCAGGACACGCTCAGCGATAATCCCGCGGCTGGCGAGATAGGTTGAAACCGCCTGTGCCCGCTGGATGCTGAGCTGCATGTTATAGTCATCGCTTCCGGTTGAATCGGTATGGCCCGCCACATCAATATAGGTTTTCTCGTACTCACTGAGAATGCCAGCCACATCGTCAAGGACAGGATTAAAGCCGGCTTGCAAGGTCGCTGAATCGGTTTGGAATGTAATGGCGCTTGGCATGTTGAGGAAAATCCGGTCGCCATCGCGCACAATGCGGACGCCCGTATCAGCCAGCTCTTCGCGCAGCTTTTTCTCTTGCGCGTCCATGTAAGCGCCAACGCCGGCCCCAGCGAGCGCGCCAACACCTGCGCCAATCAACGTCGCTTTGCGCTTGCCTGCAATAGCGCCAATGCCTGCGCCGACCGCCGCGCCAATCCCCGCGCCCAGACCAGCACGCGCCATTGTCCGCTCGCCGGTGATCGGGTCCGTTGTGCAGCCGGTCAAGGCGAGGGCGCCAGCGAGTAAAATTGTGATCATTGGAATGCCGTGCATGGCTTGTATCCGATTTTGTTTTTTACGGTTTTGGGTCTTTAAACCCTCCTAGCGTCTAAACCTTGCGACAATTTAAAGTCATAAACCGGCGGATCATCGCTTCTAGCTGATCCGGCACTTCCAGCTGCTGCATATGGCCAGAACAGGCCGTTTGCGCTGTCTCAATGAACTTCGATGCTTTGGCAAAGCTGCGCACGTCATTGAGCGGTTTATCTGCAAAGATCGCTAGCGTTGGCCGCACTAGTCGCTCCAAGGCAGCCGGTCCGTCAAAATCCATGATGCCGTCCCAGGCGCCGATGACGACATCGCCCGGGCACGCCTGCATCGTCTCCACCAGCGCGTCCACTATTTCAGGGTCGCTTGCACGACGGAACTGATTGCGCGCGAAGGCGCCCATCATGGCGGGAATGTTTACTTTCTTTAGCTGTACGCGCATATCTTCGCCCCATTGGCGCGCTTTCTCGTGCGGGACAATGGGGGCGGGGTCTAGTAAGACGCTGGCTTGAACAGACCCGCGCGCTGCCAATTCAAGCGCGATCTGGCCGCCCATAGAATGGCCAATGGCGACTGCCTCGCTGGTGTCACCGAGCGTTTGCGAAATGGCATCGGCCTGCTCGTTGATCGTGTAGCGGCTAGCTTTCGGGCTGGCGCCGTGGCCAAGCAAATCCACAGCGATGCAGCGGTAACCCTTTTCAAAGCGCGCCGTTAGCGGCGCCATGGTTTCATGCGTGCAGGTCCAGCCGTGGATGAAGAGCAGCGCGGGCGCGCCTGCTGGGCCCGTCTCCTTTACAAAAAGCTGTGTCACGCGCCAGCCATGGCCTTTTGCGCCTGTGCCCAGGCGATTTCGCCCAGCGGTTTACACATGGCGCCCATCTGCTTTGCATGCTGGGAGGCGGCTGTGCCGCGCACCACGCGGCCCTGGATGCCGTGCACAATGGCGGCTAGGCGGAAGAGGTTGTAGGCGATGTAAAAATCCATATCGCGGGGCGGGATGTCATCCCTGCCAGTGCGCTTGCAATAAGCCTGGAGATAGGCGTCTTCGGTTGGGATGTTCATGGCCTTAAGGTCATTGCCAAGCAGTCCCGTCGTGCCGATGGGCGGCATCCGGTACATCATCAAATGATAGCTGAAATCAGCCAGCGGGTGGCCTAGGGTCGACAGCTCCCAATCTAAAACCGCGAGGACTTTCGGCTCGGTGGGATGGAAGATCATGTTATCGCAGCGGTAATCGCCGTGCACGATCGAGACATCTTCTCCCGCTGGGATGTTCTCTGGCAGCCACTGGGTCAGCTGATCCATTTCACCGAATTTTCCTGCGTCCGGGTCTTCCAGATATTGCTTTGACCAGCGGCCAATTTGACGGGCGAAATAGTTGCCTGGCCGGCCATAATCTTCCAGCCCGAGCGCTTTATAATCGGCCATATGCAGCGCAGCCATGGTTTCGTTCATGGCATCGAAGTATTGGGGGCGCTCGCTGGCTTCAATCTCAGGGAAGGCCGTATCCCAGAAGATGCGCCCCTCGACGCAGTCCATGATGTAAAACCAGGTGCCAATCACGTCTTCATCCGTGCACAGCGCGTAGGTTTTCGCGGCGGGAAAGCCAATCGTGCCAAGCGCCGTGATCACGCGGTATTCCCGGTCTACCGCATGCGCGCCTTTGAGCAATTTGCCTGGCGGCTTGCGGCGCAGGACGTATTTTTTGCCAGGTGTTGAGAGCATGAAAGTTGGGTTGGATTGCCCGCCTTTAAACTGCTCGACTGTAAGCGGACCTTTAAATCCATCGACATTTTCAACCATATACGCTTCCAGCGCGCCCACATTAAACGCATGCGCCTCGCGCACTTCCATGGTGCCGGTAAACTGTTCCTGGCGGCTGTCTGTCATAAACCGGTCTCCTTTTGGTCTGCATCAGCCTTAGCCAGCTGTCCTGCCTCCCGCAACCATGACAAAGGCGAGGGGCGCGCACTTGGCTCAAAAAACCCCCAGTTCCAAGCCAGCCGCCATGGCTTCCCCAAGCGCCTGGACGTCGCTCACAAAACGTTCCTGCCAGTCTCCGCGCAAAACCAAAGTGTCTTGGACCTGCTTCCATTTCAGGCCTGTCGTAATGCTCTCAATGGCGCGGCGTGTGCCGGTGCCGTCATGGCCTGCGCGAATATAGGTTGCGAAGGGGAGGCCCTGTTTTGTCTCCAGCACAGCATAATACGTCCGGTCAAAAAAATCTTTCAGCGCGCCCGCCATATAGCCCAGGTTTTCTGTGGTGCCCAAGATGAGCCCGTCTGCGGCCAATAGGGTCTCTGGCCCAGCCTCCAATGGCGGCGTCCAGGTCACCATGACGCTATCGCTGCCCTTGGCCGCGCCTGCCAGCACCGCTTCTTTCAATTTTAGCGTGTTGGGCGATGGTGCATGGGCGATGACGGCAAGTTGCTTAGCCATCTGTTTCCCGCTTTACTGCGCGCCAGCCGATATCGCTGCGCGTATAGGCGTTGTCCCAGCTAATTTTAGAGACGGCGGCATAGGCTTTCGTCTGCGCCTCGGTCACGTTTGCGCCTGTGGCTGTAACGTTCAAAACGCGCCCTCCCGCTGCGGTAATGGCACCGCCCACTTCCTTTGTGCCTGCGTGGAACACGGCAACATCGGCCATGCTTCCGGCTGCGTCCAGCCCGTTGATGATATTGCCCTTGGTATATTTGCCCGGATAGCCTTTGTTCGCCATGACGACCGTAAGCGCTGCGTCTTTGCTCCAGCGCGTACGCTCAAAGGCGAGCTTGCCAGAGGCTGCAGCCATGAGCAGCGCAGCCAAATCGCTTTCCAGCCGCATCATCAACACCTGGCATTCCGGGTCGCCAAAGCGGGCGTTGTACTCAATCAGCTGCGGTCCTTCTTGGGTGATCATCAAGCCAGCATAAAGCACGCCGGTAAAGGGCATACCGCGCTCTGCCATCGCTTTTATGGTGGGGGTGATGATGGTCTCCATCACCACATCGCACAGCGCCGGCGTCATCACAGGCGCAGGCGAATAGGCGCCCATGCCGCCCGTGTTCGGCCCTTTGTCACCGTCACCGATGGCTTTGTGATCTTGCGCGGTGGCGAGGGGCAGGGCGGTTTCGCCATCACATAGCGCGAAGAAACTGGCTTCTTCCCCCTCTAAGAACGCTTCGATTACGACTTCGGCGCCGGCATCGCCAAAGCGTCCTCGGAAGCAGTCTTCCACTGCGGCGAGCGCTTCGGGGCGGCTGTAAGCGATGGTGACGCCTTTGCCCGCCGCCAAGCCGTCTGCTTTGATCACGATCGGCGTTGGCTGGTTCATTAAATATGCCTTGGCCGCGGCTGCATTATCAAAGCGCTCATAGGCGGCGGTTGGGATGTTGGCGGATTTGCACAAGTCTTTGGTGAAGCCTTTTGACCCTTCCAGTTGCGCAGCTGCCGCAGAAGGGCCGAACGCGGCGATATTGGCCGCTTTAAGATCGTCCGCCAGGCCTGCGACCAGCGGCCCTTCCGGCCCAATCACCACCAGCGCAATGTTTTTCTCCCGGCAAAATTCTACGACAGCGTCGTGATCAGCGCCGTCCAGCGGCTCACAAGTCGCATAGGCGGCGATACCGGCATTGCCTGGCGCGCAATAGAGTGCATCTACGGTTGGTGATTGCGCCAGTTTCCAACACAGCGCCGCTTCCCGGCCGCCGCCGCCAATCACCAGTATGTTCATTGTGCCATGTCCCTTTTGCGTTGCTGCCTTGGCCTAGCCAATTGTGCCTGGGCGCGTCAAAGCTATTTCGCTTCGGCGCTAGTTTGCTATAACGGCGCCATGGCGAGCACGTCCCCCAATATAGCGGAATATTCCGTCACCGAGCTTTCGGGCGCGCTTAAGCGCTCTGTTGAGGATCAGTTTGGCCATGTACGGGTTCGCGGAGAAATTTCTCAGTTTAAGCGTGCGGCCTCAGGGCACTGCTATTTCCGCTTAAAGGATGAAAACGCCAATTTGGACGCGATTGTTTGGCGCGGGGTCGCTGGCAAGCTTTCCATGCAGCCAGAAGATGGACTGGAAGTAATCGCCACTGGCAAAGTGACGACCTACGCCCAGCGCTCCAGCTACCAAATCGTGATTGAAGATATGGCGCCCGCTGGCAAAGGCGCGCTCATGGCGCTCCTTGAGGAGCGGCGCAAGAAGCTCGCAGAAGAAGGGTTGTTCACGCCTGAACGCAAGCGCGCGTTGCCGTATCTGCCAGAGGTCATCGGCGTTGTGACATCGCCCACAGGAGCTGTCATCCGCGATATTCTGCACCGCTTGGAAGACCGCTTCCCCCGCCATGTCTTGGTGTGGCCAGTGGCTGTGCAAGGCGAGGCCGCCGCCGGGCAAGTCGCTGCCGCCATCAATGGCTTTCAGGCGATGCCCGCAAACCTGCCAAAGCCCGACGTATTGATCGTGGCGCGCGGCGGGGGCTCTTTGGAAGACTTGTGGGCGTTTAATGAAGAAATCGTGGTGCGCGCGGTTGCGGCTTCTGACATTCCAGTGATCACCGCCGTTGGGCATGAAACAGATACCACGCTGGTGGATTTTGCTTCTGACAAGCGCGCCCCAACGCCGACGGCGGCAGCGGAGATGGCCGTTCCTGTTCGTGCGGACTTGGTGTTCACTGTGCAGGACTTTGGCGCGCGGCAAGACCGCGCCGCTGCGCGTATGCTTGATAGCCTGGCAGAACAGGTGCGCGGCCTCGCGCGCGGGCTGCCAAAGCCCATTGATATATTAGCGCAAAAACAACAGCGCCTTGACGATGTCTATGGCCGCCTCAGCGCGGTTGGCCAGTCTCACCTCGCTGCCGCGCAGGCCCGCCAGGCGTCCATGGAAGCGCGCTTTACCCCTCGGCTCATTGCCGCGATGACCGAGCGGCTGCGTGAGCGCATGGGCGATTTGTCCGGACGGCACCGGCGCTCTTTAAGCGCTATTGTGGGCGTCAAGCATCAAGGGTTTACAGCGCTTCGCCAGCGCCTTCGTTTAGAGCCCACAATGCGCGCGGTCGATGACGCCTCGAAAGCCTTAGAGCGCCTTTCAGGCCAAATTCTCGGCGCAGTGGAAGACCGCGCGGTTCGCGAAGGTGAGCGCCTCTCAGCACAAGCGCGCATGCTCACCTCGCTCAGCTACCAAGGCACATTAGCGCGAGGCTATGCCTTGGTCCGCGGCGGTGATGGCGGCGTTGTTCGCTCTGCCAAGGGCGTCAAAGCTGGGGCCGCGCTTATCATTGAATTGGCTGACGGCCACATTGATGCCGCAGCGAGCGGTTCTTCTCGCCAGCCAAAAAAACCGGCCGCGCGCACAGCGCCGCCCAAACAAGGAAATCTGTTTTAGCCATGCTCTTTGGAAAGCGTGAAGCAAAGCTTGTTTTTACCTCGTCCTCCTTCCGCGTAGCGCAGCCGGGTGATTATGTACGCTGCGCCGTGACAGGGACTGAAATCAGCCTGGAAAACCTGCGCTATTGGAATGCAGAGCGACAAGAGCCCTACGCCAGCGGCGAAATCGCCACCCAGCGTCATCAGGAGGTCGCAGGAAAGTGATGCGCCAGATTGCTTTGTGGCTTTGCTATGCGCTGCTTCTAACCAGTCCCGTCCATGCACGCAAAACCGCCGCCGATATGGACGGCGGTATGTATCTCTCCACTTATGAACCGGTTCAAGGCGGCATTGTCTATGGAGCAACCAAGCCTGGCTCAAAGGTGTGGCTTGGTAGCCGCACGGTGCCTGTCAGTCCGGATGGGCGGTTTTTCCTGGCCTTCCATTATAACGCTGGCAAAACCGCGACGTTAAAACTCCAAGCGCCTGGCGCCAGCGAGGTTGGCGAAATAGTGCTGCGTGTCAGGCCGCGAACATTCAATGTGGAGCACATTGATGGTCTGCCACCTGGAAAAGTGACCGCCCCGCCCGAGCGGCTAAAGCGCATAGCCGCTGAATCGGCCAAAAAACGAGCAGCGCGCGCCCAGAAAGGCATGCAGCAGAATTGGCGCGAAGGCTTTATAGACCCGGTTGAAGATTACCGTCTGTCTGGCTTCTATGGCTCGCAGCGGATCTTAAACGGCGTGCCAAAACGCCCGCACTATGGGCTGGATTTTGCAGCGCCCACTGGCACGCCTGTCAAAGCGCCTGCAGGCGGCGTGGTCACCCTCGCGGAAGGGGATTTTTGGTATGAAGGCGGGCTTATCTTTTTGGACCATGGTCATGGCCTGCAGTCGGCCTTTCTGCACCTGAGCGAGGTGAGCGTTAAAGCGGGCGATGTGGTAGCGCAAGGCGATGTGATCGGCGCCGTTGGCGCTGGTGGGCGCTCGAGCGGGCCGCATTTGGATTGGCGGGTCAATTGGGGCAGCGTTTGGATTGATCCGCAAATGCTGCTCAAGGCCTCTCAAAGCCCAGTAACAAGGAAGACGCTTAGCCCCGCGTCTCCATAAAGCGCTTGGTCGCGCTTTCCAGTACCAAGCTGGTTAGAACGCCTGTTCTATAGGCGCCTGTGTCAATACCAATCCGGTTCATTTGCACATCGGGTTTGTCGGAAATGGTGTGCCCATGCACCACAAAGCGCTCAAAGGGTTTCTTGTGCGTGAGGAACTCTTCTCTAATCCACAGAAAATCATCAAAATTCTGGGCTTTGATGGGCACTTTTGGCCGAATGCCGGCATGGACGAAAAGATAGTCGCCATTGGTGTGGGAAAAGGGCAGCCGCTTTAGCAGCTTAAAATGATCGCCTGGAATACGCTTACGCATCAACTTGCGCAGTGTTTCTGGCGCATCGCTTGCCTTATCGAGCACGTCCTGTGCGTCAATGCCGTAGCTATCGAGCGTTTCGATGCCGCCATAGCTGAGCCAGTTGCTGGAATTGCTATAGCCATCTACGAAGCTCAGCATAGCGTCTTCATGATTACCGCGCAGGAAGATGTGTTTATCGCATGGCAAATCGCCAGATAACATGCGGTCAAGAATGCCTTTTGTATCAGCGCCCCGGTCCACATAGTCCCCCAACAAAACCAGTTCGCTATGCCCATCAAAGCCTTTCACGTCCTTGCCGATGAGCTTCATGAGGGCATCGAATAAATCAGAGCGGCCATGCACGTCGCCAACGGCATAAACGCGCGTGTTTTTATCCGTTGTAGGCGGCTTTGAGGGCGCCTCTGGCTTCTTTCTAAAAAGGCTGGTCAGCTTTCCCATGGAAGAAGTTTAACAGAGCGTGGCCAGCGTTGCGAGGGGCCGGGGCGATTTATCACGCCCAAAGAGACCCCCAATGGGTTCAGGGCGGCGCTCGCTTAAAGCTGCAAGCCCAGGCGCACAGTCGCGCTATGGCCGACCAATTCATCTGCTGGGCCGCCGGTGCTGCGGAAGTGATACGGCGCCGCGCCGGCGGGTTCGGTGTAGCTATATTCAATGCCGATATGCATCGCGGCATTTACAGGCAGAGCGATCCCAGCTGTGGCCGACAAAGGCGCTTGCATCACCGCGCGCGGATCGGCTTGCATCGCATAAGCAGCGCCATCCATCTGCGCGTAGTCATAGTCAATGGCTTGAATGCGTCGTTCAGCCTGGCTTAGGCGCCCGCCGATGCAACGGCTCCACCCGCCTGCAAAGAGCGTTGTGCGGTCGTCCAAGGCCGCTGACGCACACCCTTTCATGACGGGCGCCGCTGCATTTGCCTGCGCTGCTTGGGGTCTAACCAGAAAAAGACGCGCTGATAAAACAGGCGGTAAGGCGCGCACGCCAGTAGCAGCGCCGATGGAATCGCTGATGCTGTCGCGGTAGAGCGCTTTTGCTGCCAGTGTTGCCGCGCCTGCCTGCGCGCGCGCGGGAAGTGCCGTCACCATCAAGCAGCAGACAAGCCACACGAAAATCAGTAGCCAAAGAGGTTGGATTCTGTTCATGCCCATATTTGGCACGTGGCGCGCTCAAGACCGGGTTAATAACTGGGCCGTATTTCCTTCAATTTTTATGCGCTTTTGCGGCCAGTCTGTTTTGCTTCCTAAATCGGCGCGGTCGCAGACCTCATCCAATCAAGGTCTTCGCCTTCTAGCTGCTCCTCTAGCGCGGCGCGCACGCGGGCATGATAGCGGTTTAGCCAGCCTATCTCAGCCTCTGTCAACGCCTTGCGCACAATCGGCCGCGTATCAATCGGGGCCAAGGTTAGCGTTTCAAACTCCAGCATAGGACGCTCGTCGCTCTTGAGGGTATTGGCCGTGACGAGAACCAGGTTTTCAATGCGAATGCCGAAAGCGCCCTCGCGGTAATAGCCGGGCTCGTTGGAGACGATCATACCTTCGCGCAGCGGTTCATCGGAGTTCGCTTTAGCGATTCGCTGCGGGCCTTCGTGCACATTTAAATAGCTGCCCACGCCGTGCCCAGTGCCATGATCATAGTCTGTGCCAGCTTGCCATAAGAATTGCCGTGCCAGCGTATCTAAAGCGCCGCCAGGCGTGCCCTGGGGGAACCGCGCTGTTGCAATTGCAATATGGCCTTTGAGCACGTCAGTATAGCGTGCTTTGGCTTCTTCAGAAATATCGCCCACCTGAATGGTGCGGGTGACGTCTGTTGTGCCGTCCAAATATTGCCCGCCTGAATCCACCAGATAAAGCCCATCGCTGGGAACGGCGAGATCACTGTCTTGGGTGACCGAATAATGTGGCAGCGCTGCATGCGGCCCGGCTGCAGAGATGGTGCGGAAGCTCAGGTCTTGCAGCGCGTCCGTTTTTGCCCGTTCCAGCGCGAGTTGATCTGCCGCTTTTAACTCCGTGATATTGCCGCTTGGTGCAGCGTCATCAAACCATTTTAAAAACCGGGTTAAAGCAGCGCCGTCGCGCCTATGGGCGGCGCGCGTTCCATCGCGCTCCGTCGCATTCTTACAGGCCTTGGCTAAGGTTGTGGGTTCGCGCTTTTCAAGCACGCCTGCGCCCGCTTCTGCCACAATGTCAAACAGGGCGGCAACGCAGGTTTGCGGGTCCAACTGAACGACTTGCGCGTCTTGAGCGGCTTGCGCCAATTCCGCTGCAAAATCTGCGTAAGCGGCAATGGTGACGTGTTCTTCAAGCGTGCGCGACAGGCTCTCGCTCAAGGCGTCTTCTTGCACACACAGCGTGGGCCGCCCTGCGGCAGGCACAATCAGATAGGCAAAGGCGACCGGGCAATGGGCAATATCGCTGCCGCGCATATTCATCGCCCAGGCCGCGCCGTCTAGTGATGCGATCACGCAGGCATCTGCGCCATTGGCTGCGGTCTCTCTGGCAATCTTGGTTAGCTTTCGCGCGCGCCCTTCGCCTGCATATTGCTCGTCATGGTCTGCAATCGGCCGTGCCGGGCGGCCTGGCTGCGCTTTCCACAGGGTGTCAATGGGGTTGGGCGTGATGGGCTTTAGTGCGGCGCCCACTGACTTGAGGGCTGCGGCGCAGCGACGCTGCCATATGGCGCTATGCAGCCATGGGTCAAAGCCAATCACATCGCCTTCGCCCGCAGCGTCCTTCAGCCATGCCTCAACGGCGATGTCGGGCACGCGGCAGTGTTCAATCTGCGCGGTCTTTATCTGTTCTCGCGCTTGGGTGGTGTAGCGCCCGTCAACAAAGAGGGCTGCTTTATCCAGCGTAAGCGCGCACGTACCCATGGAGCCTGTAAAGCCTGTGAGCCAAGCCAGTCTTTGGGCATAGTCACCGATATATTCCGACATATGCTCATCGCTGGTGGGGACGACAAAGCCTGTAAAGCCGCCGTCTTTTAGCGCCGCGCGCAGGGCTTGCAGTTTGTCTTCGCCAGCATTGCTCATCGCCCCATAGCTCCTTGATGTGTCGATCCGCTTTGGGTTTCGCCCCATACGCTCTTATATGTGGGGCAGCCCTCTATTGGAAAGTCACATTATGCCGTTTGAATTGTCTTTGACCCCGCCAGCAATCCGCCGCGACCCTCAACACGTCGGCCGCCATGGGTATGAGGTCATCGATCCTTATGGCTGGATGCGTGATCCTGGGTATCCCAAGGTTGAAGACCATGACATCCTGACGCATCTAGACGCAGAAAATAGCTATTTCGGCAGCGTGATGGCCCCGCTTGAGGGTTTAAAGACGACACTTTTCGATGAGCTGAAAGGCCGCATCAGCGATGATGAGACCTCTGTGCCTCAGCGCGATGGCGCGTTCGTCTATCAATGGGTGTTTGAGCCTGGCGCCCAGTACCGCGTGTGGAAGCGCTGGCCGGATGGGGATGCAGAGTCGAGCGCCGTTATTTTGAGCGAGCCAGAGCGCGCAAAAGGCCATGATCATTACGTGCTTGGCGCGCTCTCCATCAGTCCAAATGATGAATTGATGATCATTAGCGAAGATATCTCAGGAGAAGAGCGTTATGTCGCCCGCGTCAAGTCCCTAAAAACGGGCGACTTCCTTCCGGATGAAATCGCCCCCATGCGCGGCGGTGTTGTGTGGTCGGCAGATAGCAAAGGCTTTTTCTACGCAGAGTTAGATGGTGGGTTTCGTACATTCCGCATTCGCTATCACGTCCTTGGGACGCTGCAAAGCGATGACCGCGTCATTTATGATGAGCCCGATAGCGGCTTTTTTGTGGGTGTAGGCAGCACGCAAGACCGGCGTTATCTGGTCCTCTCCACGGGCGACCATATCACCAGCGAAATTCGTTTGCTGGATTTAGAGACGCCGCTGGGCGCGCCAATCTTGATCGCTGAGCGACGCGTGGGCGTGCAATACAGCGCGGATCATGGCGGCGGTTACCTTTATCTCCTCATCAACGATACCCACGAGAATTTCCGGTTGGTTCAAACACCGCTTGATCAGCCTGGCCAAGAGCATTGGCGCGAAATCGAAAGCCCGAGCGATGCCCGCTATCTGCGTTCGATGACGCCCTTTAAGGACTGGCTGGTTGTTGAAGAGCGCCGCGATGGCCTCGATCAAATTTTGGTGCGCGGGCACAGCGATGATCGCAACGCGCACTTGATTGCCTTTCCTGAAGACAGTTATAGCGCCGGCCTCGCCAGTAATCCTGAATATGACCCCGGCGCTTTGCGGCTGGGCTATCAGTCCATGATCACACCCCCGACCGTCTATGATTACGAGGTTGCGCAGCGCACGCTGACGGTGCGTAAAGTTCGGCCTATTCCGTCTGGCTACGACAAATCCCGCTACCGCACCCGGCGGCTGATGGCGCCCGCGCGCGACGGCACGATGGTGCCCATTTCCATTGTCTACCGAGAAGACTTTGAAAAAGGCAATGGGGCGCCGCTCCATCTCTATGGGTATGGCGCTTATGGGATGGGCATGAGCCCATCTTTCTCTTCTGCTCGTTTAAGCTTGCTAGACCGCGGCTTTGCCTATGCCATTGCCCACATTCGCGGCGGTGATGAGCTTGGCTATGGCTGGTACCGCAACGGCAAACTCATGAAGCGCTGGCATACTTTTACCGATTTTGTTGATTGCGCAGATTATTTGGTGGACGCGGGCTTTGCCAAGCGCGGCAAGATTAGCATTTCAGGCGGCAGCGCTGGCGGCGCGCTTATGGGCACAGTGCTGAATATCGGCGCTGGCCGTTGGGGCGCGGTCGTCGCTCAAGTGCCCTTCGTGGATGTGCTGAACACCATGCTTGATGAAACACTGCCACTCACCCCCATGGAATGGCCCGAATGGGGCAACCCGGTAGAAGATATTGCTGCCTATGCCCTCATTGCGTCATATTCTCCCTATGAAAATGTACGCGATCAGGCGTTCCCGCCCATTTTGGTAACCGGCGGGCTCAGCGACCCGCGGGTGACCTATTGGGAGCCAGCAAAGTGGACGGCCCGGCTGCGCGATCACCAAAAAGGCGATGCGCCTATCGTGATGAAAATGAACATGGGCGCTGGCCACCAGGGCAAATCGGGCCGCTATGACGCGCTAGAGGAAACGGCAGAGGGATATGCCTTTCTGCTGGCTGCATTTGGGAAAGAGGATGATGCTTAGAACGGTTTTTGCAGGGGCCTTAGGGCTGAGCCTATTGGCGAGCTCAAGCTTAGCGCAGCAAGCGCCGGAGATGGATTTGTTTTCCGATGCGCCCTTTGAAATGCCAGAGGCACCTGAAGTCACAATCCCCGGCGGCCCTGCGCCTCAGCCTTTGTGCACCCTGCCCACGACCTATGATTTTGAAAAAGACCGCTATAATCCAGGCTTACTAACAGCAGCCCAATATCGCCGCTGGTCCATCAGTGGCTATGATAAGCAAAACCCCCGGCACCTCTTTTTTCTGGGTTTGATGATCGAATATGGGCACCATATGGCCAAAGATGAGCTGCGCGCGCAGCGCCTTTATCAACAAGCCGCCGATATGGGCCTGCGGGCTGCGCAGGAGCGTCTAGGGCTCATTGCGTGCTCAAAAGAGCTCTACTGCACCTCCGCGCGCATCTTCTTCGACGCCGCCAATCGCGGCAGCAAGCGGGCCCGTATGGAGCTATCCAAACACTACCGTTGGGGCGAGGGCGTTTTTTATGACCCTATCACGGCCTATTTGTGGGCGTGGGTCGGCATGGAGAGAACCAAAGGCAATTGGCTCGTCACTGACCCGGCGGGCGAGAGCTATTTGCGCAGTATTGAAGACATTTTGACCGACAGTGATTTGGAGCTTGCTGAAGGTCGTATCAATGATTGGAAAAATGGCTTTGATACCAGCCGTCTGCGCTGCCAGCAGGATTGAACGGCATGCCGCTTTGAGCCCTTTGCTGCCGTTCAAATCCTCTATCGTCATTGGCCGACTTGATCGGGCAATCCATGGAAAACCCAAGCTGTATGCTTAGAAATAG
>JBCCAR010000035.1:0-33342 GCA_039814715.1 Pseudomonadota bacterium
CACGTTTCACTTAATCAGAGCCATTTGATGACGCCCTGGAAGGCGCGGGGCAGGCGTAGGTTGCAGTGCGATGCGGTGCATCGGACAAGGCGTACAACGCACCCCGCGTCTTCCAGGGCATCACCCGCAGGGCCAGCTTAGGTTTCCCGCTGGCTGCGTCGCAAGCATCTTATGATGCAATGGCATCATGGCGATGCATGCTCCTGACCAGCGAAAAACCTAAATCTGGTCAAATGGCTCTGATTAAGTGAAACGTGCTCTAAAGCAGCTTAGCCGCCCCAGAAGCTTGGGTCTGGAAAGGCCATCTGCGACCCTTCAAACCTAATCCCGCCTGTTCTGTCGTCTTTCATCAGAAGCGGACCGTCCAGATCGACGATATCCGCGTCCCATGCTGCCGCCATAGCGGGCGCCATGGCGAGCGATGTGCCGACCATACAGCCGACCATGATTTTTAGCCCCGCTCCTTGCGCCATTGCCTTCATCTCTAGCGCTTCGGTCAAACCACCGGTCTTATCCAGTTTGATGTTGATCATGTCATAGCGGCCAATGATATGGTTCAGGCTGGCCCGGTCATGCACGCTTTCATCCGCGCACAATGCAAAGGGATAAGCGCCTGCTTTAAGCGCGCTGTCTTGGCCCGCGGGCAATGGCTGTTCCACAGCAATCACACCTGCACCAACGAGGGCGGGCGCGATGGCTTCAAAATCATCTAAGCTCCAGCCTTCGTTCGCATCGACGACAAGCTGCGGATTTGGCGCAGCTGCGCGCACGGCCAGCAAGCGTTCCAAGTCATCTTTGCGGGCAAGCTTGATTTTTAGCAGCGGGCGGTGGTTCTCAAGCGCTGCGTCATGCGCCATCTTTTCAGCAACATTATAGCTAATGGTATAGGCTGTGCTTAGCTTGCGGCCTGGATTAATGCCGAGTGCATCCCACACTGTTTGGCCATTTTGCTTGGCTTCTAAATCCCAAAGCGCAGCATCGATAGCAAAGCGCGCAGCGCCTGCTGGCATTAGGGTTTGCAAGGCTCGGCGCGGGTCATCTACGGGCAATTGTGGCTTGGTAGCGTCTATTTGACCCAGAACGCTTGCAATGCTCTCCCCGTAGCGCGCGTAGGGCACGCATTCACCCCGGCCTGTGTACGTTCCATCGGTGATTTCGCATACAACGACATCGGCTGCATCGCGCCCGCCGCGCGCAATCGTAAAGGTCTGCGCGAGCGGCCAGCGTTCATGCCGCGCCGAGATTTTAAGCATTTAGCTGGTCGACGATGGCCTCAACGCCAAAGCGGTAAGGGTCCGTTGCAGGCAGGCCGTAGCTGTCTTCTAAGCCAGCCAGGTAGTCTTTGGCTTTGGCTTCACCAAGCGCTTTGGTGTTGATTGATAAGCCGACAAAGCGAGCGTCAGGGTTTGTGAGCTGCGCGACTTTGAGATTGAGCGCCATACAGTCCGCAATATCTGGGATCGGATGCCCAGGCAGGCCGCGCATATGGGTGCGCGTAGGTTCATGGCATAAGATCAGCGCATCCGGCTGTGACCCGTGGATGAGGCCGGTGGTCACGCCGGCAAAGCTAGGGTGAAACAGGGAGCCTTGGCCTTCAACAATATCCCAATGGTCCTCATCATTGGCGGGCGAGATCATCTCAGCAGCGCCGGAAATAAAGTCGGCGACCACAGCATCCACGCTTACCCCATCGCCTGCCACTAAAATGCCGGTTTGGCCTGTGGCGCGTAGGGTCGCCTTCATGCCGCGTTTTGTCATGGCCGCTTCCATGACCACAGCCGTGTACATTTTCCCGCAGGAGCAATCTGTCCCGACACCAAGAATGCGTTTACCCGCGCGTTTTGCGCCCGTGCCGATGGGGATCGCGCCGCGCGGGTGCCGTACATCATGCAGCTGCCTGCCTTCCGTGTCGGCAAGGGTTTTAAGCGCAGGGATATCGGCGAGTTTGCTGTGCAATCCAGCAGCGAGATCATAGCCGGCCTCAAGGGCCTGTGTCAGAATACTCATCCAGCTTTCTGAAATCTTGCCGCCGGCGTTCGCAACGCCAATCACCAAGGTTCGGGCCCCAGCCTGGTAGGCCTGGTCCAATGTCATATCGGGTAAATCGAGTGAGACACTGCAGCCTTCCAGGCGGAGCTGCCCAACACAGTCATCTGGCCGAAAATCGAAAATACCGCGCGCAGTCTTTGCAGCAAGCGCATCAGGCGCATCGCCCAGAAACAAGAGATAAGGCTTCTTTAGATCAAACATAAAGCACTCCTATAGCGCGATGTAGCGGCGCTCAACACGCGCGGCGATACCGGTTAAAATTTCATAGTCAATGGTGCCGGCCCACTGCGCCAATTCCCCAAGGGATATATGGCCCAAAAGCTGCGCTGGGGTAGAGGGCGGGACTACTCCAAGGTGCGTGATGTCAGCAACGCAGGAATCCATGGAAATCCGCCCCAGCAACTTGCACCGGGTTTCGTTAATGAAGACACTTGCATGATCTGCGCTAATGCGCGGCAGGCCGTCGGCGTAACCAGCACCAATTGTTGCCACCGTCATCTTTCGATCCGCGATGAAGCGGCTGCCATATCCGATCGGCGTGCCAACTTCGATCGTGCGGCATTGCAGGATAGGCGCGCTCCATTCCACAACGGGCCTTAGCGGCGCGGGCATAGTTGGCCGCGGGTTACCGCCATAGAGGCCAATGCCGGGCCGGGCCAAATCACCGCAGAAACTGGGTCCATTCAAAACACCGCCAGAATTGCCAAACGATGTTTTTAGCGGCGCAAAGGCAGCTGTTATCTCTTTAAGCGCTTTGGCCTGCGCAATATTTGTTGGGTGATCGGGTTCATCCGCGCAGGCCAGATGCGTCATGACATAAGCGGTTCCCGCACGCTCTAGCAGCGCCATATCGCCAGCCAATGCTGCGCTATCATGCCGGTTGCAGCCCAGACGGCTCATGCCTGTATCAATATGCAGAGCGGACATCTTGCCTTGGCCATGGTCAGCCCAAAGTTGAACCTCAGCAGCACTGTTGAGCACGGGAACAAGCGACGCCGATAGGAAGGTTTGTATATCGTCTGCACGCACACCGCTGAACACGAAGACATCATGTTCAGGGAGCAACGAACGCAGCGTCAGGGCCTCGTCCAAAGTGGCGACAAAAAAGGTTTCGCAGCCTGCCTGCGCTAAAGCAGGCGCAGCGCGCTCAATACCGAGACCATAGGCGTTGGCTTTCACAGTTGCGCCGCATGCACCTGGACATAGGCCCGCTAACATCCGCCAGTTTTCCACAAGAGCGGGCAAGGAAACTGTAAGATAACATTGATCGGTTGCCATGGCTTTATCCAAACACCACGCTTGGCAGCCAGGTTGCAACGCTGGGGACCAGCGCTAAGAGGATGAGCGCTGCGATCTGAATAGCCACGTAAGGCAAAGCGCCGCGGTAAATATCGCTTGTCTTCACCCCCTCAGGGCAAACGCTGCGCAGGTAAAACAAGGCAAAACCGAAGGGCGGCGTTAAAAAACTAGTTTGCAGATTGATTGCGATCATGACGGCGAGCCACACTGGGTCGACGCCTAGAATGAGCAAGGTGGGCGCCACGATGGGCACAACGACAAAAACGATCTCAATAAAATCGAGGAAAAAGCCAAGAAAGAACATCAGCGCCATGACGGCCAACATCGCGCCCAGTGTTCCGCCAGGCAGATCTGTGAGCAGCTGATGCACGGTTTCATCCCCGCCGAGCCCTCTAAAGACAAGCGAAAACAGCGCTGCGCCGATGAAGATTGTATAGACCATGGTGGTGACTTCCATGGTCGATTCCAGCGCTGGCGCGAGAACGCGGCCTGTCCATAGCTCTTTCAAGGATGCTACGATGCCAAGGGATGTGATCACGATGAGCGCGATAGCGCCGTATTTTGCAATCGCTGCAGCGCTGCCGCCTTGCTTGACGGCTTCAAACACGGTGCCTGAGAGGGCTAGGATGATCAACACGGCAAGGCTTACCAGAGCCGCGATGATGAGGCCTTTCCCGCGGCCATCGCAGCAGCGCAAACCGCCTAGCAAAAGCGCCCCGACTGCACCAATGGCTGCTGCTTCGGTTGGTGTAGCAAGGCCGGTTAGAATAGAGCCAAGCACCGCTAAGATCAGCACGATTGGCGGTATCATGGCCTTGACTGCTTTGAGGGCAAGGCCGTCTTCGCGCGGACCGTCATCCACCAACGCTGGTGCCCGCTCTGGGCTGAGCCAAGCGATCACAGCAACATAGAGCATGTAAAGCGCAACAAGACCGAGACCTGGCAACAGAGCGCCTGCAAAAAGATGGCCCACGGACAAAGGGGCAAACGCAAACAGACCCTGGGCTTGTTGTGCCTCTTGATACGCGTTGCCCATGACATCGCCGAGTAGCACCAACACGATGGAAGGGGGAATGATCTGCCCCAAAGTCCCTGATGCCGCAATCGTGCCTGTGGCAAGGCGGGTATCATAGCCGCGCGCGAGCATAGTTGGCAGGGATAACAGCCCCATGGTGACCACAGTTGCTCCCACGATGCCCGTTGAGGCCGCTAACAGCGCTCCGACCAAGATAACGCTAAGGCCAAGACCGCCGCGCGTTTTCCCAAACAGCTTGCCCATGCTTTCAAGCAAGTCTTCGGCCACGCGGGAGCGCTCTAACAGGACGCCCATCAAAATGAACATGGGCACCGCTAAGAGCACTTCGTTCTTTATCAGCCCAAATATCCGCTCAGGCAGCAGCGTCACAAAGGTAGGGTCAATAAAGACATCAATCAGCCCCGCACTGGCCAGGATGGCAGCGATGCCTGCGAAGAGAAGCGCCACGCCTGCCAGTGTGAACGCAACCGGATAGCCTGCCATAATCGCAGCGCAAAGGCAGCCAAACATGACCAGCGCGAGCATGCCGCCACTATCAATCATCTGCTTTGCCTCGCAGCGTTTGTATCGACCGCAATGCCACGCTAAGGCCCTGCAGGCCAACAAGGGCGGCAAAAACTAAAATCATGGATTTAAGAAGAAAGACTGCCTGGATGCCGCTGGTTTCAATCGACCCTTCGCGCAAGGCCCAGCTATTCGCCACATAAGGCGTGCCAGCGTAGAATATAAGGCCGCATAACGGCCACAGGAAGAGCATAGTACCGAGAAGATTGACGAAGGCTTTCGCGCGCTGGCCCATCCGGTGGTAAAAGAGGTCAACGCGGACATGTCTATCTTTCAGCAAGGTGTAGCCACCGGCGCCCAAGAACAGGGCGGCATTCGCATAAATTAGGGCCTCTTGGGCGAAAATGGAGCTGGTACGGAAGACCGCTTGGGCTAGGATTAACCCGAATTGCCACAGCGCGAGCACAAGTGCTGCCCAGCACAAGACCTTCCCGGCTGTACTATTAAGGGTGTCGATGGCTTTGGCCAATCGGTCCATACGGGCTCCGCGCGCTAAAAAACTCGCGCGGTGCTAGCAGAAAAAAACGAGGCAGCCTAGCCCAAGGCGTCGTTTCTGGCCTGGGTGAAAGCGCCGTGGGCGACTGCTTCCCAGCTGCGTGCTTTTTTAAGGGCAGCTTTAAAGCTGGCGACCACGCGGCCGGTTAGCGCATCGCTTTGGGCGACTTCCTCTAAGACAATCGCCGCTTCGCGCTGGGCAGCAGCCATCACATCGGCTGGGAAGGTTCGCGGTACAATGTCATGCTCGGTTTTCAAAACCTCAAGCGCTTCTGCGTTTTTCGCGTCATATTCTGCATGCATCACATGGCGCTCTACTTGGCAGGATTGCGTAATCACAGCGCGCTGGTGATCGCTTAAGCTATTAAATACATCGAGATTAACGCCCAGCGCGAGCGTTGACCCTGGTTCATGAAAGCCGGGGCCATAATAGTATTTTGCCGCTGTATGCAGGCCGAGCGTGAGATCATTCCAAGGGCCAATCCACTCGGTCGCGTCAATGTTCCCCTGGCTTAGAGCAAGGTATAATTCATTGGCGGCTTTGGTCACCGGTTCGGCGCCAAGCCGCCGCAAAATTTCCCCACCAAGGCCAGGCATGCGAATGCGCAGGCCCTTTAAGTCTTCTAAGCTGTTGATTTCGCGTTTAAACCAGCCGCCCATTTGTGTGCCCGTATTACCGGCAGCAAAGGGCTTAATGTTGAACTGAGCTGATAGCTCGTCCCAAAGCTCTTGCCCGCCTTGGAAATTGATCCAGGCGGCCATCTCATCTGCTGTCATGCCAAAGGGGACGCCAGCATAGAAATTATAGGCCTTCGACTTGCCCTGCCAATAATATTCCCCGCCGTGATACATGTCCGCCTTGCCAGAAGAGACCGCGTCAAACGCATCAAATGCGCCAACCAAATCGCCCGCCGCGTAAACGCGCACGTCTAGGCTGCCATTCGATAGCGTCGTTATGCGCTCGGCCAATCGCTGTGCGCCGGTGCCTAGGCCAGGCAAGCTCTTGGGCCAGGTGGTCACCATGCGCAACGTGCGCTTTTTGATGGGCGCCGCGCTGGCTTGGTCAGCGTCAGCGTTTTCGCCCGAACATGCGCCTATGGTTGCCGCTGCAGCGCCATAAGCCAGCATCTGGCGGCGCGATGGCCGCTTATCTTTAGTCGTCGTCATGATCTGTCCCCAAGGTCAAAAAGCGCGGTTTTTATTATTTCTTATCAAGCACAAAGCGAGACCACCCATTGGCGCCTAGGCGCTCCATGGGCTGGAAGCGCGCCTTATAGTCCATTTTTGATGAGCCTTCGATCCAATAGCCCAAATACACATAGCGTTGATGGCGCGCTTTTGCTTCAGCGATATGGTGTAGGATAATATAGGTGCCTAATGACCGCCGCGTTTGGTCCGGGTCGAAAAAGCTATACACCATGCTAAGGCCGTCGGTGAGGATGTCGCTGAGGCAGCATGCTATCAGCTGGCCCGGCTGGCCATCTGCTGTCGGCAAGCGGTATTCAAAAAGCCGGGTACTGACGGGGGAATGCTCCACCATGTCTGCGTATTCCTGAAAATCCATGTCCGCCATGCCGCCGCTTGGATGCCGATTGGAGAGGTAGGATTTTAACAAGCGATACTGTTCGCGTGTCGCGATCGGGTCGGTGATTTGCACACATAAATCGTCATTGCGCTCGCTCACACGGCGCATGTTGCGCGATAAGCTAAAGTCCTCTGCGATGACGCGTACGGAAATGCACGCGCTGCAGCTCTCACACGCGGGCCGGTAGGCGACAGATTGAGAGCGGCGAAATCCTACTCGGCTTAGCGCATCATTGAGCGGGCCTGCCTCATCGCCGCGCAGTTCTGTGAAAACTTTGCGCTCTTGCCGCCCTGGCAGATAGGGGCAGGGAGCTGGAGCGGTTACATAAAACCGGGGAAACTGAAGGGACTGATCTGTCACGCGCGCTCGTGGGTGTCGCTTCTTGCCTAAATTCAAGTCACGCGACTTTAGCCATGGCAATGGCCATCAACCAAGCGGATTTCATCGTTAACGCCAAAAAACTTCTGCAATGCGTCAATTTAGGCGGGCAAATGGTCGGTTTTTGGCTCAGTTCTGCCCAAAATCAGGCGCTACGACTGGAGCTTCTCTCAGCAATAATAAGGTTACTCGCTTGTTTTCAGGCCGCAGTGGCTCATCAGGGAACAAAGGCTCGGTATCGGCGCGGCCTGTCACCTCAGAAAAGCGGTCAGCGCGCACCTTTGAGCTGCGAATCACGCGCCGGGCTGCATTGGCGCGGTCTGCGCTCAGTTCCCAGTTGCCATAGTCGCCAACTGCAGCCGGGGTGGAATCGGTATGCCCAGAGACGGCAATGCGGTTTGGCAACCCTTGGATAACCGTGCCAACGGTGGTGAGCAGTTTTTGCGCAAAGGGATAGAGTTCAGCCGAGCCGCGCTTAAACATTGAGCGGCGATCTTTGTCGATGAGCTGAATGCGCAGGCCTTCTGGCGTTTGTTCAACAATGATCTGGTCTTGATGGCGCTTGAGTGTCTCAGAGTCTTGGATCGCAGTTTTCAGCGCTTGTTGGACTTCGCCAAACATCTTGTCTTCACGGGTAACAATTTTAGCTTCCCAGTCGTTGCTGGATTTTTCTTCTGCGATGCCTTGGCGATAGGATTCGCCTGATTCCGCATCGTTATCTTGTGTCGTGTTTTGGACTTTTTGCGGGGATTCAAACGATATGGTTGCTGAGCCAGAATTTGACGCGCCCGAACTTTCCATCTGCGTGCCGGCCAAAATGCCGCCCGCTCCTGAGGAGTTGGACATAGACGCATTGGTCGGCGTGAAATAATCCGCCAGGCCTTGCAGCGTGACTTCATCAGACACATTAAGCAGCCATAGCAGCATGAAGAACGCCATCATGGCGGTGGTAAAGTCAGCATAGGCCACTTTCCACGCGCCGCCATGGTGTCCGCCGCCGGACACTTTCTTAACTTTCTTTATGACAATCGGGCGTTCATTCGACATGACGCGGCGCACCACTTACTGCTTTACCAGCCAGCAGTGTATGCGGTTCCGCGTTAACGCGGCGCTAAATTTCCACGCCTAGCTTTTTCACTTCAAAGCCCTGGCCTTGAAGATCGTCAATGATCATGGCCAATCCGGCGTCATCGCGCGTTTCCACATCAAGATCACAGAAGGTGCCCTTAGCCGGCAGGTTTGTGTGCAGCCGGTGGTGGTTTACATCGACAATATTGCCATCATGGTCAGAAATGGTCTTTGCAATTTTGACGAGTTGGCCAGGGATATCGCGCATGCGCACGCGCAGCCTTGCCAGCCTGCCTTCGCGGATTAGGTCCCGCACCAAAATGGCCGACAGCAAGCGCGGATCGATGTTGCCGCCGCATATCACCAGCCCCACATTGCGCCCCTTAAAACGCTCTGGATAGGCCAGCACAGCTGCTAACCCGGCGCCGCCCGCGCCTTCGGCGACTGTTTTTTCAACGTTTAGGAGCATGGAGACCCCGTGCTCCAGGTCATCTTCGCTGACGGTGACGATATCATCGACCAAGACGCTCACCAGCGCCTTAGTCATCTCCCCTGGGTGCTTGACTGCGATCCCTTCAGCAAGGCTATCGCCGCCGCATGGCAGGTCTAGGTTGTTCATGGCGGCAAACATGGAGGGGTAAAGCTCTGCTTGAACGCCAACAATCTCAATGGCTGGGTTGATGCTTTTGGCAGCAACAGCCATGCCGCTGATCAGCCCGCCGCCGCCAATGGGGATCACCAGCACATCTAAATCAGGAACCGCCGCTAGCATTTCCAGCGCGATGGTCCCTTGCCCGGCGATCACATCGGGATCGTCAAAGGGGTGAACAAAGACCCGGTTTTCTTCCTGCGCGAGCAATTTCGCATGCTGCGTGGCCTCTTCAAGAACTTCGCCGTGGACGATCACATCCGCGCCAAGCACGGCTGTATTTTCAACTTTCACCAGCGGTGTGCCTTCGGGCATCACGATTTTCGCCGGAATACCAAGCCGAGCGGCGTGGTAGGCAACGCCCTGCGCATGGTTGCCTGCGGACATGGCAATAACGCCGCGCCGTCTTTCCTCATCAGAGAGTTTGAGCAAGCAATTCAGCGCGCCGCGTTCTTTAAACGCTGCCGTAAACTGCAGATTCTCAAATTTCAAAACGATGTTGCTGCCAGTCACAGCGCTTAAGGTAATGCTTCGCTCGCACGGCGTTAATCGCACTGCGCCATCAATCGCTTTGGCAGCATCGCGCACCATTTGCGGCGTGACGGCCAATGCGTTTAGATCAAGCGGTTTTTGCTGCGTTTGTGCCATCGTCTCACTGCCTTCGTCTATGGGGGCAGGTAACCTTCCCGGTGCAAACTCCCCCGCTGGCGCAGCTAGCACGGCGCGGCGCCTCAATCAAAGGAGAATGCGCTTGTCTTGGCGCGAGACACTTAGCGCAGGATTGCCAGCACGTTTGAATAGGTGTCCGTCCAGACCCGAAACCCTGGCTCTAAACGCGGTTTGCGCCATGCATTAGGCTCTGTCTGTGTGGAAGCAGTCGGGCGCAGGCTTTCGATAAATGCGGTATCTGCGGACATTGCGACCCAAGTGGAGCCTGTTTTGGTTTTGTCGCTCGTATCGCTTGGGATGTAGTCAAAGAGCTTAACCGTGAGCCCAGCATCTTGCCCCAGCGCAGCAATGGCTGGTTCTGGGTCCAAAAATCGATTTGAGATATGCAGCAGCAGAACGCCATCTGGTCGCAGTTTTTGCAGATAAAGACCCACCGCTTCGCGCGTGAGTAAATGCAGCGGGATCGCATCGGAGCTAAAAGCGTCTAAGACGAGGAGATCAAAACTTTGGTTCGTCTGCCTCGCTAAGGTCAAACGGCCATCACCTTGTATGATTGTAGCGCCAGGCGCGCACCGGCTCATCAGGGTGAAGAAGCCATCGCCAGTAGACATAGAAATCACATGGCTATCTATTTCAAAAAAAGTCCAGTCTTGACCAGGCTGGGCGTAGCAAGAGAGCGCGCCAGCGCCTAGGCCGATGGCGCCCACGCGGCTGAGGCGGTCATCAGCGGCCATCGCTGCGATGACCCTGCCGCCGCCAGCTTTTCTGTCGTAATACAACAGTGGCTGCGTCTCCTCTCCACTGACAAGAGATTGCATACCGTGCACGGTCGTGCCATGCAGCAACTGCCGCTGGCTGCCATCCGTGCTTTCGCGCACCTTGTGGACGCCAAAGAAGGAGCGGACTTGATGCACCGTTTGAGGCATCCCAGCCTGATGGATGCTAACCATACTAAACACACTAGCAGCAACACCCAACAAAACGATGCGAACGCAGGACGCTCCAGCGGAGACTGTCCCAAGGACGAAAAGCACTAAGATGGCGATCGTGTAGGGGTCGGCTAAGCCATAAATGTCGAAGACAAAATCCGTGCCCAGCACCATAAGGCAAATGAAGGCTGGAACATAAAGATCGAGGCGTGTGCGCGACGGTTTAAGCGGGCGCGTTAGCAGGCCCAAAATTAGGAGCGCGGGGTACTCCACAATGGAATTGAACACCACCGGCGCAACAAGGGCGACCAACGACCCACCAATCACGCCGCCAAGCGACATGAAAATATAAAATTCCGTCAGATGTGCCGCGTCCGGGCGTTCGTCAGCAAGGCGTCTATGGGCGACCATTGTGGTCGTGAAATAGGCCGCAATCGCAATGCCGCCAAGAATAGTCACGGGGATGCCGTCAAGCACGTTCATGGTGAGGAGAGCTGCAATGACGCAGAACGGTTGCAGTTCCATCATGAGCTTATGGGAAATGATCGGCCTTTTGGCGAAAACGATCGCCAAGGTGAGCAGATAGAGCGCCAAAGGGATCACCCAGAGCAAGGGTATGGCCACCAAATCAGTCGTGATGTATGTCGTGACGGCAAGCAGCAGCGCGGATGGCACCGCCGAAAGGAACAGCCAGCGTCTGCGCTGCGCCCAGGAAATGGTGCCTGCAGACGCAGAGGCGACTGTCTCCAAAGGCCGGTTCGGCCTTAGTTTCATTCTGGCGGTAAGCAGCGCGGCGCCAAACAGCAGGACCATGAGCGCCAGATATCCGCAAAACCAGCCAGCAGCTTGGTTTGGGAGGGAAAATGACGGTTCAATCAACAGCGGGTAGCTAAGCAAGCCAATAAAACTGCCCAAATTAGACGCCGCATAGAGGAAATAAGGATCGCTGGCGTGGGCGTGGCTGGTTTTCGAAAACCACTTCTGGATCAATGGTGAGTTGGCCGACAGGGCAAAGAAGGGTGCGCCGACATTGGCCGCGAGGAGAGCCAACAGCCACAGGGTAGGCGTGCCATCAGGTGGGCGCATCCAGCCAGCGCCAATGGTCAAAGGTAGGACTGCAGTTGCACTGGCCATAACGACAAGGTGAATGACCTGCTGAAGCCGGACGAATTTTAGCTTGCTGAGCACATGCGCATAGCAATAGCCGGCCAGCAAACTTGCTTGAAAGAACACCATGGCTGTGTTCCATACGCCAGGGGTTCCGCCCAGGAGCGGCAGCGCCATTTTGCCAAACATGGGTTGAACCATGAAAATGAGGCCGGCGGATAGCAAGATGGAGGCCGTGAAAACGACATAAACAGCTGTGTTGATGGCCCTAGGCGCAGCGCGTCTTTGTTCCATCGCTATAGCTTTGCTGTGGGACACGGGGCGGTGATCCTTTAGGCGACCGAAAATCCAGCTTAGTTTATGTGGTCGTGGTTACCGGGGGTTTTTTTATTCATACGGTGACGTGTAGGTCTAGATAGGAAAAATAATATGAAAATTGCGTTTTTAGGTTTGGGTGTCATGGGTTTTCCCATGGCGGGGCATCTCAAGAGCGCCGGACATGATGTTACAGTTTACAACCGCACTAGCGCTGTCGCGCAGCGCTGGACTGACACGCATGGCGGCCAAAGCGCACCGACACCAGCGCTCGCTGCCGACGGCGCAGATGTGAGTTTAGCATGCGTTGGGCGCGATAGTGATGTTGAAGCTGTGACCCTTGGCCCCGACGGCTGTTTTCAGGCCATGGCAAAGGGCGCGATATTCATTGATCACACAACTGCGTCAGCGGACTTAGCGCGGCATCTGTTTGAAAAGGGCCGGGAGCGCGGCTTAGGCGTTCTCGATGCGCCGGTGTCCGGCGGCCAGGCGGGGGCGGAAAATGGCGTCCTGACGGTCATGGTCGGCGGGGACAAAGACGTGTTTGACCAGGCGAACCCTGTTTTGCTGGCCTATGCGCGCAAAGTCGGCCTGATGGGCCCTGCTGGCGCGGGACAAACAACAAAGATGGTCAATCAGATCTGTATTGCAGGGCTTTTGCAAGCTCTCTCAGAAGGCGTGAACTTTGCACAAAAAAGCGGACTTGATATCGCGCAGGTCGTCGATGTGATCTCGCAAGGTGCAGCGGGATCCTGGCAAATGGAAAACCGTGCGAAAACCATGGCTGAAAGCACATTTGACTTTGGCTTTGCCATCGATTGGATGCGCAAGGACCTTGGTATTGTGCTCAAAGAAGCCGAGCAGCTCGGCGTGAGCTTGCCGGTGACGGCTCTGATCGATCAATTCTACGCCGAAGTGCAATCCAATGGCGGCGGCCGGTTTGATACGTCTGCGCTCATTAGCCGGTTCCAATCATGATCCGTGCCACGCTGTTTCTAATCTTTGCGTTCACTCTGCCAGCGCAGGCGCAGGACATTTTTTTCTTTAATGCCAAAGGCTACACCCTGCAGGACGGCGCGCTGATACGCTTTGACGCGCTGCTGGTCAAAAATGGCCGTGTGCAGGCAGCAGGCCCAGAAAACCTGCTGCGGCCCTATGCTGGCGATATCGTCCAGCGCGACCTGGCCGGGAAAACGCTGTTGCCCGGTTTTGTGGATGCCGGCGTTGCTGTCGCGGGCTCCACTAGCAACGCTGGCGACCCGGTTGCCCAAGTTGAAAGTCGTCTGAAAAATAAAGCGAAGCTTGGATTTACGACCATTCACGATACGAGCGTTACCCAAGCTGGATGGGACGCGCTGTTGCAGCTTGCAGATGAAAAGCGGCTACCTATCCGCGTCTTTGGCTGGATCAAAGGCTTTGGTAGTGATTTTGACTCTTTGTCTGGCCGCGGGCCTTTGACGAGCTTGGCGAATGACATATTAAGTCTGCGCGGTGTCTCGATTGAAGTCGCATCGAAGGGATGCGCCCTTGCTGCCCCTGTCGCCCTTCGCAACAAGCTGGCCCGGGCCAATATGCGTGGCTATCAAGCCGCCGTAACGTTGACTGGCTGCGTGCCCCCCAACGCCGTTTACGCTGCATTTTCCGACGTCTTAGCATATTCGACGTTCGATGGCCGCCACCGGCTGGTTTATGGATATTCGGCGTCGGAGCTTCGCGCTCTTTATAAACCGCAATCAATCGTACAAACCGTAGTGGCCTTGCCCAGCCAAAACGGAGCTCTCAGCATCACCTTAAAAGGAGATAGAGCAATCATCTCGGCGGGGCTTTACGCTGCCGGCAGCACTGCACTCGCCGCGTTTTCGCAGATGAATGCCGCGCTTGAGGATGACCGCACTAAAGCGCTCGAGGCTCTCAGCCTGGCGCCAGCCTATGCAAGTTTTATGGAAGACCGTCTGGGCAGTTTAGACACTGGGAAATGGGCCGATTTTATCATCCTCGATCGCAACATCATGACCATGGATGCCTCTGCCATTGCTTCCGCGCAGGTGGTTGAGACTTGGGTGGCAGGACGGCAGGTGTTCGCGGCAAATTAAATTGTAAACCTTACGGCCATCCGCGGTCGATTACACAGCGCGGTCTTTCAGGGTCTGAGCCACTTTTGGCGCGAAATAAGTTACAATGCCATCCGCGCCCGCGCGTTTGAAACATAACAAGCTTTCAAGCGCGGCAGCGTCTTCATCCATCCAACCGTTTTGCGCTGCGGCCATCACCATCGCGTACTCCCCAGAGACTTGATAAGCGAATGTGGGAATCTTGAAAGTCTCTTTAACTTTCGAAACAATATCGAGATAGGGTAAGCCAGGCTTGACCATGACAGTGTCCGCGCCTTCACTGATATCGAGAGCCACTTCGCGCAAGGCTTCGTCGCTATTGGCGGGGTCCATTTGGTAGGTCCGTTTGTCGCCTTTTAGCAGGCCCCCAGAGCCCACGGCCTCACGGAAGGGGCCATAAAAAGCCGATGAATATTTCGCTGCATAACTCATGATCTGAACACTGGAAAACCCCTCATCGTCCAGCGCTTTGCGAATGGCGCCGATCCGGCCATCCATCATGTCAGACGGCGCAATGATATCAGCGCCCGCACGGGCTTGATTAAGCGATTGCTGCGTCAGCATGGTCACAGTTTCATCGTTTAAAATTCGCGCGTCCTCGTCCAGCAGCCCGTCATGGCCATGGCTGGTATAGGGGTCGAGCGCAATGTCCGTCAGCACGCCGACTGGGGCTCCAGATGCCTTAATGGATTTAATGCCTTGGCACATGAGATTATCGGAGGAGAGAGCCTCTTCCCCGCTATCGCTTCGCTTGTCATGCGGCGTATTGGGGAACAGGGCAATGGCCGGAATGCCTATAGCCGCAGCGTGTTGCGCAGCCTGCGCGAGCAGGTCAATGCTGAGCCTTTCAACGCCGGGCATGGCGCCAATAGGTTGACGTTGGTTTTGTCCCTCGCAAATAAAAATCGGCCAAATCAAGTCAGCGGCCGTGAGGGTGTTTTCTTGTACCATGCTGCGAGACCATGGGGTCTGGCGTAAGCGGCGAAGGCGGGTGTTTGGGAAAGCTTGTGACATGATGACCTCGTGGCGTCTACCGCCCGATTTGTCAAATGCTGCGTGGCGCCAAAAGAGTTTGCTTGCGCCATTTTATGTAACACTTAAGCTTCAACATAAGGTGTTACGCGCCGAGTTTGCTTACGAGGGGAGATGCTGAAATGAAGACCACGCTTTCAACCGCCGTAGCGACTGGCTTTTTATGTATGGCCTTAACAGCGCAAGCGAGTGATGCCGCTGATTGGCCCCACGCAAGGGTCATCGCTGCCAGCGTTGCTGCAACGTCAGGGTCGGCTGAAGTAGTTTTAAACGAGTTTGGCCAGGTGCGTGCGGCATCAAATGCAACACTGTCTCGCAATGGCAAAATCATTGCCTTTGAAATGGACGCCGCAGGCATTCCGCAGCTTTGGGCGATTCCTGCAACAGGGGGCAAGCCGCGTCAGCTGATCAAAGGCGGCCCGGTCAGGGATTTCCATTGGACGCCTGACAGTTCAAAACTCGTCGTGCGCTCAGATGTTGATGGCAATGAGCGTCACACTTATTCTTTGATCTCTGCCGATGGCGCAGAAGCGACACCGCTCAAAGGCACTGGCCAAGGCTTGTCTCGGTTTGGCGATTTTTCAAGCGATGGAAGCGCCTTCATCTTCGCCAGTACGGCCAAAGGTAGCGATGAGTATGCGTTTTACATACAGGCCTTAGAGGGTGGTGCTGCCAAACGTGTATTCAATGGCAAAGGCGAATGGATACCACATGCTTGGCAACCAGGCGGCGACTATGTTGTCGTGACCCACACGCGCGGTGAAGACCGCGCAGACCTGCATCTCTTCAACACAAAAACTGAGACGATGGTCTCTATTTATGAGCCAGCCGATCCTGCTAGATTTCATGCGTTTGCATGGACGAAAGACGGCGCAGGCTTTTATATGGCGACGAGCCTGAACCGCGATTTTAAAGCTCTAGCTTACTATGATCTTACATCAGGCGAGTTGACGCGCTTGGAAGCGCCGGCGGCTGATATCGAGCAGATCAGTTTAGGCGGCGGTAATCGCTATATTGCTTGGCTGGTGAATGAGGGCGGAGATCGTGCGCTGACGGTCAGGGACCTTAAGAAAAACCGATTGGTCAATCTGCCTGACGTACCGCGCGGTATGTATGAAATTGAGTTGGCGCAGGATGCGCCCGTGCTTCAAATCAGCATCAAGAGCCCGAGAATTTCGGGGGATGTGTGGACCTATAACTTTGAAACGCAAAGCCTTATACAGGTAACGCGCTCCAATACCGCCGCGCGCCCGTCAGCGAAAGCGAAAGAAGAGGTTGTGAAAGGAGCTTTGAAAGAGGCTCAAAAAGCGCTCATAGCCGCAGAAATAGCGCGCGATTCGGCGTTGAAAGCGCGCGATGAGGTTGTTGCAGGGTCAGCCAGCGGTAATTCGCAAGCAAAGGATAAGCAGGCAGTGACTGTCTCTGCGGAAAAGACCCCGCGGCAGACCAAGCTGCGTGATGTCGATCCGAGAGAAGCAGTGGACGGCGCGCTGCAGGCGGCTGAAAAAGCGCTGGCCGACGCTGAGAAAGCGCGCGCTGCAGCACTCACCGCTCTCAAGGCTGCTAAAGCAGCGCCGCAGAAAACCAATAGATCAGCCCTGCCGCCACCAGAAACATCTTTCTCCGCTGAGGCAGTCTCCGGCGCGGCCGCTGTCTCTCTCGCGCAAGCAGACGCGGCCACCGACGAAAGCTTGGCGCAACAGTCTGCTTTGGCAACCCAGCTCACAGATGTGCAGTCTCAAGCTAAAACCGAAGCGGCAGCGAAAGCCAAAGCCGAGCAAGACGTAAAACGGGCCGCTGCTGACGCTGAAAAAGCGCGTTTGGCCGCTGAGACTGCTGCGGCGGAAAAAGCAGCGAAATTGAAAGACCTTGAGGCAGCCCGTTTGGCATTGGCTGAAGCGCAGGCGGCTGAAGATATAGCCGCAGCAGCGCTAGAGCCCGCTGAAGAGCAATTAGAAGACCAACAGGCGGCAATCAGGGACGCTGAACAGGGTCTTGACGACGCAAACGAGAGTATCGCTGATACGCAAGTGATCCTTGAAAAAGCGCAAAGCGATAAGACTGAGGCGGAGGAGATGCTTGAAGAGGCCGTGTCAGTGATCGCCGAAAGCCAAGAAACGCTCGCAGATGCGGCCAGCGCGAAAGCAAAAGCGCAGTCGGATTTAGAGACAGCGCAGGCTAAGAAAGCGAAGCTGGAAACAGCTCTTGCAGGCAGGGAAAAGGCTGCCGCTGAGGCTGCAAAAACGGCCCAAGCCGCGCAGGCCCGTGTCGACGCGCTGGTTGCAGATATTACTGCAGAAGGCGCCGATGCGGACAAAAGCATGATGGAGAAGGCTGGCGAGGCGGCCAGTCAGGTGATTGATAAAATGATGGGAAAATCGCAATAGCGATGTGTCGCTCGCCAGTATATGTGCGAGGCATCTTGCCGCAAAATCGCCTCGCTTTAGCAGATAATACACTGAGTGGGATTGTATCCACGTTTTTCGCCTATACGTCTTTGTTCCGTAGCCCCACTCGACGAGGTCTCAACCATGCGTGTCTTTCTATCTCTAGCGATAACTCTTTTATTGATTCTCCCCGCGTCCACCGCCAGCGCGGATGTCGACATTGCCTATGAGGAATTTACGCTGCCCAACGGGCTGCGGGTCGTTGTTCACGAGGATCGCAAAGCGCCGATAATCGCCGTTAGCATTTGGTATCATGTTGGGTCAAAAGACGAGCCCAAGGGCAAGACGGGTTTCGCGCATTTGTTTGAACATCTGATGTTCAATGGCTCTGAAAATCACGACGCAGAGTATTTTGAGCCGCTAGAAGAAGTCGGCGCTACATCTCTGAATGGAACCACGTGGTTTGACCGAACCAACTATTTTCAAAATGTGCCCACGCCGGCCCTGGAGCTCGCACTGTTCTTAGAATCTGATCGGATGGGCCATCTGCTGGGGGCGATTACACAAGAAAAACTCGATAACCAGCGCGGCGTGGTGCAAAATGAGAAACGCCAGGGCGATAACCAGCCCTATGGTCTTTCTGAATACCGAGTTTTAAAAGGGCTATATCCAGAGGGGCACCCCTATCGCTGGTCCACTATTGGCTCTATGGAGGACTTAAACGACGCCAGCCTGGATGATGTGAAAGACTGGTTTAAGCGGTTTTATGGGCCCAACAATGCTGTGCTGGTCCTGGCCGGAGACATTGATGCGCAAACGGCAAGGCCGCTTGTTGAAAAATACTTCGCTGACATTCCGGCCGGCCCGCCACTGCCGAAGCTGAAGTCTTGGGTGCCGGAGCTGGAAGAAAACGTCTACGACACCATGGAAGACCGCGTTCCGCAGGCACGTATTCAGCGCATTTGGAACTTGCCGGGAAGAGTTGAGGAAACAGCGACAAAGATGTATGTCGCTGGCGCAATTCTTGGCAGCGGTAAGAACTCTAGGCTCTACAAGAAACTGATTTTTGATGAGCAGGTGGCCACGTCCGTTTATGCTGGTGTGCAGCCCTTTGAACTCACCAGCCAGTTTGAAATTCAAGTCGACATCAAGCCTGGTGTTAAGCCGCAGCGCGTGAACGATTTGATCGATGAGGTGGTGGAAGAGTTTTTAAAAGGCGGCCCAACGAAGGATGAGCTCAGCCGCGTGAAAACCCGTATCCGCGCGGCGCAAATTCGCGGGTTAGAGCGTGTGGGCGGTTTTGGCGGTAAAGCGACCACGCTGGCCCAAGGCGCGCTGTACGCTGGCGACCCCGGTTTTTACAAAACGGAGATGCAGTGGGCCGAAGAGACCACACCCAAAGAGTTGAAAGAGCTCGCTAGCGATTGGCTGGAAGAGGGCTATTACCAGCTGACCACCTTGCCATACGACGAAGGGAAGGCCGCTAGTGAAGGTGCTGACCGATCGCGCTTGCCGGCTGTTGCAGCGTCGCCAGATATTGATTTTCCGGATATCGAACGCGCAACGCTGTCGAACGGTGTCGAAGTTGTCTTCGCTCAGCGCTCAACAGTGCCCATCATCCGCGTCGCTTTGCAGTTTGATGCAGGCTATGCGGCTGATAGTGCGGGCAAGCTCGGCCTTTCAAACATAACCATGAGCATGCTCGATGAAGGGACTGGCTCGCTAGACGCTTTAGCGCTCGGCGCGCAGCTTGAACGCCTTGGAGCAAGCTTAAGCACTTATGCGTCCCTAGATACGGCCACAGCCTCCATGTCTGCGCTCAAAGAGAATGTGAAACCATCTTTAGCGCTTCTGCGGGACGTTGTTAGCGATCCGCGCTTTGCGCAGGAGGACCTCGACAGGGTGCGCAGGCAGGTTTTGGCCGGTATTGATGCAGAGCTGTCGGACCCGCAGTCCATCGGCCTTCGGTTATTGCCGCCGCTGCTTTATGGGGAGGGGCACCCTTATGGCGTTCCGCTCAGCGGCGCTGGCGAGGCTGCAGCCGTTCAAGCGTTCACCGTTGATGATTTGAAAGCCTATAAAGACGCATGGCTGCGCCCCGACAACGCAACGATTTTTGCCGTTGGCGATACAACATTGGCTGACTTTTTGCCGCTTTTGGAAGAGAATTTCGGCAAATGGAAAACGCCCAAAGCGCCTCTTGGTGTGAAGAACATTGGGCAAGTCGCGCTCGCAGAAAAAAGCCGAGTCATCATTGTGGACCGTCCCGGCTCGCCGCAGTCCTTGATTCTCGGCGGCGTTCTTGCCCCGCCGACGAGCGCACAGAACAACATCGCGATCAATGCGATGAATAATGTGATCGGCGGGCAATTTACGGCGCGGGTGAACATGAACCTGCGTGAAGACAAAGGCTGGGCTTATGGCGCGCGTACGTTCCTGCGCGATGCAAAGGGCCAGCGTCCTTTCATTGTGTATGCGCCCGTTCAAGCAGATCGCACGGCCGATTCGGTCGCAGAGCTATTGAAAGAGCTAAATGAATACATCAGCACAAGGCCTGTAACGGACGCTGAAATGGAGCGCGTCGTCAAAAACTCTGTTCGTAAACTGCCCGGCCAATTTGAAACGGCCTCAGCGGTTTTAGGGTCAATGTTACGCAACAAAACCTTTGCCCGCCCCGACAGTTATGTTGAAAGCCTTCCTGAGAAGTTCCGCTCATTGGATTTAGAGCAGTTGATGGCGGCTGCGGAAGATGTGATTCGCCCAGATCGGATTACCTGGCTGATCATGGGCGATGCAGCTCAAATTCGCGAATCCATAGAAGCTTTAGACATTGGAAGCGTCACGGTGCAAGCGGCCACCCCAACCAGCGGCGCGCGTTAACGTTAAAGCGCGCGCAGCTGATGGTCGATCATGGTCGTTAGCAGCCCTTCGTCATCACCGTGCAGCAAGCTTAACTGGCTGTATCCAGCCAAGATGGCGAGCACGGCCTTTGCCCGCGTTGCGGCTTCTTTGGCGGAGATGCCAAGGGCGCGGGCGAGGAAATCAATGAAAGCGTCCTGTCCGGGCTGAAGCACGTCCATGGCGGCCGTTTTTTCTTCGGGCGCAAGCGGGGTCCATATGCCGTGTCCCAGGGCGCTGTGGAGCTGCGAAAAGCGTCCATTTTCAAGATAATGCGCTGCAATAATGGAGGCGATCCGCTCGCGCGCGCCTTCGGTTGATAGTTCAGGCCGCTTGGCAAAACTGATCAACCAATCGGCAAAGGCTTCTTCATAAATATCAATGAAGATACCTTCACGGCTCTTGTAATATAGATAGACCGTGCCCTTCGCGATGCCAGCTTTGCGCGCAATGGCATCAACGCGCACTTGGGCCAGGCCAACGGCTTCGTATAGGTCGAGTGCTGCATTCAAAATTGCGCGCCGCCGCAGGTCCTTTTCTGCTTCATTACGGGCACGTTTTACACTGGGCGCTGATGCCACCTTTATCTCCTGGCTGCGCGGCATGGCAAAGCGTTGCCGCGTTAACGTTTCTTTATTGGCCCATGCTCATACTGGGGGCTAAGCGGAAAGTACATCGCCTGTTTTTAGTGAGTGAGGGATCATCATGTCTGGTTTGCAACCAACGGACCAGCCGGTCGACGCAGAGCTGCTGATTGCGCAGACGAAGCCAACGTTTCTAGATGCTATGCAGCTGGTTGAACGCCTGCACCGCATGCTCTTAGACGTCATTAAAGTGCGCCTGGAAGAAATGAACCGTGTGGATATCAACTCAGTTCAAGCACTGCTGCTGTATAATGTCGGCTCCCTTGAGGTAACCGCCGGCGAGCTGCGCAGCCGCGGCTATTATCTTGGTTCCAACGTTTCTTATAACCTGAAGAAACTGATTGAAGCAGGCTATATGACCAACAAGCGCTCTGAGCACGATCGCCGGTCGGTCCGTATCTCGTTAACAGAGCGCGGCATGGAAATTTGCGAACTCATTGACGAACTGTACGACGAGCATCTTGAAGAAATGCTCAAGCGCAATGTCATGGATTTAGACAAGCTGCGCCAAACCCGCAATTCCTTGCGCGACATTGAGCGCTTCTGGACGGATCAATTGCGCTATACCTAGCTGCTTTTAACACACCGTGCGGCGGCCGGTTAGCAGGAATACATTGTCAATGTTGGGACCAGAGCTGCCGTTGAGTGCGGCTGCGAAGAGTGTCTGGTTTGCCTGGAAAGTGAAAGCCGCACCCAGCACAGAATGCCGCTAGTGCCAGCCTGTAAAGAAGCAAGCTAGGCAATTCGGTCAAGGCGATCTTGGAAACTCTGCCTCCCAGCCGCCTTTTTCCAGTTCGCTCCACTGCAGTGGCAGAGTTAGCGCATCTTTCTCTTCAGGCGTTTTGAGCAGTTTTAGAAGCTTCTGCGCCACATTTTGAGCTGCTTTGACAACTTCATGCCATTTGTGATCGGAGAGGATCGCCCTTACATCGTAGTCGTCATTGTTAGGGCTCTGATATGCCTCGGCCATAGAATGAAACTGTGCCACAGCATCGACTTCTTCGTTGGTCATATGCTGGCGTGCAACCCGTCTCTCAAATACGTCTTCCTCGCTCATAAAGGCGTCATCAAAATAGCAACACATGCATTCAATGAAGGAGTAATGTGGATTGCGTTCTTCGGGATTCAACCAACATTTTGCTTGAACCTCCGTATCGCAAAACGCCTGAATCGAGCTCAGCCACCTCAATCGCCAGTAGTAACGTATCTCTTCGTCGGACGTCATCGATCAGTGCTTTCCAAAAGACCCGCTCTCTGAATTTCACACATAGGACTTATGTCCGCAAGTGGATCGAAGCGGACATCCTTAAAAGCGCAACTCAGCGGCAGCTTTGGACTCAAAGCGGCCAAATCATGGGGCACATCACCACAACGACAATCCCTGCGATGACATTCATCGGCAGGCCGACTTTAATGAAGTCGGCGAAGCGATATCCGCCAGCGCTGTAGACGAGCGTATTGGTTTGATAGCCGATGGGCGTTGCGAAACTTGCGCTAGCTGCAAACATCACCGTTACAATGAAGGGTCGTGGATCATAGCCAAGCTGGTTGGCAAGCCCGATGGCAACGGGCGTCATGATCACGGCCACTGCATTGTTGGTCACAGTCTCCGTTATGATTGAGCAGAGGGCGAAGACTGCTGCCAAGATTGCCACCGGCGGAAGGCGTTCAAGCGCTGGCTTGAGGCCTTCGACCACCAAGGCGATAGCGCCCGTGTCTGATAGCGCGGCGCCAACAGCGAGCATCGCGTAAATCAGCACGATGATTTGCCAGTCGATTGAGTCCATTGCTTCTTCCATATCTATACAGCGGGCGAGCAGCACGGCGACCATGCCGATGATGGCCAGCGAGAAGATTGGCAGTACGTCAAAGGCTGCAAGCGCAACCACACCAGCGATCACTGCAAAGGCAATCCACGCCTTACTCCGCCGGAAGCCTTTGGTGCTTGGTTCTGTCAGGTTGAGCAGGTCCGCTTCTTCGTTGAGGCGGGAGAGGTCATCTGGGGCCCCTTCGAGCAAGAGCGTGTCGCCGACTTGCAGCGGCGTATCATCAAGCTTCAACGTGGCATTTTCACCTTGGCGGTGGAGCGCTAAGGGGTAGACACCGTAACGGCGCGCCATACGGATTTGGCGCAGTGTTCTGCCCAGGAACTTCGATTTGGGACCAATCAACGCCTCCACAACCATGGCCTGACGCGCCGTCACTTGTTCGATCAAATCATCGGTGACCTGGCTGTCTTCCTGGCGTTCCAGCTGCAGCGCTTGATTGTCGCGCATGGTCATAATTTCAGTGACGGACGATTTTAAAACGACGCGGTCCCCCGGCTGCAGCACAACGTCTTTCATGGCGCGGCGCAGAGACGTGGTATTGCGGATCACGTCAACCAAGCGGCGATCGCCAGCGCGGAACAGGCCGACCTCCGTTGCTGTTTGGCCCACCAGTTCCGAATCATGCGGGATCAGTACTTCAACAAAAAAGCGCTGCGGGGCCCGATCTGGCAGGGCGTTAGAGACTGTTGTGCGGTTAGGGAGCAGCTTTGGCGCAACAAGCCACAAATAAAGGCCAGCGCAAAAGCACAAAACGAGGCCAACAGGCGTAATTTCGAACATTGAGAATGCCGCCTCACCAGCATCGCGCGCAACCCCGTCCACAAGGATATTTGTTGACGTGCCAATAAGCGTACACGTGCCGCCGACGATGGCAGAGTAACTGAGCGGAATGAGCAGTTTGGAGGTTGAGCTTTTGATGGTGCGCGCAATGCCTGTGACTAAGGGGATCATGACCAGCACAACAGGCGTGTTGTTTGCAAAAGCAGACGCGCCCATGCTTGACAACAAGATGCCGGGGCGAACCGCGAAGGGCAGGCGGCGCGCCATGCGAGTGAAATAACTGCTGAATAAGGAGAGGACGCCGGTGCGCACCAGCGCAGCGCTTAACACAAACATAGCGGCGATTGTGGCTGGAGCGCTGTTAGACAACACGTCCAGCGCTGCCTGCGTTTCTAAGATACCAAGCCCCAGCAGCAAGGCAGCGGCCGTGATTGCTAAGACGGCGGGTGGATAGCGCTCGAGCACAAACCCAACGAACAGCGCTGCTAAAACGCCAAGCGTCACATAGGCTTCTTGTGTCTGGGTGAATAATCCCTGCAAGAATGATCCCCTTTCATGCTGCGGGTGATTGCAGGCTAAGCGGGCGGCGATGACAAAGTAAACTGGAAAAACCAGGGCGCGTCATGCAAAGAACGCTAGAAACCTTTTGTTTTCCATTAAGCTGGCTGCAACTGGTTTTAGCATACCAGTTCTGGGCCCAGAGCGTTGAAAGGTGAAAGACGGCGTGCCTGCTTCTATGAACGATCGCGGCTATTTGCTTGAATTTGTGCAAGCGCGCGGCGCTGTTAAAGTCAGCGCAATTGACCCTTTGACAGGCACAGAGGTATCCATCGTTGGTAGTCCGGCCGCGTCTCAGCGCCAACTTGAGCAAGTCGCCGTTCGCAAATTGGAATATGTTCTTGGCAAAACCGAGGCGGAAGTGGGCCCGCCGCCGCGCCGCGGGATTGAGGTTTAGCCTCTGCGCCTATAAAAGCGTGGAAAATACCTGTCATTCATAGCGCCCTTAGCCACTTTAGGGTTAGAATAGTATTGTACAGTTTTGGGGAAGACGGTGTGAGCATAGCAAAAACGATAGCCCTCGCGGGGGACCACGCTGGGATACGCCTAAAGGCTATTGTCACCGATTACCTGGCCGAGCTTGGCTATACGCCGCTTGATCTTGGTCCGGTTGAAACAAAATCAGTCGATTATCCTGACTTTGGCTACAAGCTTGCCGCCGCGATTGCGGAGGGCAAGGCTGACCGCGGCATAGCAATCTGCGGGTCTGGCATTGGGATTTCAATCGCTCTCAACCGGCACCCCGACATTCGCTGCGCGCTGGTCACCAATGGATTGATGGCCCGGCTGTCGCGCGAGCACAACGATGCCAATGTGCTTGCGCTGGGCGATCGTTTAACGGGCGATGATGTGGCCAAGGACTGTGTGCGTGAGTTTTTGGAAACGAAATTCGCTGGGGGGCGACATCAACGCCGGGTTAACAAGCTGGCCAATCCGACCTTGCAAGTATAAACAGCCACTCAAATCCAACAATAAGCGCGTGCGCGCTGCCAAGGACAGTTTTAATATGGCCACAAAACAAGATTTTATGATCCGCCCGGAAGGCTTTTTTGACCAATCCCTTGCGGACAGTGATCAAGCTGTATTTGCCTCTATTGAGGGCGAGCTTGAGCGCCAGCAAGATCAAATCGAACTGATCGCGTCTGAAAACATCGTCTCACGTGCTGTGATGGAAGCGCAGGGCTCTGTGATGACCAATAAGTACGCCGAGGGTTATCCCGGTAAGCGCTACTATCAAGGCTGCGCCCATGTGGATGTCGCAGAGGCTCTGGCCATCGAGCGTGCCAAAGAGCTGTTTGATTGCGCCTATGTAAATGTGCAGCCCCATTCGGGCGCGCAGGCCAATGGCGCGGTCATGCTGGCTCTCACCACGCCGGGCGACACGATTTTAGGCATGTCCCTTGCGGCCGGCGGCCACCTCACACACGGCGCTGCGCCCGCGCAATCAGGAAAGTGGTTCAATGCGGTTCAATATGGTGTGACCCGCGACACACATTTGATCGACTATGATGAAGTCGAATCACTTGCTGTTGAGCACCAGCCCAAAATCATTATCGCCGGTGGCTCAGCCTATCCGCGCCAAATTGACTTTGCGCGCTTTCGCGAGATTGCGGATAAAGTTGGCGCCTATCTTCATGTGGATATGGCGCACTTTGCCGGCCTTGTTGCGGGCGGTGTTCACCCCAGCCCGGTGCCGCATGCCCATGTCGTTACCACGACGACCCACAAAACATTGCGCGGCCCGCGCGGCGGCATGATCCTCAGCAACGACGAGGCACTGGGCAAGAAATTTAACTCTGCCGTTTTCCCTGGTTTGCAGGGCGGACCGCTGATGCATGTCATCGCTGCTAAAGCGGTCGCATTTGGCGAAGCGCTGCGCCCTGAATTCAAAGACTATTCGGCTAAAGTCATTGAAAACGCTCAGGTTTTAGCCAACACGCTGAAGGCGGCGGGCTGCGATATAGTGTCAGGCGGCACGGATACCCATGTTGTCTTGGTCGACCTACGCCCAAAAGGCGTCACAGGCAAAGCCGCAGATGAGGCACTCGAACGCGCGCATATTACATGCAACAAAAACAGCGTTCCCTTTGATACAGCCAAACCATTTGTGACATCCGGCATCCGCCTTGGCACACCCGCTGGCACGACACGCGGGTTTGGCAGCGCTGAATTCCGCTTGGTTGGCGAGATGATTGCTAAGGTCGTGGATGGTCTTTCCGCCAATGGTGAAGAGGCCAATCACGGCGTTGAAGCAGACGTGCGCGAAAAGGTTTCTTCCCTTTGCAAAGCGTTTCCCATTTACAACGCAGCGATTTAGCGCTTTATCTATATATCGTAGGTGAAGCGGCTCTTGGTCGCAGCATAAAGGGGCCAAGACGCCATGCGGTGCCCATTCTGTGGCAATGAAGATACGCAAGTGAAGGATTCGCGTCCGACTGAGGACGCGTCGGCCATTCGCCGCCGCCGGTCTTGCACGGCTTGCGGCGCGCGCTTTACGACCTTTGAGCGCGTACAGCTGCGTGAATTAACAGTGGTCAAGCGGTCCGGCCGCAAAGTGCCGTTCGAGCGGGAAAAGCTGGAACGCTCCATCAATATTTCTTTACGCAAGCGCCCGGTCGAACCTGAGCGGGTGGAGCGGATGATCAATGGACTTGTGCGCCGGCTGGAAAGCATGGGCGAAAGCGAAATCTCTGCTGATGTGATTGGTCAGCTCGCCATGGAGGGCTTGGAGAGCTTAGACAAAGTAGCCTATGTGCGCTTTGCCTCCGTCTATAAGAATTTCCGCGAAGCGAAAGACTTTGAAGACTTTGTCGGAAACTTGTCGGCAACAACCAAACAATAAAGTCTCTGCTTTTTTGAGGCATGCGAAAGGCTCTACACAATGACAGCAGACGCTGCTGACACCGGCCCGAGTATTGCGCCGAAGGGCTCGCGCGCAGCTGCGCGTTTGGCTGCAGTTCAAGCCTTGTTTCAATTGTCTCGCAGCGAAGACAAAGCCGACGCAGTCATCACGCAGTTCCGTGATTTTCGCTTTGGGACGGAATTTGACGGCATTCCCTTTCCGCAGGCGGATGAAGCCTTCTTTAGCGATATCGTCAAAGCTGTCGCCGCCCGTCCCGAACGCTATGACGAAGTCATTGCCGCCCGCCTTGCAAGCAATTGGCGCATAGAGCGCATTGATCCACTTGTTCTTCAAATCCTGAGAGCAGGGGCCTATGAACTGATGGACCGTCTGGACGTGCCCAAAGCCGTCGTCATCACGCAGTATGTAGATGTCGCGCACGCCTTTTATGACGACCAAGAACCGAAATTTGTCAATGGTTTACTTGACCGGCTGGCGACGGAACTACGCCGCTAGGCGCATGGACGAATTTAGCCGCATTGCCCGCTACTTTGCGCCCCTGGCGGGGCCAGAGGGGCTTGGTCTGCTCGATGATGCAGCCCTCATGGCAGCGCTGCCTGGTGAGGACCTCGTCCTTGCAAAAGATGTGGCGATCGCTGGTGTGCATTTTCCTATAGGGTGCGTACCGGCCGTTGCCGCCCGCAGGAGTTTACGGCCAAACCTGTCTGATCTTGCTGCCATGGGCGCGCGGCCACTCGGATATCTTCTTGGGCTATCCCTACCCGCTGCTTTGGATGAGCGCTGGATCGCTGGTTTTGCCGCAGCTCTATGGGAGGACCAGCAAGCCTATGGCCTGTCTTTATGGGGCGGGGACAGCGTTAAGGCGCCTCATGATCTTAGTATCTCCATCACCATCATTGGCGCTATTGCGAAAGGCGCTGCTCTTCGGCGCAGCGGTGCGCGCGCCGGCGATGATATCTACGTCTCCGGCGTTATTGGGGCCGCTGCGGCTGGGCTTGCGCAAGCTCTGGGCAAAGCGCCCGTGCGAGAGCGCTGGCTTGATGCCTATGAAGCGCCTACACCGCGCTTGGACCTTGGCAGGGCGCTCGTTGGGCTGGCAAGCGCTGCGATCGATGTATCCGATGGTTTGGTCGCCGATGTTGGCCATCTTGCGCAGGCGTCGCGCTGCGCTGCCGCCCTGCAACTGGCAGATGTTCCAATTCCCTCTGGCCTGCCCTTATCGCCGGAAGACGCGATAACCGCCGGCGATGATTATGAACTTGCCTTTACTGCAGCGCCCAGCGTTCGCAGCGCCATCTTTACCCTTTCTGAAAGCTTGGGCCTTACCCTGTCGCGAATAGGCGTTATGCGCGCCGCCAGTAAAGATGGCTCGCCCGTCGTGGTTTTAAAACCCGATGGATCAGAGCTTTTGCTTTCCCGCACCGGCTGGCAGCACGCATAACATGGCAACGGAAGCATAGAGCAGATGGCAGATGAGAGCGAAGAAGGAGCGGACGTTCAGCCCGCTGAGGCGCCCAAACGCTCCAAGCTCCCCATGATTATAACCCTGGTTGCTGGGCTGGTGCTTGGCGGCGGCGGCGCTGCAGGCTATTTCATGTTTCTTGCACCAACAGGCGAGCCAGTCGCCGAAACGGCTGAGGCTAAGGCCGCTGCCATGCAGGCGAAGCTCGCCAAGAAAAAACCAGTTTTTGTGGATGTTGACCGCGTCAGCGCGCCGCTCATCGCTGAACAGTTGCATGTGGTGGGTCATGTCACCATGTATATCCGCCTCCAGGTGGAAGATGAAGACGATCAAGACTGGGTCAGGGACCGTCTGCCCATGGTGCGCCACGCGATCAATTTAGCTGTCACGCGCAAAGGCGTGAGCTTCTCCGATGATGGCCATAAAGTTGATTACGACGGGTCAGCTTCGCGCATTGCAAAAGCCATCAACGCTTATCTTAAAACCGATAAGGTGATTGCCGCGCACATTACAGAAGCGGTTCGGCTTTAAGGCCAAGCGCCAGTCTTGACCTGGAATAAACTCCTGTTAACTTGCTTTAAGCTTGAAGCAATTTGGGGGGCGTTATGGGCCAGGCCGACAAAGACCGGATTACGCAGCGCATAGACGAGATATTTGACGTTTGGAGCGTTGGGGACGACGGCTTTGATGATGCCGCAATTGGCGCCCTGTACGACAACACTGATGCCTTTACAGCCTTTGATACTCTCATGCCGTCGACATCCGTCATGGAAGGCTGGGATACATTTGCTGCCAATTGGACTGGCGCGCTCAAGCGTTTAAACGATTTCAAGTGTTGGCTCGAGGATTGCTTGGAAATCACAGTAGTCGGAGAGGTGGCTTGGACCCGGCTCATACTTGGCGTATCTGCAGATGACCAAGAAACCGGCGAGCGCTTGGAAGGGGCCCAGCAGGTCACTCTCATCTGGCGCAAAAGCGACGACTGGCGCATAGTCCACGAGCATTTGTCAGGGCCAGTGCGCCGCTGATACCGCTGAGGGAAAGAACACCCAATGGAAATTCAAGCCGCAGTCTTACGTGAGGTTGGCAAGCCTTTTTCGATTGAAACATTGACGTTGGAAGAGCCTGGTCCCGGCGAAGTGCGGGTCAAAGTTGCAGCGACGGGCCTATGCCATACCGACCTGTCTGTCCGCGATGGTCATATGCCTGCGCCGATGCCGATTGTACCGGGCCATGAAGGGGCGGGCATTGTGGATGCCGTTGGCTCCGGGGTGACGAAAGTGGCGCCGGGCGATTCAGTCGTCATGTCATATCTGTCGTGCGGCGGCTGCCCATCCTGCATGAAAGGTGTCCCGAGCTATTGCCAGCAAATCTTCCGTCTCAATTTTAGCGGTGGGCGCTTGGATGGCTCCTCTCCTCTGAGCGACGCGTCTGGCACAAAAGTTCATGGCATGTTTTTTGGTCAATCCTCCTTCGCGACCTATGCCGTCGCAGGCGAGCGCAATGTCGTTAAAGTCCCCGCAGAGTGTGACTTAACCCAGCTTGGCCCGCTAGGCTGTGGCTTGCTGACGGGTGCTGGCGCCGTCTTTAACGTTTTAAAGCCCGATCCTGGAAGCAACTTCGTCGTCTACGGCGTCGGCGGTGTTGGCCTCAGCGGGATTATGGCGGCTAAATCATTGGGCGTTTCCAAAATTGTTGCCGTAGATCGGCATCCATCGCGTCTAGAAATCGCGCGCGATCTTGGCGCTACCCACACTGTAAATGGGAGCGAGACAGACATTGTACCAGGCGTTCAAGCAGCCCTTGGCGGCGGCGCGGATTTCGCTCTAGAGACGACGGGTGTCCCCACCGTGATCCGGGCAGGCATTGACGCGCTTGCTATTCCTGGGTCCATCGCCGTCGTGGGCGTGAGCGCGCCTGGCGCCGAGATCGCTGTGGATGCGTCCACCATCATCTTTGGCAAACGCATTTTAGGTGTGATCGAAGGCGATGCGGTTCCCGATATTCTGATCCCGCATATGGTCGATTTGTATCAACGCGGCCAATTCCCGCTCGAGCGCTTTACCAAACGCTATCCGCTGGATGCCATCAATCAAGCTGCGCGCGATAGCGAGGCTGGCATCACGATCAAGCCGGTTCTCGTCCCTTAGAACTGTTTGAAAAGTCCGCTTGCCTTGTCCGCAAGGCCTTCCTACAGTCCGCGTGGAGTCGCTTAGGGGGCAATCTCGGGCGTTCACTTCAATTCAAGACGTGCCGTCATGGCTACGAAGGCGCATATGCCTTTCCTGGCCGGCACTTTACGAGAAAGAAAAGGGAGTCAGTATGACCGCTCTATGGATCGCAATCATCTGCGGTCTCCTCGCCGTTGTGTATGGCATCGTCACGCGTCAATCCGTGATGAATGCAAGCGCCGGCAACGAGAAAATGCAGGAAATCGCTCAAGCCATTCAAGAAGGGGCCAATGCCTACCTTGGCCGGCAGTACCGCACTATTGCTGTTGTTGGGGTTATCGTCGCTGTTTTGATCGGCGTCTTCTTAGGTACTTACCCCGTCATTGGCTTTGTGTTAGGCGCCGTTTTGTCCGGCGTCGCGGGCTTTATTGGCATGAAGATTTCTGTGCAAGCCAATGTACGCACAGCCGAAGCGGCGCGCGGGGGATTGCAGTCCGGCTTAACGCTTGCGTTTAAAGCCGGGGCGATCACAGGCATGCTGGTTGCAGGCCTCGCGCTCTTGGCCATTGCTGGTTACTTCTACTTTCTCATTGTCATTCAAGGTGAAAGCGCCACAAGCCGCGCGGTGATCGACGCGCTTGTCGCCCTTGGGTTTGGCGCCTCTCTAATTTCCATCTTTGCCCGTCTTGGCGGCGGTATCTTTACCAAAGGCGCCGATGTCGGCGCGGATTTGGTTGGTAAGGTCGAAGCAGGCATTCCCGAAGATGACCCACGCAACCCGGCTGTGATCGCTGATAATGTTGGCGATAATGTTGGCGATTGCGCTGGCATGGCGGCCGATTTGTTTGAGACCTATGTGGTGACCGTAGGCGCTACCATGGTGCTTTCTGCGCTGTATGCGAAAACGACGGAAACTGCGCTTGCTCTTATGACACTGCCGCTCTTGATCGGCGGTGTCTGCATTTTAACATCGATTGTGGGAACCTATTTCGTCAAACTTGGCGCAAGCAAGTCCATTATGGGCGCGCTCTATAAGGGTTTCCTTGTCACGGCAGTTCTCTCAATCCCGCTTATCTTCTTCTCCACCAGCTTTGTGACCGGATTGGACACGGCCATGATTTTGGAGTTTGGCGGCGTTGAGCGGACGATTGTTGGCATGGACTTGTTCTGGTGCGGCATGATCGGGCTCGCCGTGACGGGCTTGATCATCTGGATCACAGAATATTACACGGGCACTGAATATCGCCCGGTGCAGTCCATTGCCAAAGCGTCTGAAACTGGCCACGGCACCAACGTGATCCAAGGGCTGGCGATTTCTCTGGAATCGACGGCTTTGCCTGCCATTGTCATCTGCGTTGGCATCATTGCGGCTTATATGCTGGCTGGCCTTATCGGGCTTGGCTTTGCCGCCACAGCCATGCTCGCTCTTGCAGGCATGGTTGTCGCGCTAGACGCTTATGGCCCAGTGACGGACAATGCTGGCGGGATTGCTGAGATGGCGGGTCTTGAAGAAGAAGTGCGCGAACGCACAGACGCTTTGGACGCCGTGGGTAACACCACCAAAGCGGTGACCAAAGGCTACGCTATTGGGTCGGCCGGTCTTGGCGCGCTGGTGTTGTTCGGCGCGTATAACGCTGACTTGTCGGTCTACTTCTCTGACGTCACGGTCGATTTCCAGTTGTCTAACCCCTATGTCGTGGTTGGCTTGTTGCTTGGCGCGCTGCTGCCGTATCTGTTCGGCGCCATGGGCATGACCGCTGTGGGCCGTGCAGGTAGCGCGGTGGTTGAAGAGGTGCGTGAGCAGTTCCGCAACAACCCTGGCATCATGGAAGGCACGTCTAAGCCTGACTATGCGCGCACGGTGGATTTGGTGACCAAAGCGGCCATCCGTGAGATGATCATCCCATCGCTCTTGCCGGTGTTGGCGCCCATTGTGGTCTACTTCTTAATCACGTCCATCGCTGGCCAAGCGCAAGGCTTTGCAGCGCTAGGTGCCATGTTGCTTGGCGTGATCGTTGGCGGTCTCTTCGTGGCTCTCTCCATGACCGCCGGCGGCGGCGCATGGGATAACGCCAAAAAGTATATCGAAGATGGCAACCACGGCGGCAAAGGCTCTGAAGCTCATAAAGCCGCTGTGACCGGTGACACAGTCGGGGACCCCTATAAGGACACCGCAGGCCCAGCTGTGAACCCCATGATTAAGATCACCAACATTGTGGCGCTACTCCTACTGGCGATCTTAGCCCACTAACCTGAGCGCCATTTGAAAAATGAAAAACGCTGGGGTAACCCGGCGTTTTTTTGTCTGTAGCTGGGACATTGCTGCCTTTGCTACTTAATTAGACCCGTCATACCCCGACTTGATCGGGGTATCTATTTCTAAGCATACAGCTTGGGTTTTCCATGGATTGCCCGATCAAGTCGGCCAATGACGATAGAGGATTTGAACGGCAGCAAAGGGCTC
>JBCCAR010000006.1:0-112496 GCA_039814715.1 Pseudomonadota bacterium
CCACAGCCCCAAGCAACTGTTCAGGTTTGCCAAAGGCAAGGTGGGAGGCGATCAGGCCATTCCGCGATCTTCCAAGACCTGGATCCCGACGATCTACCTCCCACCGCTAAACTAACACATCGAAAACACACAGGGTCCCTGTGACAAGCACAGGGATGACGGTGTGGTTTGAACAGCAGCCCCGTCCCAAATGCTGTCTTTGATCTCGGTTTTATGCGGTACGCTGACGCAGCGGTCGCGGCGGCCTTAGGCCGCTTCCGCCCGGCCAACGAGATCGGCGATATCAGACATGATGGCGGTTAAATCGAAGTTTTTGGGCGTATAAATTGCAGCGACGCCGGCCGCCGTGAGAGTCGCTTCATCATCTTTGGGGATGATGCCGCCGATGATGACGGGGATGTGGCCGAGCCCTTGGGCGCGCATGCGTTCCATAACGTCGCTGACCAACGGCACATGACTGCCGGAAAGAATGGAAAGGCCCACGACGTGGACGCTTTCTTCCAACGCTGCGTTGACGATCTCTTCAGGCGTCAAGCGGATACCTTCATAGACCACGTCCATGCCGCAATCGCGGGCGCGCACGGCGATTTGTTCGGCGCCATTGGAATGCCCGTCCAGGCCCGGTTTACCCACCAAGAATTTCAGCCGCCGGCCAAGCTTAGCGGATACCGCTTCCACCTTGGTAATCACGTCTTCAATACCGTCTGCCGACCCGCCAGAGCTGGCAGCGCCGACGCCGGTGGGCGCACGGTATTCACCAAAGACTTGCCGCAGCGCTGCGCCCCATTCGCCAGTCGTACCACCAGCCTTTGCCAGCGCTATGGAGGCCGGCATTATGTTTGCGTCTCCCCGCGCTGCTGTCTCTAAAGTAGCAAGGGCAGCGGCGACTGCGCCTTCATCACGGCGCGCGCGCCACGCCTGAAGGCGCCCGATTTGCTCGCTTTCAGCCGCCTCGTCGACGACCATGATGCCGCCATCATCGCTCTCCACCAACGGACTTGGCGCCGTGTCTGTATATTTATTAACGCCGATAACAGTCTGCCGCCCAGCCTCAATATCGCCAAGACGCGCTGTGTTGGATTGCACAAGAGCGGACTTCATATAGCTTGACTCGATGGCTGCGATAGCGCCGCCCATTTGATCGATTTTTGCCAGTTCCGCGAGGGCTTCTTCTTTGAGGGCATCAACCTTGGCTTGAACTACCGGGCTGCCATCGAAGAGATCACCATATTCGAGCAAATCGGTTTCATAGGCGACGACCTGCTGCAGCCGCAGGGACCATTGCTGATCCCATGGGCGTGGCAAGCCAAGCGCCTCATTCCATGCAGGCAGCTGTACAGCGCGGGCGCGGGCATTTTTGGACAAAACCACGGCCATCATTTCCAGCAGGATGCGGTAGACGTTGTTTTCCGGCTGCTGTTCCGTCAGACCAAGGGAGTTGACTTGAACGCCGTAGCGGAAGCGGCGGAATTTGGGATTGTCGACACCGTAGCGCTCTTTGGTGATGTCGTCCCACAGCTCGCAAAAGGCGCGCATTTTGCACATCTCGGTCACGAAGCGGATGCCGGCATTTACGAAAAATGAGATGCGGCCCACCACTTGCTCAAAGGCATCATCTGCGATTTGACCGCTGGCTTTGACGGTGTCGAGAACGGCAATGGCTGTGGCCAAAGCAAAGGCCAGCTCCTGTGTCGGCGTGGCGCCCGCTTCTTGCAGATGATAGCTGCACACATTGGTTGGGTTCCAGCTCGGCATTTCCTGAACGGTGAACCCCACCACATCGCTAATGAGGCGCATCGAAGGGCCCGGCGGAAAGATATACGTGCCGCGGGAGAGATACTCTTTAATGATATCGTTTTGGACGGTGCCTTTCAGCTTTGAGCGCTCTGCGCCCTGCTCTTCAGCGACAGCCACATACAGCGCCAAAAGCCAAGGCGCTGTTGCATTGATCGTCATCGACGTATTCATCTGCTCAAGCGGGATTTCGTCGAACAAGGTCCGCAGATCGCCAATATGACAAATCGGGACGCCGACCTTGCCTACTTCGCCGCGGCTAAGCACATGGTCGCTGTCATAGCCGGTTTGCGTGGGTAGATCGAACGCGACGGAGAGACCCGTTTGCCCGCGCGATAAGTTCGTGCGGTAGAGTGCGTTCGACGCAGCAGCGGAGGAATGGCCAGAATAGGTGCGTATCAGCCATGGCCGATCTTTTGCCGCAGCGGCGCTTTGTGATTCGGCCATTTTCATCTCCCTCATTTGAGCTATGCTGCCCCAAAGCTTTAAGCTTAAAGTGTTTTTATTAACTCAATAATCAAAAGTTTATATTTAAATTTCTCTGTGGACGCAGCATGCGAAATAATATATCACACGCTGCATTGCAACAGACGATTGCGCAGCGCAGCATTGCTCTTGAGAAGGCTGTCCCGCCGCTGCACATAGTCTATCGCAAGCATGAAATTTTAGCGAATACGGCGCTGTGATAACAACGATATGGGCGCCGAGCGAGGGAGAATAAGGACATGAGCCCAGCTGCTTCAGCCGCAGTCACTCCGCCAAGTGTGGGATGGGATGGTGAAAAAAAAGACCTTTACGAGGTTGGCGAAATTCCGCCCTTAGGCCATGTGCCAGCGCAAATGTATGGCTGGGTACTGCGACGGGAACGCCATGGCAATCCTGACAAAGCCATGCAGATCGAGGTTATTGATACGCCCGATATTGATCCCGATGAAGTGCTCATCTTAGTGATGGCAGCGGGGGTGAATTACAACGGCGTTTGGGCGTGCCTGGGGACGCCCGTCTCTGTGTTTGACGGCCATAAAGCAGACTATGCCGTTCTGGGCTCTGACGCTGCGGGTATCGTTTGGAAAGTGGGCAGCCGCGTAAAGCGGTTTAAAGTAGGCGATGAAGTCGTGGTCCACTGCAACCAAGATGACGGCGATGATGAAGAGTGCAATGGCGGCGACCCAATGAACTCGCCCAGCCAGCGCATTTGGGGCTATGAAACGGCCCAAGGCTCGTTCGCGCAGTTTGCGAAGGTACAAGCGCGCCAGTTGATGCCGCGGCCCAAGCACCTGACATGGGAAGAATCAGCCTGCTACGTGCTCACCCTCGCAACAGCCTACCGCATGCTGTTTGGCCACCGCCCGCATATTCTGCGCCCTGGCCATAACGTGTTGGTTTGGGGGGCCTCCGGCGGCATTGGCTCCATGGCTGTGCAAATCTGCGCAGCGGCTGGTGCCAATGCGATTGGCGTGATATCGGACGAATCCAAGCGCGATTTTGTTATGTCGCTTGGTGCGAAAGGCGTTATCAACCGCAAGGATTATGATTGCTGGGGCCAGCTTCCGCCGGTAAGCGACCCTGCTGTATACGGCGACTACATGAAGCGAGTGCGCAAATTCGGCAAAGCGATTTGGGACATCACCGGCAAAGGCAATGACGTGGATGTAGTGTTCGAACATCCCGGCGAAGCCACATTCCCTGTGTCCGCCTTTGTCGTAAAGCGCGGCGGCATGGTCGTTTTCTGCGCAGGCACATCCGGGTACAATATCACGTTTGACGCCCGTTTTGTCTGGATGCGGCAAAAACGTATTCAAGGCAGCCACTTTGCAAACCTAAAGCAAGCTGCGCAGGCCAACCAACTTGTGATAGAACGCCGCATTGACCCGAGTATGTCGGAAGTGTTTGGTTGGAAAGATATTCCGTTGGCGCACAACAAGATGCTCAATAATGAGCATAAACCAGGCAATATGGCCGTTTTGGTATCATCTAAAGTGCCGGGCCTGCGTACAGTGGAAGATGCGATAGAAGCAGGCAATTCTTAAAGTCCGCTTTCGAGCAATGTGATAAAACGAGACAACGCGCAAAAGAAGGAGCCGCGCCATGGCGACGCAGCCGCAAGACCTGCCTTTTGAAGAGACTTTATTGGCCCAGTGCGCCCAAGCGCTTGAAGCCGCTGATGTTTTGGTTCGGAAAGCGAAAGACGCTGTGGCTGCGCGGGTATGCGTAGATGGCAGGGTCGACCGCGCGGCCCTTGAAGGCGAGCAACGCGCCGCTCACGGCTATGCTTGGTATGCAACCTATTTAGAAGCCCTGCGCGAAACCTTGCATTGGGCGCAGCGGCTGAATGACGATGGTAAACTTGGCCGCTTGGAGCAACTGATCTTAGAGATCGGCTTTGGCGAATATCTCGCACAGATGGATGGCGGCATCGCCATGAACCAAGGCGAAATCGTGCGCCCGCGCGATATGGGCCTGACGAGCGCTGCGATTGAGGCTTTCCGCACCAGCATGGTGGTTGATCTGCAGGAACGTAGCAGTGACACGGCGCTGCGCGCAGAGCTGGCAGCCTTCATTGGCGATTCGCTCGATACGGGCCACTTCGGCAATCTGGGCGTGGATGAAACCATGGACATGATCGCCGATCAGTTCCGCCGGTTTGTGGATGAAAAAGTGACCGGGCCAGCCCATGAGTGGCACCTGAAAGACGAGCTCATCCCTGATGAAATCATCTCTGAGATGGGCGAGATGGGCGTTTTTGGTCTCACGATCCCTGAGGAATTTGGCGGCTCTGGAATGGGCAAAATGGCCATGTGCGTGGTCTCCGAAGAGCTAAGTCGCGGCTATATCGGCGTTGGGTCGCTGGGCACACGTTCTGAAATCGCAGCCGAACTCATTTTATGCGGCGGCACGCAAGCACAAAAGGAACAGTGGCTGCCAAAACTGGCAAGCGCGGAGATCCTGCCAACAGCTGTGTTTACAGAGCCCAACACTGGCTCTGATCTGGGCTCCCTGCGCACGCGGGCGGTGAAAGAGGGCGACACCTATGTAGTGACCGGCAATAAGACCTGGATCACGCATGCCGCACGCACAGATGTGATGACGCTGCTGGCACGCACCAATCCAGACGCGCCCGGTTATAAGGGCCTGTCCATGTTCCTGGCAGAAAAACCGCGCGGCAACTGCGAGCACCCCTTCCCAGCAGACGGCATGACCGGCGGCGAGATTGAAGTGCTCGGCTATCGCGGTATGAAGGAATATGAGCTCGCCTTTGATGGTTTTGACGTGAAAGCTGAAAACCTGCTCGGCGGCGAAGAAGGCCAGGGCTTTAAACAGCTGATGGCCACCTTTGAAAGCGCGCGCATTCAAACGGCCGCGCGCGCGGTCGGCGTTGCGCAAAATGCGCTGGAGCTTGGCCTGCGCTACGGCTTGGACCGGAACCAATTTGGCAAATCCATTTATGAATTTCCCCGCGTGGCCGATAAATTGGCCTGGGCGGCCGTGGAAATCATGATGACCCGCCAGCTCACCTACTATTCCGCCCGCCAGAAAGATTCAGGTAAGCGCTGCGACTTAGAAGCAGGCATGGCGAAGTTGCTCGCAGCCCGCGTTGCCTGGGTAACAGCGGATAACGCGGTTCAAGTCCATGGCGGCAATGGCTACGCGCTAGAGTACCCAATTTCACGGGTGCTCTGCGATGCGCGCATTTTGAACGTTTTCGAAGGCGCAGGCGAAATCCAGGCTAACGTCATCGCAAGCCGGCTTCTGGCCACAGGGCGTAACTAACCGAGCCTAAGACACTGGGGATCCCGGATAAAGTCCAGGGCTATGGCAAGTTGCTCAGCCGCCGAGCACTGCCTTAGCCAAAGAGACAGCCTCAACTTCCATCCAGTTGGCCTCGCCTTCGAGATAGGCAGCGAACCGTCCCTGGGCGTCTACCACCATGGTCACGGGCACGCCGCGTGCCTCCAAGGCTACAGGAAGAGCCTGATCAGGATCGCGCAGGAGGGTCAGTGCGCTGGCATTATGTTGTTCTAAAAAAGCACTGAGCTTAGCCGCTTTGCCGCGCTCAATGGCGACCGCATAAATGGGCAGCCCAGTCTGCTCAGACAGTTCCGCAAGCGATGGTAGCTCTTTCACGCAGGGCGCGCACCACGTGGCCCATAAGTTAACGAGCGCAGGCCCTTGAACGGCCTGCGCCAACGTAACAGGCGCTTCTTCATCACCGGCCGTGATCATGACCTCTGGCAGGGGCCTTGGCGCCGGGAAAACCTCTAATTTCTCAAGCGTTCCAGTGGCTAGCTCTTGTAGGCTTGGCCCGCCCGCGCTACCTGATGGGTCATTGCAGCTGGCGAGCATGAGACTTGCAGTGAAGAGGGCAAGAAGACGGGTCATATGGTGGCGCGGTCCTAAGCTCGGTGAAGAAGGTGATGTACAGATGTCCTCTCAGGATGGATCGTCAAGCAATGGCGGGGCCTCAAGCATGTGGGGCGGACGCTTTGCCGCGGGCCCAGATGCAGTTATGCAGGCGATTAACGCATCGATTGATTTTGACAAACGCTTGTGGCGCGAGGATTTAGCCGCCAGCCGCGCGCACTGCCGTATGCTGGCCGAGCAAGACATCCTCTCGCTTGAGGACCGCAACGCGATCTTGCAGGGTCTGCAGCAGATTGAAGGCGAAATTGCCGCTGGAGAGTTCACCTACGATCCCCGCCTAGAAGACATCCACATGCATGTAGAAGCGCGGCTGACGCAGATTATTGGCCCCGCCGCTGGACGGCTGCACACAGCGCGCTCACGCAATGACCAAGTGGCCACCGACTTTAAGCTCTGGGTGCGGGGCGCTATTGATGGGCTTGATGAACAGCTCGGCGCGCTGCAAAGCGCGCTCTTGAGCCAAGCAGAAGTGCATGTCGAAACGATTATGCCGGGCTTCACGCATTTACAAACGGCCCAGCCTGTCACGCTTGGCCACCATTTAATGGCCTATTGGCAAATGCTGCGGCGCGACCGGGGCCGCTTTGCTGACGCCCGCGCGCGGCTCAATGAATGCCCGCTTGGCGCTGCGGCACTGGCCGGAACATCCTTTCCTATTGATCGCTTTGCCACGGCCAAGGCGCTTGGCTTTGATAAGCCAACAGACAATTCCCTTGATAGCGTCTCTGACCGCGATTTTGCGCTGGAATTTTTAGCCGCCACTTCCATCTGCGCGCTCCATCTCTCCCGGCTGGCAGAAGAGATTGTGATCTTTGCCAGCCAGCCCTTCGGTTTTCTCACCCTGCCAGACAGCTTTTCGACGGGCTCGTCCATCATGCCGCAAAAGCGCAACCCCGATGCCGCAGAGCTAACGCGGGCGAAGACGGGGCGGATTTTAGGTGCCTTTCAAGCCCTTGCGATCGTCATGAAGGGTCTCCCCCTCACCTATTCGAAAGACTGCCAGGAAGACAAAGAGCCGGTGTTTGACGCTGCCGATTCGCTCGAGCTTGCCGCGGCCTCAATGGCGGGCATGGTCTCCCAGCTGAAAGCAAATGAAGCGCCCATGCGAAAACACGCCAGCGCGGGCTTTTCCACGGCAACGGACCTGGCTGATTGGCTGGTCCAAGCGCTGAATTTACCGTTCCGCGAAGCCCATCATGTGACCGGCGCGCTGGTAAAGCTGGCCGAAGAGAAAGACTGCGGGCTGGAAGACTTGTCGTTAGAAGACATGCAGCAAGTCCATAGCGACATTACGCGGGATGTCTTTACCCGCCTCGGCGTCGATAAGTCCGTCCATAGCCGGGTAAGCCATGGGGGCACGGCGCCTGAGGCAGTACGCGCGCAAATCGCCGCCGCCCGCCAGGAGATGACGTCATGATGCGCTACGTCCTCCTCCTATGTGCGGCGCTCTGCGTCATGACGGCGTCTTGCGGAAAGCGCGGCCCCTTGTCACTACCAGAAGGCACGCAAAGCCTGCCGCCCGATCCATCAAAACGCGACAACCCACCAGGATAAGCTATGCCGCACCATTTTACGTATATCGGCGGCGAAATGCATGCTGAGGATGTGCCCCTGCGCGCGATTTCTGAGCAGGTGGGCACGCCCGTTTATGTGTATTCAGCGGCCACATTGGAGCGCCACTACCGGGTTTTCTCTCAGGCCTTCGCTGGGCTTGACGCTTTGGTGTGCTTTGCGGTGAAGGCCAATTCCAATATCGCCGTCCTGAAAACACTGGCCGACCTTGGCGCTGGCGCTGATGTTGTCTCCGGCGGGGAGCTGGCGCGCGCCTTGGCAGCGGGCATTCCCAGCGAGCGCATTGTCTTCTCCGGCGTTGGCAAAACGGCAGATGAAATGCGCGCTGCGCTTGATGCGGGCATTCACCAATTCAATGTCGAATCAGAGCCGGAACTCGAGCTCCTAAGCCACGTTGCCAGCGAGATTGGCAAAGACGCCCCCATCGCATTCCGCGTGAACCCGGATGTGGACGCAAAAACCCACGCGAAAATCTCAACCGGAAAAGCGGAAAACAAATTCGGCATCGCTTGGAGCCGCGCGCGCAGCGCCTATGCCCGCGCCGCAGCCCTGCCAGGAATTGCGGTAAAAGGCGTTGATGTGCACATCGGCAGCCAGCTCACTGAGCTTGGACCGTTTCGCGAAGCGTTTGAAAAAGTCGCTCGCTTGGTGGCTGATCTGCGCAGTGATGGACATGCCATCACGCAGCTTGATCTTGGCGGCGGGCTGGGCATTCCCTATGCCGCAGGCTCAAACGATACACCGCCACCGCCGGATGATTATGGCCAGTTGATTGCAGACGTAGCAGGACCGCTGGGTTGCCAAATCATTTTGGAGCCAGGGCGCTTGATTGCTGGAAACGCAGGCGTTTTGCTCACCACAGTGCTGTATGTGAAAGAAGGCGAAGAGCGCAAGTTCGTCATCGTGGATGCGGCGATGAACGATCTCATTCGCCCGGCCATGTACGATGCGCATCACGATATCCTGCCGGTGCGGGAGACCGAGGCTGGCAAGGACTGGATAGCCGATATCGCGGGGCCGGTGTGCGAAACTGGCGATGTATTTGCCAAAGCACGAGCGACTGCCCCCATTGAGCAAGGCGCGCTTGCAGCGATTATGTCGGCCGGGGCGTATGGCGCGGTGCTGGCATCAACATACAATACACGCCCTTTGGTGCCGGAAGTGTTGGTGAACGGCGCAGACTGGGCCGTTATCCGCAAACGCCCAAGCGTTGAAGACCTGCTGGCGCTGGATGCTTTGCCGCCCTGGAAAGACGCTGATCCCGCTTTAGGCCCGCGGCAATAAGATTTTTGCCATTGTTTGCTGTAACGTTATGGTGTTGGGGTAGCCTAACCCTCGACTGAAAGGACGCTTAGCCCCCCGTGCAGCGAAAGCAGACCACTGTGACCTTTGCTATCAAGCTCTTTTTGGCGCGCTTTGCCGACCTGGTAGAGCAGGCTTGGCCTGCGCTTTGGCCAGGTGTGCCCGCGGTCATCAGCTTCTGCGCTTTGGGGCTGATTGGGCTTTGGCCTGCGGCCCCCTTATGGCTGCATATTCCAGCCTTGCTGCTCCTGGTTGGACTAACGGCCTATACCGTTCTTCGGCTCTGGCGCCGTTGGACTTGGCCATCACGCGAGGCAGGACTGGCGCGGCTAGAACGCGATAATGCGCTCGCCTATCAACCTTTGCGCAAGACAGTGCGCGATCAGGCTGTTCATGGGCGCGGTCCCGCTGATGCTCTGTGGCAAGCCCATCTGAACAGGATGGCGGCACAGTCTGCCAATGTGAAATCGCCCCGGCCAAGGCTGAGCTGGGTGTCGCTGGATCGCTATGCCTTTACCTCAGCGGCGTTCATCGCGCTGGCAATTGGGCTTTTCATGGCGGGCGATCAAAGCGGCGTGCGCCTGGCTGAGAGCTTTATGCCCAATATGGGCGGCGCGCCGGCGCAAGTGGATGTGGAAGTGCGCGCGCTGGCGCCGAGCTATACAGGCATTGCGCCCCTTCTGCTAACAGCCTTCAACGCGGATAGCCCCGCTAGCGATCCCATCACCTTGCCAGCCGGGACAACGCTTGAAATGCGTCTGAAGGGCGGCTGGCGAACGCCGCGCGCTGTGCTCGCTGGAAAAGAAACCGTGTTTGAAACGGCGGGCAAGAACACCTTCAGCTTGACGATGATGGCAGTGGCGGCCGATGGCCTGAGCATTCGCCAAGGCGGGCGCGTGCAATATACCTGGCCCGGACGCTTTGAAACCGATCAACCGCCGCAAATCGCAATCCAAGACCTGCCTGAGCGCACCATGAGCGACGCCCTATTCTTCAATTACGAGATATGGGATGACTATGGGATTGAACGCACAGCCATGTTCTTGCGGCCCAAAGATGATCCCGCGAGCCCGCAGCGCTTTGACATTCCAACGCCAAAAATTAATCCGCGAGACCGCGAAACACGGCGCTTTACCAAGGACCTGACGGCCAGCCGCTGGGCGGGTCGGCCAGTGACAGTGCAACTGGAAGCGTGGGATGGACTTGACCAAAAGGGCCAATCTGAACCGCTTGAGATGCTGCTGCCGGAGCGCGCCTTTGAGCACCCGCTGTCGGCTGAGATTATTCAGCAGCGCAAACGCCTGTTTTTTGAAAATGGAAGCCGCCTTGGCGTGGCCCAATGGCTTGGCAATGTGAGCCGTGCGCCAGCCCGCTTTGATGAAAGCTTATGGGCCTTTTCCATGCTGCGCTCCGCGCATTACCGCCTCACCCGGCATGATAGCCAAGATGTGATTGATGAGGTGACGCAGCAGCTATGGGAAATCGCCACCTATTTAGAAGATGGAGGCGTGAGCCAAGAGCGCGCAGCCATGCGAGACGCGATGGAGCAGATGATGTCCGCGCTGGAAGCTGCTGACACAGAAGCCTTTGACGCGTTGTCGCGCGAGCTGGAAGCCAAGATCGCTGATCTGATGTCAAAACAGATGCAGCAGATGAAAGGCCAGGACATGCCAGAAGGCATGGAGGGCGGCGACATGCGTATGGTTGATTCTAGCACGCTCGAACGCATGATGCAGCAAATGCGCGATCTGGCTGCCGCAGGCGATATGGCAGGCGCTATGGAGATGCTCGAAGCGATCCAATCACTGATGGAGAACTTAAATTCCGCCCCTGGACCATCCCAAGAGATGCTCGAACAGGCTCAAGCCGCGCAAGATGCATTGGAAGACTTAAATGCCTTGATGGAAGACCAACGCGCTTTGATGAACCAAACGGTGCGTCAAGCCCTAGAAGGCGCGCAGCAGGACGGGGACAATCAGGGCGGGGAACAAAACGGCGGCCAGCAGCAGGGGGGCGAGCAGCCCGGTGGTCAAGGCGGTGAGCAAGCAGATGGTCAAGGGGGATTGGCTTCGGGCTATGAAGGGCTGCAAGGCCAGCAAAGCGGACTCGAAGGCGCAGGGCGCGCACTGGGCCAGCGGCTGAGCGATGCCGGTGTGCCAGTGCCTGGCGGGCTGGAGAACGCAAGCGGGTCCATGGGCCAAGCAGCGGCGCGCCTGGGCCAGCAGCGGGGCCTGCCAGCGCTGCGCGCCCAAGCCGACGCGCTCCGTAACTTAGAAGCCGCCCAAAAAGCGCTCGAAAGCCAGGTAGAACAAATGATGCAGCAAATCCGCCAGCAGTCCTCCGGCCGCGACCCCTTTGGCCGGCCTGATGGGCGCTCGCTGTCAGATGGGCAAGTGAAAATTCCCACCGAAGCGGAAGCCAAGCGCGCCCGGGAAATTCGCGACGAACTACAGCGCCGGCTGGGTGACCCCACCAGGTCGCTCTTAGAGCGGTCCTATTTTAAACGATTGCTTGAACAGTTTAGCCGGTAGCAAGAGCCTGTTTTAGGCAAAGCCAAACATCTTCATCACGTCTTCACCGGTCATCTTTTTAGTCTCATTGGCGAAGTCATAATAGCCGGGCTTTTCATCCACATAGATTTCCAACGTAAACGCCAAATCGTCCACATCGCCAAATAGGCCGGCAGGAATAGAATAAAAACTTAAGTCTTTCATGCGGTAGAACAGATGCGTGCCGCAGATCTTGCAAAACCCGCGCTCAGCCCACTCTGACGACGCATATACGCCAACCTGAGTCTCGTCAGCAATGGCGAAGCTGTCAGTGCAATTAATGGAGAGTGCTGGAGAGCCACCCCAGTTGCGGCACATGGAGCAGTGGCATGCATCCACATGCATTTCCTTCGGCGTTGCCGTCACTTTGACAGCGCCGCACAGGCATTGTCCCTTCAAAACGTGCTCAGCCATGTAATCTTTCCTTCTCAGTCGCGCCTCAAGCTCCACGCAGCATAATACAGCGCGGCCATGGGTCAAACCGCAGCGCCTCATCGCGCGCGATTGCGGCATGGCCTGGCCCGCAAGCCAGCGGGCGGACCACGCGAAACTCTAAGCGCTCATAATAGGCCCTGTTCCATGGCACCTGTGTGAAACACGATAGAGTGGTTGGCCAGGGAAGCGCATCAATCAGCTGCGCGCCCAGACCATGACCCATATGATCACACTGGACGCTGACTTCGCTGATGAAGGTTGCGGCATCGATTGGTTCATACGCGAGAAACGCTACCGGCCGCTTGGTTTGAATGGCAACCAAAGCACGGCCTTGCGCAATAGCTTGCTCATAGACCGCAGGCGGCGTGACGGGCGCATCGGCAATGGCGTCCATGCCCACGCCGCGAAACAGTGCCGCGGCGGACTTTTCAATGGCGCTGAGGGCTTTGCCTTCGCCAGGCTTAGCGGGCCGGATGGTGTAGCGAGCCATAGTGCTAAGCTAGCAGGCTACAGCTGCAGCGCCAGGACTAGCTTCAGGGCCTGTTTCTGGGCCTGTTTCTGGGCGAAACTCCAACAAGATGCTGAAGCAAGTTCAGCATGGCGGGTGGAAGGACGCCACTAAACCGTAAAGCTCTCACCGCAGCCGCAGCGACCCGATTCGTTCGGGTTTTTGAAGGTGAAGCCAGTAGTGAAGACATCTTCTTCCCAGTCCATCACAGTGCCAAGCAAGTACATGACGGAGGATGGATCAACAAACAGCTTCACGCCGTTTTCCAGCTCTACCAGGTCCGCGTCTTCTGGGATGTCCTCGACATACTCCAGGTCATACATAAGGCCCGAGCAGCCGGCGGTTTTCGTGCCAATCCTCAGGCCCTTCGCGCCTTCTTTTTTCGCCATGAGGGCGGCGACATGCTCGGCGGCTTTATCTGTGACGGTGATCAGGCTCATCTTATAAAAATCCCAACTCAAGCTTTGCTTCGTCTGACATATTCTCCGGCGTCCAGGGCGGCTCCCAAACGAGCTTAACCTCTACGTCTTGCACGCCTTCAACTGCCCGCAGCCTGTTTTCCACATCGCCGGGCATGGATTCAGCCACGGGGCAGTGCGGCGTTGTCAGCGTCATGGTGACAAAGACTTTATTGTCTTCATCGATTTCGCAATCGTAAATAAGGCCCAAATCATAAATATTCACTGGGATTTCAGGGTCGAAAATCGACCGCAGCGCGGCGAGCAGCTTATCATCCAGTGTCTCGCCTTCGAGCGCTGGCTCTGTTTGATCGGCTTCAACGGGCGCGCTTTCGCTTAAAAAGCCATCTAAATAGCGATGCTGATCGCCTACCATGGGGCGCTCAGGGGCGCTGGGCTGTGTTTCGATGATGTCTGCTTTGGGTGTCTCAGTCATAGCGTTCTTTATCCAAAAATCCTGGAGACTTTCTCAAGGCCAGAGACCAAACGGTCCACGTCCTCTTTTGATGAATACAAAGCGAAGCTCGCCCGCGCGGTTGATCCGACGCCAAGGCGCTCCATGAGCGGCTGCGCGCAGTGATGGCCAGCGCGGATGGCAATGCCGTCTCGGTCTAATATGGTGCCAATATCATGCGGGTGAACCCCTTCAATAGCAAAAGAGAGTATTCCGCCTTTCGGCTGGGCTGTGCCGTAAATCGTCAAAGACGGTATCTGCAACAGACGCTGCGTTGCATATTCCAAAAGCTCTTGCTCATGCGCATGGACACGCTCCATGCCAATCGCGCTCATGTATTCGATGGCCACGCCGAGCCCTATGGCGCCAACAAAATGGGGCGTTCCAGCTTCAAAGCGCAGCGGCGGGGGCAAGTAGGTACTGTTTTCGAACGTCACGTCTTCAATCATGGAGCCGCCGCCCTCATAAGGGCGCATCGTCTCAAGCACGTCATAACGGCCCCATAGCGCGCCAATACCGGTGGGCGCATGGATTTTATGGCCGGAAAACACATAGAAATCACAGCCAAGCGCGGCGACATCGACAGGCATGTGCGGCACGGATTGGCAGCCATCCACCAGCACTTTTGCGCCAACGCGGTGCGCGGCGGCAGACACTTTCGCAATATCAACGACTGTGCCAAGCACATTAGACATGTGCGTAATGGCAACAAGTTTCGTTTTTTCGCTCAGCAGCGCGGAAAAGCTTTCCCAATCGGGCGCGCCGTCGTCTGTGATCGCAGCGACTTTGATGACGATACCGACCTTGTCGCGCAGCAGCTGCCAGGGGATGATGTTGCTGTGATGCTCCATCTCAGTAATGAGCACTTCATCGCCTGCTTTGAGATGCGTTTCCGCCCAGCTGCTCGCCACCAGATTGATCGCTTCCGTCGCGCCCCTGGTAAACACGATCTCCTGATCAGAGGATGCGCCGATAAAGCGTGCAACGCTGCGGCGTGCGGCTTCATAGCGCTCCGTCATGTCTTGGCTGAGCGCGTAAATACCGCGGTGTACCGTCGCATAGTCTTGGGCATAGGCCTGCATCACGGCATCGAGAACTGGCTGCGCCTTAAGGCTGCTTGCGGCCGAATCGAGAAACGCCAGCGGCTTTGCATTCATCTGCGTTTTGAGCTGCGGAAAGTCGCCGCGCACATCAAGCGGCACGTCTATTTTGGTCATGGAGGTCATAGCTGCTCCATCAGCCAATCATGCGTGGCCTCTAGATAGGCTTCTTTCACGGCATCGATGGCGATCTCTTCGATCACATCCGCCACAAAGGCTTGCACCAAAATCGCGCGCGCTGCCGCCGGGTTCACGCCGCGACTAGCCAGATAAAACAGTGCTTTTTTATCCAGCTCACCCACTGTTGCGCCGTGCGCGCACTGGACATCATCGGCGTAAATCTCAAGCTCTGGCTTGGTGTCGGCTTCGGCCGTGCGGGCGAGCAAGAGGTTACGGGAGGATTGCTGCGCGTCCGTCTTCTGCGCGTCGCGCGCCACATAGACTTTCCCAGAAAACGCGGTGCGCGCTTTTTCGTCTACGACGGCGCGATATGTCTGGTTTGAGATGGAATGGCCAACCTCATGACGCAGCAAAGTGACGGTATCGAGCACCTGGCGCGCTTTGCCGAGTTGTACGCCGGCAAGCTGTACATCTGTCTCTTCACCGCGCACATCGACGCGGATTTCGCTGCGCGCGCTGGCCGCGCCGGTGCTCAATGTAAAGCGATGATAGGCTGCTTTTGCCGCGACAACGACGCGCGTAAGGCTGGTTGCCATCGCGCTCAGGTTATCAGACTGCCATTGCGTGTGCTGCAGGTGGGCGCCTTCTTCAAGGCGGATGTCGCAGACTGCATTGGACCAATAGTCTTCCTCACCAAGTGCCACACTGCGCTCAATCACTGAGGCTTTAGCGCCAGCTTCCAAATGAAGAAGGTGGCGCAAATGCGCGGCGGACCGAGAGGTCTGTCCCGTCGCAACGTTGAGGACCTGGATTGTGCCAGCATCTTTGCCAGCAGGCACGCGCAGCACCAATCCATCGCTTGCAAGCGCCAAATTAAGCTGTGCCAAGGCACTTGCGTCGCCACCATCGCTAAAGTGGTCTTGCAAAGCGTTGCTGTCATTGATCAGCAGCACAGACAGGGGCTTTGCAAATACATCCACATCACCTGATAGGTCAGCGCGAAACTGCCCATCGACGAAAGCGAGCCGCGGACCAGCCAATGCTAGCCACGGCAACTGACCGACCGTTTGGTTGGAACCGTTATAGTGTGTGAAAGGCGTCTTCTCCAACGCCTTGAGATCAGCGTATTTAAACGCTTCATCTTTGCGACCTGGAAACCCGGTTGCGGCAAACCGCGCGGCAGCAGCTTGGCGCAGATTGCTAAGCCATGGGAGCTGCGCGCCTGGCAGCTGCGGCTGGGCAGCTTTGATGAAATCGAGATAGGCGTCGGTCATAATCTGAACTTACGCAGCAATTGCTGCATAACCTTCTTTTTCAAGCGCATGCGCCAGTTCCGGCCCGCCGGATTTCACGATGCGTCCATCCGCTAGGACGTGCACAAAGTCCGGCTTCACATAATCGAGCAGGCGCTGATAGTGCGTGATGAGCAGCGTCGCTTTAGTGGGCGAACGCATGGCGTTAATTCCCTCAGACACCACTTTGAGCGCGTCAATATCCAGGCCTGAATCCGTCTCATCCAGGATCATCATTTTGGGATCAAGCACAGCCATCTGTACCATCTCATTGCGCTTTTTCTCGCCGCCGGAAAAGCCGACATTTACCGAGCGCTTGAGCATCTCCGCGTCCATGCCCAGATCTTTCGCCTTAGCGCGGATCAGCTTGAGAAAGTCACCAGCAGAGATGTCCTCTTCGCCCTTATACTTGCGGATGGAGTTCATCGCCGTGCGCAGGAAGTTCATGTTGGAAACACCCGGAATTTCCACCGGATATTGCAGGCCCAGGAACAGCCCGACGGCAGCGCGCTCATGCGGGTCAAGCTCCATGAGGTCTTTGCCGTCCAGCACGACAGAGCCAGCCGTCACCTCATAGCCATCGCGGCCGGAGAGGGCATAGCCAAGCGTTGATTTGCCTGCGCCATTGGGGCCCATGATGGCATGGACTTCGCCTGCGCCAACTTCCAAAGATAGGCCTTTGAGGATTTCTTTGTCTTCCACACTCACGTGGAGGTCTGTGATTTTAAGCATTGGTTTAGTGAACTTTCTTTTTGCTAGGAGCACTTTTGATAAGTGAAAAGGTGTTCAAAAAATTGGATTTTACCCGTTCCCTGTCTTTGCTCAGCTGTTTGTCAGCCCAATTTTCATCAATAAGTGAACCATATCTCGATAAGTAGCTCGCTACTGGGCCTTGTTTGTATTTCTCAAAGTAATGGGCACATAATTCATCCGCTCGATCAAATACAGTTTCTGGCCCAATATCGACAAAAGCTTGGTCGGTTACGTTGAACAAACACGCTTCGTATCGAATCAAGTTGTCGTCATGAGGCGGAAGTGCATCTGCCCACGCCTCATAAGAGCCAAAGACTCCGATGACAGCACAAAGCATTGCGGCAAGCGCCCTCACCCAACACTCCCCTCCAAGCTCACGCCCAGCAGCTTCTGCGCTTCCACAGCGAATTCCATGGGTAGCTCTTGCAGCACTTCGCGGCAGAAGCCGTTCACAATCATCGCCACAGCGTCTTCTTCATCCAGCCCGCGGCTCATGGCGTAGAATAGCTGGTCTTCGGAGATTTTGGACGTTGTGGCCTCGTGCTCGATTTGCGCTGAGGGGTTTTTGACCTCGATATAGGGCACCGTATGCGCACCTGAGGTGTCGCCAATGAGCAAGCTGTCGCATTGGGTAAAGTTACGGACATCTTCAGCAGGCGCTGCCACACGCACCAAGCCGCGATACGTGTTGTTCGACCGGCCAGCGCTAATCCCCTTTGAAATGATACGCGACCGCGTATTTTTGCCCAGGTGGATCATCTTGGTGCCGGTATCGGCCTGCTGCATATTGTTGGTGACGGCGACGGAGTAGAATTCGCCGACGCTGTTGTCGCCCTCCAGGACACAGCTGGGGTACTTCCAGGTGACGGCGGAGCCGGTTTCCACTTGGGTCCAGCTGACTTTGGAATTCTTGCCGATGCAGCGCGCGCGCTTGGTGACGAAGTTATAGATACCGCCTTTGCCGTCCTTATCGCCGGGGTACCAATTTTGCACGGTGGAATATTTGATTTCGGCATCGTCGAGTGCCACCAATTCCACCACGGCAGCATGCAGCTGATTTTCATCGCGCATGGGCGCCGTGCAGCCCTCCAGATAGCTGACATAGCTGCCTTCTTCAGCGATGATGAGCGTGCGCTCAAACTGTCCGGTGTTTTCTGCATTGATGCGGAAATAGGTGCTCAGTTCCATGGGGCAGCGCACGCCTTTTGGCACGTAAACAAACGTTCCATCAGAAAAGACGGCGCAGTTGAGCGTGGCGAAATAATTATCGCGCATGGGCACGACTTGAGCGAGCCACTTTTTGACCAGCTCAGGATATTCATGCACCGCTTCAGAGATGGACATGAAGATCACGCCAGCTTTGGATAACTCCTCGCGAAAGGTCGTCGCCACGGAAACCGAATCGAACACCGCATCGACGGCGATTTTCTTAGAGCCTTTTACGCCTGCCAGCACTTCCTGCTCAGCCACGGGAATGCCAAGCTTATCATAAGTTGCCTTAATATCGGGATCGAGATCATCGAGCGAATCAAGCTCAGGCTTCTTTTTGGGCGACGCATAATAATAGGCGTCTTGATAATCGATGGGCGGAAAGTTCACCATGGCCCAATCGGGCTCTTCCATCTCTTTCCACATGGCAAAGGCTTTCAGGCGCCACTCAAGCATCCATTCCGGCTCTTTCTTCTTGGCCGAAATGAAGCGCACCGTGTCTTCATTCAGGCCTTTGGGCGCGAAATCGGACTCAATGTCGGTGACGAAGCCATATTTATAGTCGCCGGTGACGTCGCTTACGGTGTCTTGCGTTTCCTTGGTGGCTGCCATGGTGCTTTTATCCTGTTGCTGCTGCGAGGGCAGCAGGGTCTTTTAAATCAAATAACGGCGCTGGCTTTGCCAGCTGATCGAGCGTCACGCCTTCCAGCGCTTGGCGCACCGCTGTGTTCATCACCCGCCAATGGGGCTTCATGCCGCAAATGGAGGTGAGCGAGCAGTCGCCCGGTCCCTCTTCAATACAGTTGGTAAGCGCAATCGGACCATCAACAGCTTCAATAATGTCCGCCACACAAATCAGTGTCGCATTGCGGGCCAAGGCAAAGCCGCCGCCAATGCCGCGGTGGCTTTCCAGCAAGCCCGCGCGCTTCAAATGGCCCATCACTTTCGCTGCTGTCGCTTGCGGTACGCCTGTGGCAGCGGACATATCAGGAGCGTTTAGCGTGCCAGGCGCACGCGCTGCAATCGCCGTCATGATGACCACGGCATAGTCTGCCAGATTGGAAAGCCGAATCACGAAACAAAGCGCCTTGCTAAAATCAGACCAAATCAGTCTTGTTTAGATATGGCGGCACATGAGCAGGGAGTCAAGCGCTCTGCACTGCTGTTTAGAAGGGCTGTAGTGTCACGACTGAAAAACGCGTTGAGCGCCAGCGCTCTTTTTTAAGCGGCGCTCTCATTAGAGCTGCGCACGTCAAGCTTGAGCCGCACGGCGCCTGGCTTGCGCCCCTCGACCCTACGGAGTGTCTGGGTCACGGCTTTTTGCAGCTGGCTTGGTTGGCGCGCATATTGGCCAGGCGAGCGGCCGGTAAAGCGCTTATATTCGCGAATAAAGTGAGACTGGTCGTAGAAAGTCTCATCTGCCGCTTCAAGCCAAGCTTCGCCAGCGGCCTGTTCGCCATGACGGGCAAGCATGGCGAGAAACCGGTGTTTGCGCAGCATCAATTTCGGGCTGCAGCCAAACAGCTGGCGCGTCCAACGCTCCACTTGGCGTACGGATAAATCCATGGCGTCCGCCAGGTCCCCCACCCGCGTGACAGGAACATCGCGCTGCTCGCTTAGAACAGCATCAATGGACGTAAGAATATGGCGTGTGACCGGCGGCACAGGCCGCAGCATATCGAGCAGCAATTCATCAAGGATCGCCGCCATTTCCTTACCGCTCGTTGCTTTGCGCAACGCGGCGACAACACCGTTTATCAAGGCACTGCGGCGCGGCCATACCGCATGAGAATCGAGCGCTTTATCGGCGCTAAAATGCGCTGGCTGCTCAGCAAGAGCCTGCCAGCCCAGTGGCTTGATGCCAGCACCAAACACAATGCTTTGTCCGCCCACACGCACTTGATAGGGCGCGTTGGTAAAGCCGAAGACGCAGCTCTTAGGGGCATCGACAAAACCCGGCCCGAAATTAACTTGCCATTGGCCCGATAGCTGAAAGCGCAAGTTGGGCAGCTCTGGCAGCATCATATCTTCCAGCGTCTCGCCAGGCGGGCAATCCACCGCCACGAGGTAATAAGTGTCCACATACTCTCGCAATGCTGCACATGGCAAAAAACGGCTGATCTCAAACATGGGACATCGCCCCCTTATCGATTTATTACACCTGCTCGCGCCCTTATATTGAACGCCGTTCAGTTTATTTTCAGATTTGCGAAGGATTTGCAAGAGAAAAAATGAACGGCGTTCAAAAAAAGTGAGAAAAGACGCTTACGCGTATCCAAGACATAAAAAAACCCCTGCCAAGCGAGATACGCAACTGGCAGGGGGATAAGGTTCGGCAGGTGCAAACCGATAATGCGGTTGAGAAACAATCTCTAGCGCGCAAATGGCCAGGGGAATTGTAAAAAAGCGACACAGCGCCTTATGCTGCGCTGCACAACAACCTTGCAAGATGGGCCTCGGCACGGCATGAACCCAGCAAAGCAAAGACGAAGCGGGATAAAGCGATGACAGCGATTTACAAAATCATGAGCGCAAAAGCATGGCGCGACTTTCAGCTGCTTGGCGTGTTTGAGGGATCAGACGTGGACTTGGCAGATGGCTATATCCACTTTTCAACAGAAGACCAATTGGCCGACACGTTAGAGAAGCACTATGCTGGACAGCAAGGCCTTGTCGTGCTTGAGGTGGATGATCAATCTCTCAGCACAGACGCGCTGAAATGGGAACCTGCCCGCGGCGGCGCTCTATTTCCGCATCTGTATGAAACGCTCTCTCTCACCGCCGTGCGCCAGGCGCTGTCCGTCGCCTTGCTAGAAGACGGCCGCTTTGCCTTGCCGGAAGATTTATTCACGCATGCCTAGCCTCTATGGATTACTGCGGCCGCTGCTCTTCCAGCTGCCGCCGGAAGCTGCGCATACACTGACACTCAAAGCGCTGCAGGCTGGCCCTTTACCGATCGGTCGGCCGCCAAGTGCTCGCTTTGAAACAACGCTCGCGGGTTTGACCCTGCCAAGCCCCATCGGACTTGCAGCTGGCTTTGATAAAAATGCTCAGGTGCCCTGGGCCATGCATCGTTTAGGCTTTGGCTTTGTGGAAGTTGGCACCATTACGCCGCGCCCGCAGGCCGGCAATCCCAAGCCGCGCATTTTTCGCCTGCCGCAAGACCAGGCGGTGATCAATCGCTTGGGCTTTAACAATGGCGGGCTAGCTGCTGCGCTGCGGCGGCTTGCGCAGGTGCCGCGCGACATGGTTTTAGGCGTGAATGTGGGCGCTAACAAAGACAGCGCAAACCGGGTGGAAGACTATTGCGCAGGCCTGGCGGCAACTTTGCCCCATGCCCGCTATATCACTATCAACATCTCTTCCCCCAACACACCTGGCTTGCGCGATCTGCAGGCGGCGGAAGAACTGCATTATCTCATCAAGCGCTGCTGCCAAACCCGCGGCAGCGCTGAAGTCCCCCTCTTCGTCAAACTCGCGCCTGACCTTGATGTTGGCGCGCTGCACGACACGCTTGATGCGGCAAAAGACGCTGGCGCGGATGGGTTCATTCTCACCAACACAACGCTAGACCGCCCGTCGAGCCTAAAAAGCAGTGCAAAAGGCGAAAGCGGCGGCTTATCCGGCGCACCGCTCATGGCGCCGTCCACGCGCATCTTGGCGCAGGCAGCGAAACACTTAGGCCCAGCGGTCCCGCTCATTGGCGTTGGCGGAGTGGCCAGCGGCGCAGACGTTTTGGCCAAAATGAAAGCAGGGGCGCACGCAGTTCAGCTATATTCAGCGCTGGTTTATCACGGCCCTGGCCTGGTGCAGCGCATGCACAAAGAGCTGGCCACCGCGCTGGACGCAAATGGGCTTAGCACGCCAGCTGAAGCGGTTGGCACTGGTATAGACGCGCTTTTAGAACACCCGTCCCCCTAGGAGGTTTTTGACATGACACGCATTTGGCACAACCCACGCTGCTCAAAATCGCGGCAGACCCTAGCCCTTTTGGAAGAGCGCGGTATTGCGCCAACAATTCGCAACTACTTAGAAGACGTGCCGTCTGAAACCGAATTGCGCGAGGTGCTCGCCATGCTTGGCAAGTCCGCTCAGGACATCGCCCGCAAAGGCGAGGCTGACTATAAAGACAATGGCCTCAAAAATGCGAGTGAAGACGCGCTTATCAAAGCAATGACGCAGTACCCCAAAATCATTGAACGCCCCATCGTGCTCCACGGCAACAAAGCAGCGATCGGCCGCCCGCCTGAGGCCATCCTGGAGATTTTGTAACGCGGCAATGACGCTATGAGCCCTTTGCGGACCTTTGCCTAAACAAAATGAGAGCAAAAAAACTGCCAATAGATTGCTTGCAGGCTTGTTTAGAACAACACCTGTAATTACCAAATCGTCATGGCTTCCATTACTCTAGACCAATTGCAGCGTCGGCTTCTTGAAACTGAGCGCAGACGCGAGATATACGAGCAACGTTTAGCAGAAGGTAAGCTGACGCGCGGAGACAGTTGGCGACTTGACTATCTAAAGTACCCATACCTCCTTGGCGCACCGGACTTCCGACTTAAAGAGCGGTTTCGAGATGTTTTCTTGAACGTTATGGAGTTGGGCGAAGACGGCAGAATTAGACTTGTATCACTGACCGAGAATGATGCCTTCATGCAAATGTTCTCCCACATTCTTGAAGAATACCAGAACAGGACCGGTGGCGAGCCTCCTGGTGAGGATATCGAAGCAGCGCGATCACAAATCTTAGGATATCACAAAAACGGCAAACCAATCGGAGTAAAGCTGTTTCAGGGATATGAACCCCCAAATACCCCAATTCTCGTCAAATATGGCAAAAGAGAATTTCTCGAACCAATGATTTCATCCGGTCGGATGCGGATCGCAAATGCTGGAATGTATAGCAAACCTGATTTGATCGGCTCGATGCATGACAATGAAACAAGCCGCGAGTTTTTCATTCCGACATTTAAAGAGCGCCTTAATGGACAAGATCACCTAGCCTACAATGGTGACAAAATTGAATTCCACGATGACGATATCAGGATGCCTGTGGTTTTTGGTGATTACTACGTGTTTTCCCTCTGCGAAGACATACACATTCGTATGCCAACGGACTTCGATGCAGACGCCGCAATTGTTGTTCGAGATCCGATACAATTCAAACAAAGATTGATTTCGACGTTTTTAGCGCATTTTCCAGACTGGAAGCCGATTGAAGGTAACGTGACCTACTATGATCCCTATCGGGATTATACAAAAATCAAGGTGCCAGAAATGGTTAAACACTTTCGGTACGCTTATCAGAAAGAGGTAAGAATCGTTTTCAAGCCACTTACATTTCAAAATCAGCCACTGGAACCAGTTTTTCTATCAATTGGCTCAATGAGCGACTATTCCGATCTTGTATCATTGAATTAGCTTCGACTGATTTCAAGCGTATAGCCCAATGGCAGCCCCGTCCCAAAAGTGCCCCACAGGAACGTCAAAGCGCTTTACGCATACAGCAGGAATTGGGGTCTTTTACATAGAGCCCGTTGCGCGGGCAGTCTTGATAACCATGCCGGGCATAAGATCGGCACGCCGGGGCGAGACCATCTGTAAAGCCAGTCTTTAGCGACACCGTCGCTGGGCCTTTGGCGCGAGCGGCGGCCTGCAAAATCAGCATAAGTTTATCCCTAACGCCCTGGCCTCGGTGCGCAGCAAGAACTTACATGGACTTAATCTCCCCATTGCCTGCGAGAATCGGCGCCAGGATGGGCCTGGCTTGCGGCGAAGTGGGAGCGCGCTCTAACACGCGCACACACATGGGTGTGTTCAAGGCGCCTAGCGCGGCATGGGCGCATCAAAGACGGCGCAGCTGGAGGTCGCGTGCGCCAGCAAACGGCCATTTTCAGTCCGCAGCCAGCCTTCTACAAAGGCGACTGTGCGGCCAGGGCGTTGAACCTTGCCTTCGCACAGCACGCGCTGGCCCGTTGGCACAGGCCGCATGATTTTTAGGGCCAAATCAATGGTCGTGTAGAGCTTGCCTTCTGGCAAAGTGGTGAGCACTGCAGACCCGCAAGCGCTGTCCAATAGTGTTGCCGAATAGCCGCCATGGACGCCGCCCATGGGGTTGAGATGGCGGTCATCGGCAATGCCGGAGAAGAGAACGCGGCCTTCTTCGACTTCATGAAGGTCCATATTCATTAATACGCCCATGGCCGGGGGCGGCATCTCCCCACGATGCATCATCTCCATAAGCTCTTTGCCGCTTGGCATCCGTCCATTCCTCTTCACGGTCTGCAATAGATCGTGTCTCTTATATTCTGAGTATGACTCAAAACCTAGGCCATATTGACAATATAATATTCCGTATTTTACGCCTTGATCAGAATTTTACGCTGTGTATAGTGCCGCCAAACCTGAAACTGAGCATATCAAAGGCGCCCGCCATGACCAATTCCATTAGCAAAGCTGTCTTAGCCTATTCTGGCGGCCTAGACACCTCTGTCATCTTAAAGTGGTTGGCTGAGACTTATGACTGCGAAGTGGTCACGTTCACCGCTGATCTAGGCCAAGGAGCGGAGCTAGAAGACGCGCGCCGCAAGGCCGAACAGCTCGGCGTAAAAGAGATTTTTGTGGAAGACCTGCGCGAAGAATTCGTGCGCGATTATGTGTTCCCGATGTTTCGCGCCAATGCTCTGTATGAAGGCATCTACCTGCTTGGCACATCCATCGCCCGGCCGCTGATTGCCAAGCGCCAAATAGAAATTGCGCGGCAAGTGGGCGCAGAAGCTGTGAGCCACGGGGCCACCGGCAAGGGCAATGACCAAGTGCGCTTTGAGCTCGCCTATTATGCGCAAAACCCCGGCATCCACATCATCGCCCCGTGGCGCGAATGGGACTTGAATTCGCGCACCAAGCTGATTGAGTTCGCACAAAAACACCAAATCACCATCCCGAAAGATAAAGCAGGCGAAGCCCCATATTCTGTTGACGCAAACCTGCTGCACACATCCTCAGAAGGCAAAGCGCTGGAAGACCCGTGGGCAGAGGCGCCCGATAATGTCTATCAGCGCACGCTCTCGCCAGAAGACGCGCCAGACAAAGCCACCTACATCGAGATCGGCTTTAAAGGCGGCGACCCTGTCTCCATCGATGGGATTGAATATTCCCCCGCGAGCTTACTGGAAAAGCTCAATGAGCTGGGCGGCGCCAATGGCATTGGCCGCATCGACCTGCTTGAAAACCGCTTTGTCGGCATGAAAAGCCGCGGCATTTATGAAACGCCCGGCGGCACCATCTTACTGGCCGCCCACCGAGGGATGGAGTCCATCACCATCGATGCGGGCGCCATGCACCTGAAAGACGAGCTAATGCCGCGCTACGCCGAGCTCATTTACAACGGTTTCTGGTTCTCGCCCGAACGCGAAATGCTGCAAGCCGCGATCGACAAGAGCCAAGAGCATGTGGAAGGCACCGTGCGCATGAAGCTCTATAAAGGCAACGCCATGTGCGTTGGCCGCAAGAGCCCCAAATCGCTCTATTCCATGGCGCACGTCACTTTTGAAGAAGACCAAGTCTACGACCAAAGGGACGCTGAAGGCTTCATCAAACTCAACGCCCTGCGGCTGCGGTTGCAAAAACAGCGCGGCCAGGTCGATCTACCGCCGAGTTATGAATAGGGTGACCGTCACCACGCTCCCAAGCAAGCGCACTATCTTCCGCCAGACATGGCCAACGCTGTTCGCGGGTGCGGACTTTATGCACTGCGCGAGCGCGGCATAGTCTGCAGCTATTCCCCGTCGATCAAGTCTTCGCTTTTCTTGCCAATTGCTTCGATATCCTGGCCCACGCCCTGTACGGTATTGCAACCACCAAGGCTGAGGACGGTTATCATGAGAATGAGAAAGCGCATGGGTGTTTCCTATCTGCTGTCACTTTTCTTATGTAGAGTTAGCGCGTCATTGCCAATTTAGCAGCTTTTTTCATCACAGTGGGCAGCGCTTTAAGCAGTGCATCATCGGCGGCGCGCCATTCGCCCGCCGTCTGCGGCGACCAGTGAAGGCGCGCGCAAGCAACGGTGAGTGTAAGTTCAAAATGGGTGAACACGTGGCGCACGGTCTCTGACAGGCAGGTCCAGTCCGCTGGCATGGGAGCCTCTTGAAGGCCAGGGTCGCCATCTTCGCGCCAGTCTGTGCTGGGCAGCGCGAGCATTCCGCCCAACAGGCCGCTATCAGGGCGGCGAATCAGAAACACACTGTCGCCGCGCTCCATCCAAAAGACAGTCCCATAGCGCTTCGGCTTGGTTTTTTTTGGCGGCTTAACGGGAAACATCTCTTCGCGCCCTTGAGCATGGGCGGTGCAGGCCTCCCGCCACGGGCAGATCAAGCATTTGGGGGATTTGGGCGTGCAGATTGTGGCGCCCAGGTCCATCATAGCCTGGGCAAAGTCGCCTGGCCTGCCCTCTGGCGTTATGGCTGCTACTTTACTTTTTACAGCTGGTTTCACGCCAGGCAGTGCGTCTTCCAGCGCATAAATCCGTGTCATCACCCGCTCAATATTGCCATCCACGACAGCTGCTGGTTTGTCAAAAGCAATGGCCGCAATGGCGGCGGCAGTATAATCGCCAATGCCCGGCAGCGCTTTAAGCGCGTCCAGCGTTTGTGGGAACTGCCCGCCATAGTCAGCGGTCACGGCGCGCGCGCACTTCAGCAGATTGCGCGCCCGGGCATAATAGCCAAGGCCCGCCCACATCTCCATGACCAGCCTATCGTCTGCCGCAGCTAAATCTTCGAGTCGCGGAAACGCCGCCAGGAATTTTGCAAAATAGGGCGCTACTGCTGGCACAGTGGTTTGCTGCAGCATGATTTCGCTGAGCCACACATGGTAGGGGTTAGGACGCACCCCGCCCTTTTTGCGCCAAGGCAGCTCGCGGCCATGCGCATCATACCAACGCAGCAATTGGCCAGCCGCTGCGCGCTGAAAATCATTGGTTCCCATGGGCTGGACCTGTATCGTGCTCATCTTGAGATTGAAATGATCAAAACAGCAAAAAAACGCGGCCCCAAGCATGACCCGCCAAAGCAGCAACGGCAAAAGATACGGCAACGCTACCCAGCTGAGCAACCTGGTCAGCAAGGTCGGCGATCGTAGCTTTCGCCGCCGCGGCTTTGTCCACAGTCAAATCGTAACCGATTGGGACCACATCGTGGGGCCAAGTCTGGCGAGTGTGACGGCGCCGGAAGGGCTTCGCTTTGCCCCAGGTAAGAAGCGCGGCGGGTCCCTCACCATTCGCTGTGACGGCGGCGCTGCGCTAGAGCTGGAATATCACAAAGAACTGGTATTAGAGCGGGTCAACATGTTCTTCGGCTATGGCGCAGTGGAGCGCATTGCGATTCGCCAAGGTCCCGTAGCCCCGCGTAAGGCGCTCACCAAGCAAAGGCCGCCGCAAAAACCGCTGACCAAAGAGCAGACAAACCACTTAAACACTGAGCTGAAAGATGTGCGTGATCAAGCGCTTAAGGATGCCTTGCAGCGCTTGGGGCAGAGCGTTATCACCAGTTAACGACTCGCTTAGCGTACTTTGTGGCTTGGCAAGGCTTTATCGCCCATTCATACTATATATTGAGGTTCTAATATGTATTCGAAACCAAAACTACCAAATGTAGAGACGATGTGGCGCCAGCTTTTGCCGCTGGCGGCGGCGGCCCTGCTTGGGCTTACCGCCTGCGGAGATGCCAAGGCCCCTGAGGCGAAGGCTGAGGTGGATATGTCTTTGCCGCGCGCAGAGCCTGGCACAGACTTTACTGAGGGCTATGAGAAGACAGAGCTCGGCTGGGTCACTGGCGCAAAGGATGCGCCGGTCACAGTGATCGAATATGGGTCTTTCACGTGCGGCGGCTGCGCTGGGTTTCACTATCAAATCGAACCCCAGCTCATGGAAGAGTTCGTTAAAACCGGCTATGTACAATTTGAGTTTCGCAGCTTTACCCGCAATGAGCCCGATATTCTCGCTACCTTGATTGCCGAATGCCTTGGGCCAACAAAGTTTAAGGGCATTAAAAACCTCTATTTCACCAGCATTCAAAAATGGCTAAAGTCTCCCAACCCCAATGACTATGTGGCGGAGATGGCGCGCAAGGCGGGCGTGAGCAGTGCTGCATTTCGCCGCTGCGCGACCGATACCGAGCAACGCGAAAAGATCGCTGGCCAGACACAAGAAGCACAAAAGCTGTATTCTGACCCTGATGGCTATTTCAGAACACCAAGCGTGATTATTGGCGGTCAGAAAGTCGAAGGCGGCAATAGCTGGGATGGCCTATCAAACGCGATTGAAGGCGCCTTGCGCTCATGATGCGCATCGCGCAAAAGGCAGGGGTGGATGCAGTTTAAGCGCCTGCGCCTTGCTGGATTTAAATCCTTTGTCGATCCCACGGAACTGTGGATCGAGCCTGGGCTAACAGGCATTGTCGGACCCAATGGCTGCGGCAAGTCTAACTTGCTAGAAGCGCTGCGCTGGGTGATGGGGGAAAGTCGGCCCAAATCCTTGCGCGGCGGCGGCATGGAAGATGTGATCTTTGCTGGAACAGACACACGGCCCCGGCGCAATTTAGCCGATGTCACGCTGCTCATTGATAACGCTGATCGCACGGCCCCTGCGCAATATAATGAACTCAGCGATTTAGAAGTCAGCCGCCGTATTGAGCGTGATTTAGGGTCGCTCTATAAAATCAATGGCGGTGATGTGCGCCAAAAAGATGTGCAATTGCTGTTTGCGGACGCAGCAACAGGCGCTACGTCTCCGGCGCTGGTGAGCCAAGGGCGTGTTGGCGCACTCATCAATTCCAAGCCGCAAGAGCGCCGCCAATTACTGGAAGATGCAGCTGGCATCTCGGGCCTGCACAGCCGCCGCAAGGAAGCAGAACAAAAGCTCAAGGCCGCTGGCACCAACCTAGAACGGCTGGAAGACGTGCTGCTGCGCATGGATGGCCAGGCCAACGCACTGCGCCGGCAAGCCAAACAAGCTGTGCGCTACCGCACACTGTCTGACCTTATCCGCGCACTCGAAGCGCAGCTGCTCTATGCCCAGTGGCGCGCCGCGCGGCGGCGGGTGGAAACGGCGCGCCAGGCATTTGATGAGGCTGAAATGGCCGTTGCAAAGGCGACAGGCGTTGCGGCGCAAGTGGCTAAGCTACAAGCGGCAATCGCTGCCGACATGCCTGTCCTGCGCCAAAACGAGGCGGAAGCCGCCGCTGGCCTATCGCGCCTGGAAGCCCAAGCAGCGACGCTTCACGCAGAAAAAGAACGCCTTGGCACCTTGCAAAGTGACTTGGCCCGCCGGCTAGATGACGCCGATAAAGACCAAGCGCGCGAGGCGGACTATGCGCGCGATGCGGCAGGTGCACTGGAGAAAGCGCAGGCCGATATTACGCGCTTGAGCGATGCCATGGCGGGTGACGGGCCGCGCGCCGAGACGCTGAAAGAGGCGCTAAAGACCGCGCAAGATGGCGCTTCAGCAGCGCAGGCAAAGCTAGATGATGCAACACAGGCGCTAGCGCAAGCAAAAGCGCGCGATGAAACAACGCGCGGCGCGCTTCGAGCAGCTGAAAGCGACCTGGACCAAACTAAACGCGCCTTAGAGCATCAACGCACCAGCCATGGCGCAATGAGCCAGAATGCAGACGCGCGCAGCGCGCTTGGCGAAACCCAAGCAATGCTCGATTCGGCAGAGGACGCTGCTGAAAAGGCACAAACAGCGTTTGAAGCCGCCCAAAGCAAGGAAGAAAAGACCCAGCAAAGCTTGCGCGAATGCCAAGAGCGCGCCGATGATGCAAAATCGGCCCTACGGCGGCTAGAGAGCGAAATCAGCGGCGTTAAAGCAGCGCTATCTGCCAGCAGCCAAAGCGGCGCGCGTACGCCCATTGCAGACCTCATCACCATAGACCTTGGCTTTGAGCGCGCCCTGGGCGCCGCGCTAGGCGATGGTCTCGATCTACCAATTGATGAAGGCACCCGCCATTGGCGCGCCAGTGCCCCAGTGCAAGACGATCCCGCCCTACCGGACGCTCTCACCCCTTTAAGCGCCAAAGTGAGCGCAGCGGCGCATCTGGGGCGGCGCCTGGCACAAACTGGAATTGCCGAAACGAAAGCGCAGGCTGAAGCGCTGATGAGCGCGCTGAAACCAGGCCAACAGATTGTCACCCAAGAGGGCGGCCTGTGGCGCTGGGATGGGCTGCGCGCGAGCGCAGATGCTCCCACACAGGCCTCTTTAAGGCTGGCGCAGCGCAACCATTTAAAGTCCTTAGAAAGCCAGCTACCCGACATTGCAGGCAAAGCAGCGACCGCGGAACAAACTGTGTCCGAAGCGAAAGCAGGCCTCGACCAAGTAAAGTCAGCCCGGGTTCAAACACGCGCGGCGCTAGAACAAGCAACTCAAGCCGCCCAAAAAGCGCGGCGGACCATGCGCGAGGCTGAAACTCAAAGCCGCGCCATGGTGGAAAAACTCTCCACCAGCGCTGCCCTACTTGAAAGCCGGAAGGAAGCGGTGACAAAAGCAGCAGGCGCCTTAACCGCCGCGCAAACGGCCGCGGGCGCATTGCCAGACCTGACAGATCAACATGGCGCCATAGAGCGCCAGCGCGGGGCCCTCAATAGCTTAAGGGCAAAACTGGCAGATACGCGCGCCCGCTATGATAGCCATATTGCAGCTGCCCAAGGACGCAAGCGCGCCCATGAACGCGCGCTCTTTGAGCGCAAGCAATGGCAAGACCGTGCGCAAAAGGCGAATGCTCAAAAGGAGGCTCTGGCAGAACGGCGCGCGCAAATCGCTACCGCACTGGAAGAGCTGAAACACAAACCTAAAGAGATAGAAAAGCGGCAAGCAGCCTTGGGCGACAGCCTCGAAGAGATGCGCGAAAAACGGCGCCGCGCCGCGGATGCCTTGGCGCAGAAAGAAACAGAGATGCGCGAGCATGACAGCGCGCGCACCAAAGCCCAGGAAGCCCTTTCGCTGACCCGGGAAGCACGCGGGCGCTGCGAAGCTGAGGCAAGTGCCGCAAGCGCTAGCCTCGAAGAAATAGCCCAGCGCTGCGAAAGCCAATTCAACCAAGCGCCAGCGCAGCTCCTAGACCTCGCAAAGGTCGAGAGCGAAGACGATATTCGCGGCGCTGGCGAGATTTCAGCTGACATTGAACGGCGTAAGCTCGAGCGCGAACGCCTCGGCGCGGTTAACCTACGCGCTGATATTGAACTGCAAGAGCTGGAAGAAGAAGCCGCGCGGTTGCGCGCTGAAAAAGACGAGCTAGAAACAGCCATCGCACGCCTGCGCGGCGCTATTGGTTCGCTCAACCGTGAAGGCCGCACGCGCTTGATGACAGCGTTTGATGAGGTCAATGCACATTTCGGGCAGCTCTTTACGACGCTGTTTGGTGGCGGCAGCGCGCATATCAAGCTCATTGAATCAGACGATCCGCTCGAAGCAGGCCTCGAAATCATGGCGAGCCCGCCAGGCAAGAAGCTGCAAGCGCTGTCCCTCCTGTCGGGCGGGGAACAAGCGCTGACAGCGCTGAGCTTAATCTTCGCTGTGTTTATGACGAATCCAGCCCCAATCTGCGTGCTCGATGAAGTCGATGCACCACTCGATGACGCAAATGTGGAGCGCTTTTGCACCCTGCTGGAAGAGATGGTGGGTCTCACCAAGACACGGTTTTTGATCGTCACGCACAACGCGCTGACCATGAGCCGGATGCACCGCTTATTCGGCGTCACAATGGCCGAACGCGGCGTATCCCAGCTTGTCTCGGTCGATCTGCAGCAGGCCGAAACTATGGTTGCGGCCGAGTAAATTAAAAAACTGTTTTATTTCAAGGCGTTATATAGAATGCCGCGCTGCGGCATTTGGCTTGACTTGGCCAAGCCCGCTCCATATGGTGCGCGCGACTTTATGCACAAGGTCACAAGGGGCCGCCCCCTGCATGACAAAGCCCAGCAAGGACGCTGCAAACCGCTCCAAAAAAGGTGCGGATTTCAAGGATCGTCTCAGCCAGGCGCAAGATCGCCAGCGCGAAAAAACCGCTGCGGCATCAAGCGTAGATGGCACGGCAATGGGCATCGGCATGCGGCTCAGTGTGGAGCTGGTGGTGGCCACAGTGATGGGCGGCGCTTTGGGCTATGCTTTTGATTGGGCCCTGGGAACCTCGCCATGGCTTTTGATTGTGATGGTGCTAGTCGGCGCGGCAGCTGGGGTTCGCAACATGCTGCGCGCAACTGATGAAATTACCCGGGCGCAGGAAAAAACTGCACACGGTGATGGTGAAGATGAAGTGTAACCGCCGCGGCACAGACCCGGCGGTCTAGAAGGGACGATACACAGGTGGCGGCAAATCCACTCGACCAGTTTAAGCTGCAAAACAAATTTGAACTGAGTCTCGGCGGGCTTGATGCCTCCATTACAAACTCAGCGGTCTGGATGATCGGCATCGTCGCGGTGACGTCTCTTGGTCTGCTTTGGGCCATGCGCCGCGCAGAGATGGTCCCCGGGCGCAGCCAATCTGTGGCGGAGATGCTCTATGAGTTTATCGCCGGCATGGTCAAAGACAACATTGGCGCCGGCGGGCGACCCTTTTTCCCGTTCATCTTCTCTCTCTTCATGTTCATTTTGGTCGCAAACCTGGCTGGCATGGTGCCGTATGGCTTTACCGTGACCAGCCACTTGGCCGTTACCATGGCCTTTGCTGTTTTCATTTTTGTGCTTGTCATTGTCGTCGGCCTTATGCGCCACGGCCTGCATTTCTTTAGTCTATTTTTGCCCCCTGGCACGCCCATCTTTTTAGTGCCGCTCATCGTACCGATTGAAGTGATTTCCTTCTTCTCGCGGCCGGTGACCCTTGGCGTACGCTTGTTTGCCAATATGACAGCCGGACACATCCTGATGAAGGTGTTTGCAGGCTTTATCATTTCCATGGCCGCTGCGGGCGGCGCTGTCGCCTTTATCAGCTGGCTTCCCTTTGTGGCCAATGTGGCTGTGACAGCCCTTGAGATGCTGGTCGCAGCGGTCCAAGCTTATGTTTTCGCGCTCCTCACCTGCGTTTACTTAAACGACGCGGTGAACTTGGAGCACTAAGGTTTTTCACTTTTGACACAACAGAAATGATTCGCAGAAAGGAACTATCATGGACGTAGAAGCAGCAAAATATATCGCGGCCGGTCTGGCAACGATTGGCATGGGCGGCGCCGGTATCGGTGTGGGCATCATCTTTGGCAACTATCTGTCAGGCGCCCTTCGCAACCCATCCGCCGCTGACCAGCTCTTCGCGCGGGTCATCTTTGGCTTTGCCGTGACCGAGGCACTGGGCATCTTCTCCTTCCTCGTCGCGTTGCTTGCCCTCTTCGGCTAAAATGCGGCGCACCAGATGGCCGGTGCTGTTTGGTCGCTTTGAAAAGCAACGCTATCCGCTTCTACTTGGGCGGATAGCCGGAACGGAACGATAAGGCAGTGTCAATGCAGACACATACACAATACCCCTTGGCCATGATGGCGGCAGACAGCTCAGAGCTGACGGCCACTGTTGGCGTTGATCTAGCGCCCACAAAAGCCGGACTACCGCAATTCGATCCGGCTGTCTTTGGGCCGCAGATCGTCTGGCTGGTCATCACTTTTGGTGTATTTTATTTCCTCATGTCGCGGCTCGTTCTGCCCAAAATAGGCGATGTCTTAGAAGACCGGGAAGAACGTATCGCTGATGATTTGGACCAAGCGCAGCAGCTCAGCCAAGAAGCCGCAAGCGTTCAAGATACGTTCGAAGGCTCGCTAACGGAGGCGCGGGCTGAATCGATGCAGACGATTGCAGCCGCCCGCGCGGAGGCTCAAGCGCAAATTGATGCCGAGATGGCTAAGTTGGAAGACAGCTTGGCGGCGCAAGCAGGCAAAGCAGAAGCGCGCATCGCGTCTGAAACAGCCGCTGCGCTTGAAGAGCTAGAAGGCGTGGCAACAGATGCCTGCCATGACATTCTTGCCAAACTTATCAATACAGACATGGACAGCGCAGCAATCAAAGCTGCGGTCAAGGCAGAAATCAGCGGGAGGGGCGCATGACCTTCATCTCAGCCGCGCACGCCGCCAGTGAAGCAGGCGCCCACACGCCGTTTTACGCCGACACATCCTTTTTGGTCGGCGCCTCTGTCGTTACCTTTCTAGCCGTCTTAGTCTATTTAGGCGTCCATAAAACCATGGCGAAAGCTTTGGATGACCGGGCGGCAAAAATTCAAGGCGAGCTTGATGACGCGCGCAAACTGAAAGAAGAAGCCCAGTCACTGCTGGCCCAGCATCAGCGCCGCCAACGTGAAGCGTCTAAAGAGGCTGGCGAAATCCTGGCTCACGCGACCGAGGAAGCCAAGGCTATCCGTGCGGAAGTCAAGGGCGAGGTTAAAACCATGGTTGAGCGCCGCACACGTCTGGCGGAAGACCGCATCAAAGCGGCTGAAGCCGCCGCGGTTAAAGATGTGCGTAAAGTGGCTGTTGAAGTCGCGACAGCAGCGGCGCAAAGTGTGATAGCCAAGCACATGACAACTGACGCCCAGCAAGACAGTATCGATAAGGCGATCGGCGAACTGGACAAGAAACTGCATTAAACCGCAGATAGGGTAGCCGACATGGCCTCAGCGCCGCCTGACCCGACACCGCTAGACACCCTTATCGCTCTGCTCGATGTAGAGCAGCTCGATACGCTGTTCTTTCGCGGGCGTTCAGAATTCAGCGGCTCCATTCGCGTTTTTGGCGGCCATGTGATTGGCCAAAGCGTCGCGGCTGCTCTTAAGACTGTGGACGAAGAGCGGCACCTTCATTCCATGCATGCCTATTTTCTAAGGCCAGGGCGCCCCAACCAGCCCATCCTCTACCAGGTCGATCCCATCCGCGATGGCGGCAGTTTTACGACCCGCCGCGTGGTGGCCTATCAGTCAGGCGAACCGATTTTTCATACCTCCCTCTCCTTTCATAGGCGCCAGGTGGGGCCAGAGCACGAAATTGATCTGGGCACGGCGCCGCAAGGGCCAGAAGGCCTCATGAGCCATGAAGAGATGTGGAAAGAGCTGCGCGAAAGTCACCCGAACCGGTTCCCTGACCTGAGCATTCCAAGCGCTATTGATGTGCGCCCGCTGCGCCTGCGCAACCCTTTAGAGCCTGTGATTACCGACCCCACAAATTGGGTCTGGATGAAAACCAAAGGCCCCTTGCCAAACGATAACACGGCGCACCAAAAGCTATTTGCCTATATGTCGGACATGCAGCTGCTCGGCACATCTCTGCAGCCCCACGCGCTGAACTTCATGGACCCGGGCCTGCAAATGGCCAGCCTCGATCACGGCATTTGGTTTCATGACGCCTTCCGCGTGGATGATTGGCTCCTCCTCTACATGGATAGCCCGGTCGCCCGCCATGCCCGCAGCTTCAACCGCGCTACGGTCTGGGATAGTACAGGGCGCCTCGTCGCCTCCACCTCACAAGAAGGCCTAATTCGACCCAAGACGCGGTGAGTTTTGCGCTATGTGGTTTGACCTAGTTGACATCTTTCTGGCTGGCTGGCGCTCATCATATAACCCGTCTCCTTCCAGCAGGCAGACAAAGGCTGCGCAGAACGCGGGTCCTTTTCTATGTTGAGATTCTTGACACCTTTGAATCAGTTTAACCCCTAAGCCTTTGTTAACTAAACATTTCTCTTTTTGGCACGATTTTTGCTATTTTGTGGATAGTCATATTATTGAAACATGAGGGGAGTTTTTATGAGGCAAACATCACTGCGGGCTATCGCAACCGCAACCGCGATGATCTGGGCGGCTCCAGCCGCGCAAGCGGATGTTTTCACATCGACAATAGACATTGAAGGCGCGGGCGTTTTTGAAAGCGGTGGCTTTTTAACGCTGGCCGATATTGAAAATACGACCGGGCTTGATTTTAGTTTAGACCCAGTCCTGCGCGATACCATCACTGATACGCTCGGCGATGGCGCCTTCACGCTTGGATTGGCCGCTTACGCTTTTCCAGGCACGGCCGTGCTCGATCTTCCCGCCGATAGCGAACCAGCGACCTGGACGGCTTCTTTTGAAATTACGCCTGAGGGCTCTTATTCTGTTCCTGGGCAGGCCGGTGCAAGCCCAGTCCAACTACCAATTTTTGAGACACTTTCGGGCAGCGCCAACGTCAACGATCTTCTGAGTGTTCCGCCTTTTTCCATTGATGATGCCGCCAGTGTCATCGGCGGTGCATTACCCGCAGAATTAGCCGCATTGCTGCCGGTTGGCCTCAGCATCATTGAGGACCTGATTGATAATGAAATCGGCTTCTTTTTTGACAATTCGACGGCCGTTATCTTAACGGACGATCTTAATACGCTACCAGCGTTAGTGGTGCTCACCACTGATGACGATCCGCTTGGTGAAACGGCCAACTTCCTAGACATCGACATTCCCGATATTTTGGATGCGGACGTCTTTTTCTTCGGCCAGCTCCAGCTCGAAGCGGTCACAGAAGATTTGCCGCCGCCACCGCCGCCAAGTATTGCTGAGCCGGCATCTCTAGCGCTGCTTGGTCTTGGTTTAACAGGCCTTGGGCTGGCACGCCGCCGCCGCTAACAGCGGGAAACATAGCGACCTTAAAAAAGCCGTGCATAACGCGCGGCTTTTTTTACGCAGGCCTTTCCTCGCGATTTGCGCCGCGATAGGGTGCCCACATGTGGCGCCTTCACCATTATCACCTCTGCCCGTTTTCGCGTAAAATCCGTCTGGTTTTGGCAGAATATCGACTGGATTTTGACCTTGTGCCGGAAAAACCCTGGGAGCGCAGTGACGACTTGCTCGCGCTCAACCCAGCAGCCCAAACGCCAGTCCTCACCCATGATGATGATGAGCGCGTCTTGGCCGATTCGGCTGCAATCTTTGAATACCTCACCCAGGAATATGGCGACGCGGTGTCGCTGCTGGGTGATGGCGGCCTTGGCGCGGCTGAGGCGCGCCGGCTGGCAGCCTGGTTTGACCAAAAATTCCATGACGAAGTCACCCGCCATGCGTTTTCAGAAATGGTATTCAAGCGCTTTATTGAAAAAGCCCCGCCTGATGGCCGCGCCATTCGCGCTGCGAAATACAATCTGGACGGCCACCTGGCTTATATTGATCATCTCGCCGATCAGCGCCATTGGCTGGCGGGCGAGAGCTTTTCCATCGCCGACATTTGTGCAGCAGGGCAGCTCTCTGTCATTGACTATTTTGGCATGGTGCCATGGGATAAACACCGCCCGGCCCATGATTGGTATATACGCCTGAAAAGCCGGCCGAGCATGCGCCCCTTGCTGGCTGATCGGCTGGCGGGCTTGCCTCCAGCAGCCCATTATGACCAGCTCGATTTTTAGCGAAACAGCCCTCAAACAAGAGGCACGAGCGCTTGGCTTTGAAGGCTGTGCCATCGCGCCAGCACGCACGAGCATACAAGACCAGTATGCGCTTAAGGCCTTTATCGATCACAGCCATCATGGCGAGATGGCCTGGCTGGCAAGCACGCTGGCCCGGCGCCTCAGCCCAGAGAAGATGTGGAGCGATGCAACGAGCGCCGTCATGCTCAGCGCCAACTATGGGCCTGGCCATAATCCCTTGGAGGACCTGGCGCTGACAGATCGCGGCAATATCTCCGTTTACGCCCGCAATAAAGATTATCATGACGTGATCAAAAAGCGCCTCAAACAGCTCGCACAATGGATAGCGCAAACGAGCGGCGGGCAAGTGAAAGTGTTTGTAGATACAGCGCCGCTGATGGAAAAGCCGCTGGCGCAGGCTGCCGGACTTGGCTGGCTCGGCAAGCACACCAATCTCGTTTCGCGCAGCCATGGGTCCTGGCTCTTTTTGGGCTGTATTCTAACCGATCTAGCGCTCGCGCCCGATACCCCAGAGGACGACCATTGCGGCGCTTGCAGCGCATGCGTTGACGTCTGCCCCACACGCGCCTTCCCAGCGCCCTACCAGCTGGATGCCCGGCGCTGCATTTCCTACCTCACCATTGAGCTTAAAGGCCACATTCCCAAAGAGTTTCGCAAAGCCATGGGCAACCGGATTTATGGCTGCGACGACTGCCTTGCCGTATGTCCATGGAATAAATTTGCCAAAAGCGCCAGCGAAGCCGCCTTCCATCCTAGGCCTGAGCTCACCGCGCCGCTACTAGCAGACCTTCTTGCGCTGGACGATGCCGCCTTCCGCGAGGTGTTCACCGCTAGCCCCATCAAACGCATCGGCCGCGACCGCTTCATCCGCAATGTATTGATCGCAGCTGGCAATAGCGATGACCCGGCGCTCATGGGGCCTGTGCGAGCGCACCTTATAGACCAAAATCCAATTGTTCGCGCCATGGCCGTCTGGGCGCTTAAACAACTGATGCCCAACGCTTCAAGCCTTTTTGACGAGACGCTAAAAGACGAAACGGACATCTATGTCCTACGTGAGGCGTTTGGCGCTAGCGGCCAGGCCGCAACATAAGCTCTTCAAGCAAATAGCGCGCGGCCTGCGTCACCGGGCCACCATCGTCGAGCTCGATCGCGCGCTGCAAGTGTTTGCGCGCCGGTGTTGGTTCATCATCAGCCATGGCGATTTTGGCTTTTTCCATCCATAGCGCCGGCATATCCGGGCGCAGGTCTGCCAGGCGGGCAACATCTTGGCGGGCAATAGTAAGCCGGTCCGTTTGGCGCGCGGCTGACGCCCGCAGGAGCAAAATATCTGGATCATCGGGCATGATGCCGACGGCCACCGTGAGGTCCGCAAACGCGCCTTCCAGATTGCCGCTCATGGCCAGCGCGCGGGCCCTATCGGCCATCACATCCGCCGCAGCGGGCGACGCTATGGGCAAATGCTCCAGCGCATCAGAAAAGGGCGCGATGGCAGCGCTTGGCTTGTCGGCCAAAATGAAGCTATGGCCTGCCTGGGCATAAAGCTGCGCACGCAGCTGCGGCGTCATTTCCATCCCAAGCAACTGGACGCCTTTGCCGTCCGCGGCTGCATTGGCCGCTTCTAACATAAGCTCCGCGGCGGCCTCATGCTTGCCCATGGCAGACAGCGCCAAGGCGGAGCAGTGCCGGGCCGCCACACCGCCGCCTTTGTCCACCCAATCGAGACCTTCAGAAAAAGCTGCCGCCGCGTTTTGGCGCACCAGCGCGGTGCAATCCTCATAGCGCTGATGGTCAGGCAGCCTGGCGGCCAGCAACACTGGGGCCAGCAATAAGAGAGCAAGTGCACGCATGACCACTTGCTTCGCGCTCAAATGCGGCGCCATTAGGACAGCGCGTCCACAGCGTGCAGCAAGCGCGTTATATCACCGGGCTCAGACAAGCGGTGGTCGCCTTCCTTCACAAACGTCGTGACAACATCGGGGCTTTCCAGTTTATCGGCCAGTTCCAGGGATAGGTCCCACGGTACGGACGTATCGCGCTGGCCGTGCAAAATGCGCACGCGGCAAGTAAGCTCAATGGGGGCATGCAATATGTTCAGCGCTTTGCCGTCCTCAATAAGCGCGCGGGTAATAATGTAGGGCTCATCGCCATAGTCCGTCGGCTGCGCAATAAAACCGTCTTTATCTAAGGCATCGCGCTCGGCTTGCGTGAAGCTAGGGGCCATTAAGCGCTGCGTAAAATCCGGCGCTGGGGCGATCAACACCAACCCCTTCACCCGGTCCCGGCGCGCTAAGGCGGCATGAAGCGCAATCCAGCCGCCCATGGAAGAACCAATCAGGACCATGTCGCCCTGCGCTAAGTCATCAACGACCGCGAGCGTATCAGCCAGCCAATCGCTAACGACATGATCGGCAAAGCGGCCAGAGGATTGCCCATGGCCGCGGTAGTCAAAGCGGATAAAACCTTGGCCCTTGGCGGCTAAATGCGTTTCCAGCGCGAGCGCTTTCGTGCCGGTCATATCGCTCATAAAGCCGCCGCAAAACACCGCCGTTGGCCCGGTGCCGCGCGTCTTGCAATAGGCAATCTCAGCCGTATCCGTTTTTAAGACCTGGTAGCTCATGACGCTGCCCTAAAACTCATGGTTCGGCGCTGGGGGCGGCAGGGGGTCAGTGTCATCACGTGTCGTCCTCTTTTTGAGCGCCAATTGGGGAAAACATACAACAATACCCTCTCGGGCATAGGCTTTGGCGCTGCATCTTGCTACCATAGGGCTCCTGTTCAGTTCCGTGATTGCATGAGTTGATATGTCAAACAAGACCGCCCAAGCCCCCTCCACGCAAGACCGCGCCGAAGATGCGCCAAGCGATGTGCTAGAAGAGACCCATGGCGATGTCCTCGAGGCTAGCGCCGCAGAGGCAGAACAAAAAAACATAAAGACTGAAGCCAAAGAAACGCCAACGCAGGGAGCAGATGATACCCCCAGCGAAACCGAGGCACCAAGCGATGGCAGCCTAGAAGACGCCGCTAAAGAGGAAGTGCCCGCCGCAGCAACCAGCGGCAAAGAGCTCACCATTGTTGAACAAGAGCCAGATGGCCCAAAAGTCCTCATGGTGGTTAAAAGCTTAGACACCAGCCAATCAGGCACATCTGCCTTCAACATGGCGAGCCATTTGGCAGCAGGCGGCATTCCTGTGACGGTGATGAGCGAAGGTGGGCGCAACTTGCCAACGCTGCTGCGCCGCAAGGTGACACATGTGGAGTGGGCCGCTCCTGGAGATGGGCCGATCGGGCGCATGCGCGCATCTCGGCGCTTGTCGCAAGCTATTGAAAGCAGCGGAGCAACGGCGATCCATGCCTTTGGCCGCATCGTACCCGGCGCGGTACGCAGCGCGGCTGATAAACGCAGCGCGCGTATGATTGTGAGTGTGCCTGGCACCTTCGATATGAAAGGCTGGGGCGTGCGCGGCCGCACCGAAGCGATGACGCGGGCAGACCATCTCATCGTGCCCAGCAGCTATGTGGCGCTATGGCTCAAAGATCAATTCAATGTGCCTGAAGAGAAGGTCAGCATTATCCCGCCAGGCGTGGATTTCGCGCACTTCAATCCCGCTGCTGTCAAAGCCCAGCGGATGATTGAGCTCGCCCGGCACCACGGCATTCCAGAAGAAGACCAGGTCGTTTTAATGCCAGCTCGGCTGATCGAATGGAAGGGCCAGCGCACAGTGATCAGTGCCTTTAAAACGCTCGATATGGAAAACACCACTTTGGTAATTTCTGGCGATGCGTCGCTTGATAAAGTCTATGCCGAGCGGCTCCAACACATGGTGGAGAAAGAGCGTCTGGCTGACAAAATCCGCTTCATCGGCCATGTGGAAGACATGCCGGCCCTTTATATGCTGTCAGATGTGGTGATTGAGGCGCCGACAGAGCCCGTTGCCTTTGCGCGTACATCCGTTGAAGCGCAGGCCATGGGCCGCCCGGTTGTCACCTCCAGCGTCGGCGGCGGGCCAGAGGCTGTGATGGAGGGAGAGACCGGCTGGATCGCCGCGCCAAGAGATGAAGAGGCCATCGCCAACGCCCTGCAAGAGGCCCTCAGCCTCGACATTGACGACCGCAAACGCCTCGCTCTCGCCGCTAGGGGCCACGCAAGAGACGCCTTCGACCTCGCCACCTGCACCGCGCGGGTGCAGGCGCTCTATGACGGGGAGTGAGCGAGCTCACCCGCCCGTCTTCTCCATCGCGGCTTGAAAGGCTGGCCGCGCGAGATTTTTAGTGTAGTAAGCTTTCAGCGCCGGGTAGGCATCAATGAGCTCTAAGCTGGTCGCCATCTGGGCCATGAAGGTGACGCCGATGTCCGGCGCTTGGAAGGCGGGACCGCAGATATAGTCTTGGGCCGACAAGATGCCTTCAAGATATCCTAAATGCAGATCGAGCTCGCCTTGGGTAAAGCCTTCCACCATAGCAGGCGACGCGTCGCCCGCGCGCGAGATGATGAGCTTAAACATGAGCGGCAACATGCCCGAGCCCTCAGGATAATGCAGCCACTGGGTCCATTTGGCATGGGCTGCGGCGCTGCTGCGGGGCGGAGAGAGGTGATGGCTGGTATCATGATGATCGCACAGGATGCTTGCAATCGCCCCTGATTCGGCAAGTGTAAGCCGGTCGCCTGCGATATCCATTTCAATGACAGGGGCTTTGCCAAGCGGGTGCGCGTCTTTCAGCGCAGGCGGCGCGCGGCCAGTATCGAGCCGGTCGTAGACTTTCAGCTCATACGCCAACCCCAACTCTTCGAGGAGCCAGACAGTAAAGACGCCGCGCCCGACGCGCAGATGATGAACGAGGATCATGGGTGAGGCTTTCCTATTACGAAGCACCCCAAAACCATAGCGCAGGCGCCCCGCAAAGGGCACCTGCAAAATCAGTCTGTCTTAGCGGTTCAGAAAAAGCGCGTTAGGCCGCTTTGCGCCGGCGCATCGCCATCAGCCCAGCAGCACCAAGCGCCATGAGCGGCAAGGTCGCTGGCTCAGGCACGTCGACCGGCGGATCAATGGGATCAGACAGCGGGATCAGAGCCGGTTCAAAGCTCTCATCTTGGAAAAACGCCCGCTCAATGACAACGCTGCCCCGCGTGACTTCAGCCCAGCCATAATAACGAAAAAAATCATCTTCCTCGCCGAACACATCCACAAAGAGGCCTATAAAGTCAGTGTCGCCCTCTTCGGAAAAGGGACCAGTTTCCCCTATATAGAAGAATGCGAGGTCTTCAAACTTGCCCGAACCAGGTCCGATTGAGTCGCCCTCGTCAAAGGTGGTTACATAATTGGACCCTTTGAACTGCGTTTTGAAAACGCCGACGAAACCCTTCGATTTAAACGCTGGTTTGCCGATAGTAGCGGCGCCGCCATTTTTGGTGATGGAAATAGGAACGCCGAAGTGGGAAAATGTCTCGACAACAGGGCTCGCTATTTTGTCGACCACGAGGGGGCCGCCTGTGTTTGGCCCAATCACCTCAATCAGCCCAGCCTGTGCGCCGCCAGCAGCCGTTAATGAGGTCGCTGCAGTGAGCACGCCAAGCGATGTCTGTTTTGCCACTATTGATAAATTGCGGCGGGATGACGTGTTTTTCGATAGTTCAGTCATAGGATCATTGCCCCCAATGATAAAGTTAAACAAAACAGTCTATGTATAAGACGCAGCAAATAGCAACGTTTGCGCTCCACTAATCTTTACGATTGAAATTTGCTGCGATTGTAAAAACACGACATGACCCGTGACAAAACCTGGCTGAGATGCAACCAGCACAAAAAATAAGCGCCCGGCCTGGATGTCAGCAATCATATGATTTCACACAACGTGGAAGGGATCCGCGCTAGGACACTTTGCACCGGCGCATAGCGATAAGACCAGCGGCGCCCAGCGCCATGAGCGGCAGAGTTGCTGGCTCGGGCACGTCGATGATCGGCGCATCGGGGATCTGCGCTGCGAGGCCAGGCGTGGTTTCAATGGCGCGGCGCTGAATGGTAAGGCTGCCGCGCAGCACTTCAAACCAACCGTAATTCACCACCTCGATGTCATCAATGAGACTTATGACCTCAACGCCCACAAAGCCGCTATCCCCCACATTACCAAACGCGCCTTCGTCTCCATTCCTATAGAAGAAGCTCTCGCTGCTATTCACATCGCCTGTGGAGGCGTCGACTTGATCGCCAAAGCCTAATTTCACGGCATCGATGGTATCTTTGCCAACAAACACGCCCGCGCTGAGCACGTTATTTTTAAGAAGTTCTGAGGGCCCAAAGGGCTGAATTTTGCCCTGATCGTCATTGGCGAAGAGATTGAATAGTCCCCCGCCAACGTTAAAGCCCGACGATTCACCGTCCACGGTGAAGAAGAAGTCTGAGTCTTCGATGATCAGCAATTCTGCATTTGCTTGGCCGGTCATGACCAAAGACAACACAGTTGCAGTCCCGGCAAGGACTGAAGATTGCAGCGTTACTGCGCTCAATCGTTTCGATGAGACTTTTGCTGTCGTCATTTTTACGTGCCCCCACGTGGTTCCTAAAGCATTACCTTAGCCGTTGGCAGCATAGCATGCGAGCTTTGCTTGAAACAACGTGAACGCTGGATGCGGCATGGCGCACACAAACAGCCTTTAAATCGCGCCATCCCTCCGCTACATGAGCATCAGTTGTAAGAAGAGACATGACCATGGCCGATGCCGATCTAACCCTGCGCCTTCCTGATGGCTCCACCCGCTCTATGCCAGCGGGCTCGACGCCTTATGATCTGGCGGCTGCGATCGGCCCCGGCCTGGCAAAGGCCGCCATGGCCGCGAAAGTGGATGGCGAAGTGTGGGACATGATGCGCCCTATTGCCAGCGATGCCGACGTTGCCATTATCACCAGCAAGGATGAGGCCGACGCGCTGGAGCTGGTGCGCCATGATTTCGCGCATGTAATGGCCGAGGCCGTGCAAGCTCTGTTCCCCGGCACGCAAATCACCTTTGGCCCAGCCACTGAGGACGGCTTCTACTATGATTTCGCGCCCGCCGAGCGGCAATTTACCGATGAAGACCTGCCCGCCATCGAAGAGAAAATGCGCGAGATTATCGCTGCGGATAAACCGCTGGTGCGCGAGGCTTGGACCAAAGATCAGCTGATCGCGCATTTCAACGACAAAGGCGAAACTTTCAAGGCTGAATGGGCCGCAGAGCTGCCCGATGATGAGGAGCTGACCATCTATCGCTCTGGTGAGGACTGGCTCGACATGTGTAAAGGCCCGCATTTGGCCTCCACAGGCAAGCTTGACCCCAAGGCCTTTAAGCTGACCCGCACCTCCGGCGCCTATTGGCGCGGGGACCAAAACAACGCCATGCTGAGCCGGATTTACGGCACCGGCTGGCTCAACCGTAAGCAGCTGGCCCAGCATATGGTGCGGCTGGAATAAGCGGCTAAGCGCGACCACCGCAAGCTGGGCCGCGAGCTGGACTTGTTCCACTTTCAAGACGACGCGCCCGGGTCTGTATTCTGGCACCCCAAAGGCTGGCGCATGTTCCGCGAGCTCATTGATTACATGCGCGATCAACAAGAGCGCGCGGGCTATGTGGAGGTGAACACCCCTGATGTGATGGACCGCAGCCTGTGGGAGACCTCAGGCCATTGGTTCAACTACCATGAGCACATGTTCACCACGCAAACGGAAGATGAGCGTGTCTTTGCGCTCAAACCCATGAACTGCCCGGGCGGTGTCTCGCTGTTCGCGCACGGCCTGAAAAGCTACCGCGACCTGCCACTGCGCATGGCTGAATTTGGCAAGGTGCACCGCTATGAGCCATCGGGCGCGCTGCACGGTCTTATGCGCGTGCGTCACTTCACGCAGGACGACGCCCATATCTTTTGCACGCCCGAACAGCTGCAGCAGGAATGCCAGGATGTGGTAGCGCTCGTGCTCGATATCTATAAAGACTTTGGCTTTGACGATGTCGCCATCAAGCTCTCCACCCGTCCAGAAAACCGCATGGGCGATGATGCCACCTGGGATATCTTAGAAGGCGCGCTGATTAAAACCATGGATGTCATGGACCTTAAGCACAGCGTTAATCCAGGCGAAGGGGCCTTTTACGGCCCCAAGCTAGAGTTCGTGCTGCGCGATGCTATTGGCCGCCATTGGCAATGCGGCACCTTGCAAGTGGACATGAACCTGCCAGAAGCATTTGATATTGGCTACATTGCCGAAGATGGCGAGCGCCACCGCCCCGTGATGCTGCACCGCGCCCTGTTTGGATCGCTTGAGCGCTTTATCGGCATCTTGATCGAACACTATGCCGGCAAGCTGCCGCTGTGGCTCGCCCCGGTGCAAGCCGTAGTGACCACCATTGTCTCAGACGCAGATGATTTTGCACGCAAAGCCGCCAAGACACTGACCGCTGCAGGCCTGCGGGTCGAGACCGACCTGCGCAATGAGAAGATCAACTACAAGATCCGCGAGCACAGCTTACAAAAAGTTGCCAATATCCTGGTGATTGGTAAGCGTGAAGCAGACGAAGGCAAAGTCACCCTGCGCCGCCTCGGCGTGAAAGAACAAGTGACCCTGCCGCTGGATGAGGTGGTGGCGGTGCTGACAGAAGAAGCGCACACGCCTGGTTAGCGAGGGCCGAGGCATGGCCCCCCGGACCGGTCCCCAAGCACGCCCAGCAAACAAGATCAGCCTTAAAATATTGGAGCGGGCGATGAGATTCGAACTCACGACCCCAACCTTGGCAAGGTTGTGCTCTACCCCTGAGCTACGCCCGCATCCATGAAGAGCGGCCCGGCGGGTCCCGGGCGGCAGTGAGAGCGTGTGGTATACGCGCTAATGCTTAATTTCAAGTGGAAAACACGCCCGCGGGCCGCGTGATCTATTTGAGAAGGTCGACATGGCGTGGGTGCTTCCCATATGAAGAGAGGAAAGCCTGTGTTGGCAGACGATAATGAAAGAGTGCGACTATGGAACCGTTGATTGGTGGCGGCCCCGCTGGACCAGCAGAAGCCCCGGTGGATGCGAATGCGCAAAACTTTATGGCCGAAGTGGTGGAGGAAAGCCAAAAGCGCCCCGTGCTGGTAGACTTTTGGGCACCTTGGTGCCAACCGTGCAAAACGCTTACGCCGACTATTGAAAAGGCGGTTGCAGCGACGGGCGGTAAGGTCAAGCTGGTCAAAGTCAATCTCGACGAGAACCAGATGCTAGCCCAGCAGATGCAGGTGCAGTCCGTTCCCACAGTCTATGCCTTTGTGAATGGCCAGCCGATTGACGCGTTCCAAGGCGCGCAGCCAGAAAGCCAAGTGGCTGCCTTTATCGATAAAGCGTTGCAAGCCAGCGGCCAAGACGGCGATGGCCAGGAAGACCAAATCGCGCAATATCTAGAGATGGCAAAAGAAGCCCTCGATAGCGGGGATGTGGCGCAAGCGGCGAATATTTATTCGCAGATCGCCCAGGCGGACCAAAGCAACATTCCAGCGCTCACGGGTCTTGCCGGCTGCCACATTAAATCGGGGAATTTGGACCAGGCCGAACAGATTCTGGGCATTATTCCCCCAGACAAGGCAGAAGACAGCGATGTCAAAGCCCTTCGCGCTTCGATTGCGCTGGCGAAAGAAGCAGCGGAAAAGGCGGGCCAGTTGGCTCAGCTTGTAAAAAAAGTAGCGGACAGCCCCGAAGACCACGAAGCGCGCTATGAGCTTGCGCAGGCAGAATTTGCCACGGGCGATCAGGATGCCGCGGTTAACAATCTCCTCCATATTATAGAGCAAGAGCGTGAATGGAATGACGGTGCAGCGCGGGAAAAACTGCTGCAACTGTTTGACAGCATGGGCGCAGACAGCCCCTTTGTGCTCAAAGCGCGGCGCCGCTTGTCATCCATTTTGTTTGCATAAACGAATAATGAGGGTACGTGCGTGAGGGCGCGCGTCTTCCAGCAGATAACAATAGTCAAAAAACACCCTATGTCGGCTCCATGAGCCAAGAGAACCGTATGACGCCGCAAGCTTCCAACAACAATCCGCCTGATGCCTTGGAGCGCGCCATCCCCGTCTTCCCGTTGACGGGAGCGATTTTGATGCCCAACAGCCAGCTGCCGCTCAATATTTTTGAGCCGCGCTATCTGGCAATGGTAGACGCCGCCATGGCGAAAAATGGCCTGGTTGGAATGGTTCAGCCGCGCGACCAAGCGCAGAAACCAAAGTGCTACGATGTTGGGTGCGTTGGGAAAATCAGCGAATATGCAGCGCTGGATGATGGCCGCTATCTCATCGCGCTGGCCGGGTTGTGCCGTTTTAAGGTGATCGAAGAGCTACCTGTGACGACGCCCTTTCGTCAGATGGTGGTCGATTATGACGGCTTTAAAGAGACAGACATGGAAGACAGGCCCGATGGCTTTTTAGCTGATCGCGGCGAGCTGGCCGACGCGCTGGATCAATATCTGACAAACCGGCAATTGGCCTGTGATTGGGACGCAGTCAAAGCGGCAGATGATGAAACGCTGGTCAATGGGATTTGCATGATTGCGCCTTTTGAACCTGCAGAGAAACAAGCGCTCTTGGAAGCGCAAACGCTCGAAAGCCGGGCGGTTTTACTCAAAAGCCTGCTCGATTTTGACGCCATGGCGCAAGACCCCAACGGCTATCACCAGCCGCATTGACGCAGGGCCGCTGCGCGGCTAACACGAGGATGTGATGACTGCGCTCAACCCGAAATTACTGGATGTTTTGGTCTGCCCTTTTACAAAAGCACCGCTGCGCGTCTCTGATAAAGGCGACGAGCTGCTGAGCGTAAAAGCGCAAGTGGCGTTCCCCATTCATGGCGGCGTACCGATTTTGTGCGCGGACGCGGCGCGGCCTTTGACCCCTGAAGAAGCAGACGCTTTGGAGCGCCAACCATGAGCCCGAGTGGACAAGAAGAAACCTGGCCTGAAGAGCTGCGCTATGACAGCGCGTCCACGACCTTGGAGATCACTTTGCGCAGCGGCGCAAAACGCAGCGTGAGCGCAAAAACATTACGCGAAAATAGCCCAAGCGCAGAAGTCCAAGGCCATGGCGCAGGCCCGCGCCGCAGCATCACCGTAGATTATCCCGTTACGATTACCCGCATGGTGCCCGTTGGCCGCTATGCGGTTCGCCTTGTGTTTGATGATGGCCATGATAGCGGCCTGTATACCTGGCCATATCTGTCGGAGCTAAGCGACACGGCGGCCACTTAGCCTCCAATACAATAGTGCGGGTTTAACGTTTCGGCGCCATGAGTTCAGGCAGGCCAAACACACTGCCTTGCGCTTGAGCAGAGAACAACTGGCGCAGCATCGCTTGGCGTTTGCCAATTTTCATCGCCGCGCGGCGCACCATTTTCCATCCCGGGCTGCGCGTTGAATACGCTCGGTTTAAAGTGTCTGTCGCGGCGAATGTTGCCAAAATATCGGGCCGTCTTTGGGCGCTGTAGCGCCGCCCTAAAGCCGCGCTGCCAAGATCGCCGCCAACGCCGCGCGTGTCACTAAGCAACTCTACAGCCACACCAATATCACGCACAGTCAAGTTAAAGCCCTGTCCGGCTAGCGGGTGGATCACGTGCGCTGCATCGCCAATGAGCAGCAAGCGGTCGCCATGAAAGCGCTCTGCTATATTCGCGCAGATTGGATAGGTACTGCGCGGACCGGCGAGAGTTAACGGTCCGCGCTGGTCAGCGTCATCCTGGCCAAAAATCTGGTCGCTCAACAGGCGCAGAAAAGCGGCATCATCCAGCGCTAAAATAGCCGCAGCAGCGTTCTGCGGCACCGTCCATGCAAGCGAACTTTGTTTGTTCGTCATGGGAATGAACGCGGCGGGGCCGCCAGGCAAAAACCGCTGAAACCCAATGCCGCCATGGTCGTTCTCATGGGTAAGGGTGGCTGTGATGTTGGCCTGCTTATAATTGCGCGTGAATGCAGAAATACCCGCCGCGCTACGCAGCGGGCTGCGGCCGCCATCTGCGGCGCAAACCAAATGCGTGTTGATCTGCGATCCGTCCGCCAGAGCAAGCGCGCTAAAGCCTACGCCCACATCGGTGACATGAGCAGAAGTGCCTTCATACACACGCAGACCCTCATCTGATCGGCGGCTCGCCGCCAGCGCGCTCAAAATCTCTTGGTTATGGACCACATAGCCATGCGCTGCGGCTTCAACCTCTGCTTTGCCGTCTTCAAAGGAAATGCCAGGGCCCTTTGGCCCATCAAAGACACGCAGATCATGCATGGGCTGCGCCGTCTTCGCCATATTTGGCCACAAGCCGATCCGCTCATATAGCCTGACGCTTGAGGCGTTCAGCGCGGTGACCCGGTCGTCGGCTTTGCTCAAAGAGCTGCCTTCGATGAGCGCAACAGAGAAATCAAAATGGCGCAGGGCTGCTGCTAGGGTCTGTCCAGCAAGGCCGCCGCCTACGATTGCGATATCAAATATAGAAGATGTCATGCGCAAATTGGTGCGCCCGGCGGAGCGAAAAGTCCAGCCCGAAAGTTGACGCGCTCTGGGCAGAAGAATGCCTATTTTTTGTGCAGGCCTTAAGAATTGCTTAATTAATATGCAGCGCAGGCGCGACCAAGATCATCATAGATAGACAATTGCGCCCAAGAGTCGCGCTAAAAGCGACAATTTTCCCTTTTGGCATGGAATTTGCTGTTCTTCATCCACCAGCGAACCAAAAGAGCAGCGCCTTAAAGCGCCGAAGCAAAAAGCTGGATGAAGGAAAGCATAAGGGAGAGCGATACCATGAATCTTGTTATCGCAATTATTAAACCATTTAAACTTGAAGCTGTGCGCGAAGCACTCACCGGGCTCGGCGTGGCCGGTATGACAGTGACGGAAGTGCAAGGCTATGGCCGTCAAAAAGGCCAAACGGAGATTTATCGCGGCGCGGAATACGAAGTGAGCTTTCTGCCCAAAGTAAAAATCGAAGTGGCTGTCCCAGAAGATATGGCCGACCAAGTGATTGAAGCAATCGCTGGCGCGGCACGTACAGGGCAGATCGGCGATGGCAAGATTTTCTGTCTCGATCTTGGAAAAGTTGTGCGCATTCGCACCAACGAAGCAGGGCCGGACGCGCTTTAAACCAGCGCAGCGAGCGGCAAGAAGGACGGCATAATAACATGACAGGGTTTGGCAAAACGAGATTTGGGTTTGCGGCAGCAGCGGCAGTCGGGGCTATTGCATTGAGCGCGGCGCCCGCACATGCGGCCGTTTCAGCGGAAGCAGCCTATGTCTTTAACACGCTGCTGTTTTTAATCGGCGGCTTTTTGGTGATGTGGATGGCCGCTGGCTTTGCCATGCTGGAAGCAGGGCTTGTGCGCACCAAAAACGTGGCAGAAATTTGCCTTAAGAACATCGGGCTCTATTCGATTGCAGGGCTGATGTATTATGTGCTCGGCTACAACCTCATGTACGGCGTCGCTGAAGGCGGCTATATCGGCCCCTTTGATTTTTTCTGGAGCGCGTCTGAAACCTTGAAGACTGTGATGGTCGACGGGGAAGAGGTGGTCAAAGCCTTTGTCCTGGATGACGACGGCAAAGAAGTCCTGCTCGATCCAGCATCGGATGGCTACGCGTCTGGATCGGACTGGTTTTTCCAAATGGTGTTTGTCGCCACCGCAGCCTCTATCGTGTCTGGCACGGTGGCAGAGCGGGTAAAGCTGTTTCCATTCTTTGCCTTCGTCGTGATTTTAACAGGCCTAATCTATCCCATCCAAGGCAGCTGGGAGTGGGGCGCGGGCTGGCTTGATAAGATGGGCTTTGCTGATTTTGCTGGCTCCACACTGGTCCATTCCACAGGCGGCTGGGCTGCTTTAGCCGGCGCCATGCTGATCGGTGCGCGCAAGGGCAAATATGACGCGCAAGGGCGCGTCCGGCCCATGCCGGGCTCCTCCCTGCCGCTGGCAACGCTTGGCACATTCATTCTTTGGGTCGGCTGGTTTGGCTTTAACGGCGCGTCTCAACTTGCCTTAGGCTCGGATGTGAACGCCATTGCGGTCGCTAACATCTTTGCCAACACCAATATGGCAGCAGCTGCAGGCTGCGTTGCGGCGATGACGGTGAGCAAAATCATGTATAAAAAGGTCGACCTCACTATGGCGCTCAATGGCGCTTTGGCAGGCCTCGTTTCAATCACGGCAGAACCGCTTACACCTACCATTGGGGCTGCCATTTTAATCGGCGCTGTTGGCGGCATGTTGGCCGTGTTTGCTGTGCCGTTTTTCGACAAGCTGAAGATTGACGATGTCGTAGGCGCGTTAAGCGTACATCTGGTGGCTGGTATTTGGGGCACGATGGCGGTCCCCTTCACCAACGATGGCACAAGCTTTCTCACCCAGTTCATCGGCGTTGTCTCCATCGGAGCCTTTGTATTCCTCACCAGCTACGCCGTGTGGATGATTTTGAAACTCAGCGTCGGCATCCGCCTCTCGCAGGAAGAGGAAGAAGGCGGCTCGGACATGGCCGAGCTTGGCATGGAAGCCTACCCAGAATTTGGCCGCGGGACGCAGAAGCTCGCAGGCTAGAAAGAATAGGCTCCGGCGGGCCGATCCTCCCCAGTTTTTGGCTTCGCCGGGCCGACCAGCTCCCTCAGGGTCCTTTGCGGGTCCTACTATTGCCGGCGGTTCACCTTGTGTGATCGCCGGCTTTTTTTCCTTTGAGGGATAAGAATCAAGGGGTTACAAGAGCTGCCATGCAGCTTAATCCCATTTACGACACATTGCCTGCCTATCCCTTTCCCCGGCTACGCGCCCTGTTGGGAGACACCCCAGCCGGGCATGCGGACCCTATCGACCTAACGCTGGGCGCGCCGCGCCAGGCGCCGCCTGATTTTGTGAAATCAATCATTGCAGACAACTTTGCCGAGTTTGGCAAATATCCCCCCATTGCCGGGACCCTTGAGCTGAAAGAGGCCATCGCCAGCTGGCTAAAGCACCGCTACCGCGCCAACGTAAAGCAAGAAGCCGTACTGCCACTGGTCGGAACGCGCGAAGGGCTGTACATGTTGGCGCAGCTCGCAGCACGGCCGGGGCGTGATCACGTGCTATTGCCAAATCCGTTCTACCCGGCCTATAGCGCAGCTGCGCTGACTATAGGGGCCACGCCGGTTTATATGACCTGCGACGACAGTACCGGCTATTTGCCAGACCTGAGCGCCCTGAAGCCCGAGGTGCTAAGCCGCACGGCGCTGATGTTTTTGTGCAGTCCAAGCAATCCACAAGGCGCGGCCGCCACGCGCGGCTATTTAGAAAAGGCCATCGCACTAGCGCGACAATATGATTTTTTATTGGCAGTAGACGAATGCTACGCAGAAATCTGGACGCATGATCCCCCTTATGGCGCGCTAGAAGCGGCAGGGGATGACCATTCCAAACTGGTTGTGCTGCATTCCCTTTCAAAGCGCTCGAACCTGCCGGGGCTGCGCAGTGGCTTCATTGCTGGCGATCAGACGGTCATTGCCGGCTTTCAAAAGCTGCGCAGCTATGGCGGGCCGACAATGCCGCTGCCGCTGCAGGCCGCTTCTGCTGCATGTTGGCGCGATCAAACCCATGTGGAAGAGGCCCGCGCGCTCTATGACGCCAAGTTTGCTTTAGCAGAGCGTCTGCTCGGCGTTACACGTCCCGCGGGCGGGTTTTTCCTCTGGCTGCCAGTGGAGGATGACGAAAATACCACGCTGCGGCTGTGGAAAGAGCATGGGGTCAAGGTTTTACCTGGCCAATACCTTGCCAGCACGCCAGAAAAAGGCCAGAATCCAGGCCGAAATTACATCCGAGTTGCTCTGGTCGAAAGTGTAGCGCGCACCAGAGATGCATTAGAAAGACTAGCGGCCGCGCTTTAAGTGTATTGAGCGCGCTGACCGCACGATAAAAGACAAGGATAAGCCAATGGCTTCCCGCGCTGCTTTACCTGCGACGCAGGCCCCGCCCCCTCTGTTGCCAGAAGCGTTTAAGCGCAGCTTTAAAGGGCTGCTGCTGCGGCTCATGGGGCTGACTATGCTCATCTTGGGGCTGCTGGCGTTAATGGCGCTGGCCAGCTTTGACCCGGGCGACCCCAGCTTTAATCAAGCCTCGGGAGAGAGCATCAGCAACCTGCTCGGCAGCAACGGTGCCCGCTTTGCCGACATTGCGTTTCAAGCCTTTGGATTGGCGTCAGCCTTTGCGCTCTTTCCGTTTTGCACACACGGCCTGCGCTTTGCCTGGGGCCTGAATTGGGTCTATCCCCAGCGCACCATCCGCGTTCTCATGATTGGAACGCTGCTCCTCGCCCTCGGGCTGGGCGGGCTTGCGGCCCCGACGGGTTGGCCTTTCGCTGTAAGCCTTGGCGGGCTTATCGGAGATGCCATGGGCGCGGTGTTTGCAGCCATTCATACGGTTATCGATGATATGATCGGGCTGAACATTCCCGCGGCGCCCGTGGCATGGCTGTGCCTGCTATCGGGGGCGTGTGTCTGGCTTTTGGGCCTGGGCATTGGGCTGCGCAGCTTGTTGTTTTCTGGCGCGATGGCGCGGCAGGGACTTGCTGGCGCTGGCAAAGCCGTTAGCGCCAGTGCAGGCCTGGCAATGCGCGGCGCGCAGGCGCTTTCGCGCGCCAAGCCGCACAATGGTGATGCTGACATAGAGACAGCTCCAACGCCGCCGCGCCCGCGCCGCAAGGCAAAAGAGGCTGCATCACCAGCCGTGAAACGCGGGCCAATTTTGGTCGACATGCCTAAAGCAAGGCCAAAAGCAGACACGCCGCGCCAAGTCTCCATGGATTTAGGCGATGGCTACCGCTTGCCCGACCTAGACTTGCTCGCCAAAACCAAAGCGCCTGCGGTCGATCCACAACTCAACCGCGACGCGCTGGAGCAGAACGCCCGCTTGCTTGAAACCGTGCTCAGCGATTTCGGCATCAAAGGCGATATCGTGGGCGTGAAGCCTGGGCCAGTAGTGACGCTGTATGAGCTTGAGCCTGCTGCAGGCATTAAAGCCAGCCGCGTGATCGGACTAGCAGATGACATCGCCCGCTCCATGAGTGCCGTGTCCGCGCGCATCGCTGTGGTGCCAGGGCGCACTGTTATTGGCATCGAACTGCCCAACGAGATGCGCCAGATGGTGTCTTTCCGCGAGCTTGTCTCGAGCGATGCCTTCCAATCGAGCCGCGCCAAATTGCCAATGATCTTGGGCAAGAACATCGGAGGCGGAGCGATCGTAACAGACCTTGCGCCCATGCCGCACTTGCTCATCGCCGGGGCTACGGGCGCGGGTAAATCCGTTGGCCTTAACGCTATGATCTTATCCATGTTGTTCAAGCTGCCTCCTGCGCAGTGCCGCTTGATCATGATTGATCCCAAGATGCTGGAACTCTCCGTCTATGACGATATTCCGCACCTCCTAGCGCCCGTCGTCACTGATCCGCGCAAGGCGGTCGTCGCGCTGAAATGGGTCGTGCGGGAAATGGAAGATCGCTACGCAAAAATGTCTAAGATCGGCGTGCGCAACTTAGAGGCTTTTAACCAAAAGGTCGTGCAAGCCAGCACCGCCGGTGTTCCCCTCACGCGGGAAAACCAAACGTATGACAAGGAAACCGGCGAAGTTATCAACGAAGTCGAAGAGCTGGATTTTGACGAACTCCCACTGATTGTGGTCATTGTCGACGAGCTTGCCGATCTCATGGTTGTAGCGGGTAAGGATATTGAAGGCGGTGTCCAGCGGCTGGCGCAAATGGCACGGGCAGCAGGCATCCACCTCATTTTGGCAACCCAGCGCCCAAGTGTCGATGTGATCACCGGCGTGATTAAAGCCAACTTGCCAACGCGTATCTCCTTCCAAGTCACGTCCAAAGTTGACAGCCGCACCATCCTTGAGCAGATGGGCGCTGAGCAGCTGCTCGGCCGCGGCGATATGCTGTTCATGGAAAAGGGCAAAAAGATCACCCGGGTGCATGGGCCGTTCGTCTCTGACGAAGAAGTTGAAAAAGTCGTCGCGCATCTGAAAAAGCAAGGCCGCCCGGAATATATCGAGGCTGTCACCATAGAAACCGACGAAGAGAGCGGCGGCGGCATCTTAATGGAAAGCGGCGACGCTAATGGCGGCAACAATCTCTACGACCGCGCTGTCCACATCGTCCTCACCGACCGCAAAGCATCAACCAGTTACATCCAGCGCAAACTGCAAATTGGCTATAACCGGGCCGCGAACCTCATTGAACGTATGGAACAAGAAGGCGTCATCTCCCCCGCAAACCATGCTGGCAAGCGCGAGATTTTGGTTGATGACCACGGCTAGGCCCCAATGCGGGAGGGCCTAGGGGGATGTTTTTAAAACGTTTGTCTAACTAGCAGCTGGGGCGGCATCCGCGCCAATGCCCATATCGTTGGGCACCATGGTTTGGAAGAGCGACAGGCTGAAGAGGTGCGCGTGGATGACGGCGAGTGTGCCGTTGCTGTGCAGCTCAGAAACTGTTTTTTGTTTCAGCTCGCGAAGCTTGTTCTCATCGACAATGCGGAAGCCAGAAAAGCGGGTTGGCTTATCGCCGCGCTGGACCACGGCTTCGCCTTCGCGCAGCAGCTCAAGCTCATTCAGCTTTTCGCAGAACAACCGGGTTTGCGCCGCGCCGCGCTCGTAGCGCTCACAGAAGGTGAGGATGTCTTTGGTCAGCTGGCTGCCTTCTTCGCCGTCAAAGAGCTTGCGATCCCCGGTTTTGCGCACGATTTTTGCACCTGGATCAAGGCACAAGCTCAGCTTGTCATCACCTTCACGCAGGCGCGCCAGCATGAAGGGGTAGCGACGGATATAGGCGGGAATGTAGATATCTTTTTTCCAGCCGCCATCATCTTCCACATAGCTGTTAATGCCTTGGCGCAGGCCCATAATGGCAATGGGCTGGCCAATGCCTTGGCTATCAAACACGATCGGGAAAAACCGCTGCGCAACGGGAAACTCTTCCGCCAGAAGCGGAACCAGATGCGCTTCCTTAGCAAACTCAAAATTTGGCGTATCGGCCAAGCATAAGTCTTTATGGTCGCGGTGATTGAGCGGCTCGAGGGTATTAAAGAACATAGGCAGACGCGGTGCGTCGCCTTGGCCATTTTCCTGCGCGGTTTCAGGGGTTTTATTTTCCGTTTTGGATTTTTCGTCAGCCATCGGTGGCCGGCTCCTTCTATACTTCTATCATGTGAGAGATGATTGGACTGGTTTGTCTTAAACAGCAATAGGGTGACTGGCCTGTTAACGCCTTTCAGCCGCTTTGGCCACGGTAAAACCGCGAAGGACCTGCTGCCTGTATGTAAAAAAGCACAAAAAATGCCCGCTAAAGGCACCATTCAGGGGAAGGGGCACCTTTAGCGGGCGATGTAGTCCAGTCAGGGAGGAAGTATGGTGAGAAAGCGTTTTCGCTTTAGTTCAAGCGCCCTGCCAAGAAACGCGCGGCAGGGGAATTCAGCACATTATTGGGCGCTGCTTGAGCGGCAAAATCATCACTCGTGAGATATTGCCGCGCTTTACGGTGGTTGCTGATCGTTTGCGTTGTCAGCGCTTGAGGGCCCACCTGCAGCGCACTTTGGTTTGCCACTTGACTTACCAATTGCGGCAAGTTTGTGAGATCAAGTTGGTTGATAGGGGTTTTGGCTTCTGCTGCTGCAATAAAAACTGTCATCCCAAACAGCACCAGGCCGACACGCAGAACATTGTCGCGCATCAATTTGGTGAGACTGTCACCTAAGGTTTCTGTGTGAGCTGATTTTGAAGTCCATGTTGCCTGCGTCATAGCGGCTCTCCTGTTGGCCGCGCTTGCCAGCTCATGTGCTGACCAGCGCTTGTTCATGCCCCCGAAGTAACCCGACACCGCGTTGCTTAGAAGGTATGAAACCGTCATAAGCTTGTTCACGATAACGCAACAGTCACATTGATGTGAGCTTTTTGTGAGCTTAATAGGAAACAACGAACACAGTCATCGGTGAACGCGATCAATGTGGCGTCTCGCGCCTTCCTTTGCCAAAAAAGCTGTGCCATCGTGGCGCGATGCGGTTTTTCTTATGTGCAGCCTGTCTCATTTTGGGGCTTAGCGGATGCGGCGGTCCCATTGAAAGACCTGAGCGCACGGATTTTTCCAGCCTTGTACGCGTGAATGGGGATGAAGTGCGCACACTTGATCCACACCGGGTCAGCGTGACCTATGAAGTTGGCGTGGTCTCCGATTTGTTTCTAGGTCTTACAGACCTTGACCCAAAGGCACGCCCAGTTCCTGGGCTCGCGCGCAACTGGTCGGTCTCTGATGATGGCCTGACATGGACCTTCCTATTGCGCGATGGCCTTCAATGGTCCGATGGGGCCGCGATTACGGCGGAAGATTTCGTTTACTCCTATCGCCGGCTAGCCGCGCCGGAAACGGCAAGCGGATACTCTAGCCTTCTAAGTGTGATTACCAATGCAGATGCGATCTTGGCTGGCAAAGCGCCCGTTGAAACGCTTGGCGTTGCGGCGCCAAATGCGAGCACGCTTGTCTTTACGCTCACAGCGCCGCTGCCTGTATTTCCAGAAATGACAGCGTTTGCAGCGATGGTGCCTGTGCCGCGACACGTCATTGAAAAACACGGCGAAAAATGGAGCAGGCCAGAGAATATCGTCAGCAACGGCGCTTACACCATCCAGAGCTGGCAGCGCCAAGCACATATGGTATTGAAGAAAAATCCGCGCTTTATCGATGCCGATACAGTCGCGATTGAGACGCTGACCTATATTCCCATCAGCGACAATATGATGGCCGTTAGGCGCTTTCGCGCCGGCGAAGTCGACATCATCCCTGAATTTCCAGACCCCATGGGCCCTATCTTAAAGGAGCAGCTGGGCGAGCAAGTGCATGTCTATACCTATCAAGGCACCTATTATTACGTGTTCAATAATGAACGCCCGCCCTTTGACAATCGCTCGATCCGCAAAGCCCTCAGCATGGCAATCGATCGCAAACCCATTGTCGACTCCATCATGCGCTCAGGCTACCGGCCCGCTTATTCTATGGTGCCGCCGGCTACAGGCTTTTATGGGGAGGCATACAAGCCAGTATGGGCTAGCTGGCCCATGGAAAAACGTCTCGCCGAAGCGCGCACACTCCTCGCCAACGCTGGTATCACAGTTGAGACGCCCATTAATGTAGAGATGCGCATCAACACCTCCGACACACATCAGCGCTTGGGGCTCGCCATTGCGCAAATGTGGAAGCCACTCGGCGTGAATGTCACCCTCTTTAACACCGAAGCGGCGGTTCACTTCTCCGACATGCGCAAAGGCAATTACACGCTCGCGCGCGCAGGCTGGATTGCGGACTATAATGCAGCCGACAATTTCCTATTCGTGTTCCAGTCTAAGAACATTGGCCTCAACTATCCCAATTATAACAGCCCTGCGTTCGATGCTCTGTTTGGCAAAGGCCAACGCGAAAGCGATATTGGCACGCGTATGGGCTATTTTCGCCAGGCAGAAGCGGTCTTGATCGAGGACAGCCCCATCCTTCCGCTGTATTACTATGTGTCAAAAAACCTTGTCGCTGATGACATTGAAGGGTGGGAGAATAATCTGCCCAACAGGCACCGTAGCCGCTGGCTCCGCTTTAAAAGGCCTGCGTCTTGATCCGTATGATTGTCACGCGCCTACTGCTGGCTATTCCGACGCTGCTCATCATCATTACGCTTGCGTTTTTCATGATCAAAGTGGCCCCAGGGGGACCCTTTGACACCGAACGCGCGCTCACGGCGCAAGTTCAAGCCAATCTCAATAAACAATATAAGCTGGATCAGCCGCTGATTGCCCAATACGGACACTATCTCAGCGGCGTGGTGCGCGGGGATTTTGGCCCCTCCTTCCAATACCGCGACCAAAGCGTCTCCGGCCTCATCCGCCAGGGCTTACCGCCGAGTTTACTGGTGGGTGGGCTAGCTTTGGTTTTGGCGCTTATGGTCGGCCTTTCTCTTGGCGTTTGGGCTGCTAGGCGGCCAGGCAGCAGCATTGACCGGCTGACGATGGCTGGCGCCTCAATCGGCCTTGCCCTGCCCAGCTTTGTCATCGCGCCGATGCTGGCGATTGTGTTTGGCGTGGGCCTGCGCTGGTTGCCCGTTGCAGGCTGGGGCACGCTGAGCAACCTGGTTTTGCCCGTCACTGCACTTGCGATCCCTTATAGTGCTAGCATTGCCCGGCTGATCCGCGGCGGCATACTTGATACCTCCGCTGAACCCTTTGTGCGCACCGCGCGGGCAAAAAATGTGAGCGCGCAGCGCCTGCTCTTTCGCCATATATTGCCGCGCGCCATGATGCCGGTGATCAGCTATCTTGGCCCCGCAGCGGCGGGCATTCTGACTGGCTCCGTCGTGATTGAAACGATTTTCCAAATCCCAGGCATTGGACGCTATTTTGTCCAAGGCGCCCTCAACCGGGATTTCACCTTGGTGATGGGCGTGGTGATTGTCTATGCGGCGCTCATCATTCTCTTTAATTTGATCGTCGATCTTGCCTTGCAGAGGCTAGACCCGCGCACGCGGGACGCAGCCTCATGAGCTTGATTGCGCGCTTGCCGCGTCTACCCTTGCTCATCCTCGGCTTCATTGTTCTCACTTGTGTCATTGGGCCATGGCTGTTGCCAGCGGCGGCGGGGGAGATGAACCTGCTCAATACCTATGCGCCGCCGTCCTTTTCCTCCGGGCATATTTTAGGCACCGATCCTTTGGGCCGAGATGTTCTAGCCAGGCTATTGCAGGCAGGACGCGTCTCGCTTGCGGTGGGCCTCGCTGCCACCCTGGCGAGCGCACTGATCGGCGTCACCTACGGTGCCATTGCTGGCTACCGCGGCGGGCGCACAGATTTGGCCATGATGCGGCTGGTGGATATCATTTACGCGCTGCCCTTCATGTTCTTCGTGATTGTGCTCATGGTGGTGATTGGACGCCATATGTGGCTCATCTTTGTGGCCATTGCTGCTGTTGAGTGGCTGACCATGGCGCGCATTGTACGCGGGCAGACTGTCTCGCTGAAACAAATGGACTTCATCCGCGCGGCCCGGGCCATGGGGCTCACCGATGGGGCTATCATCCGGCGGCACATCCTGCCCAATTTGGCCACGCCTGTGATTGTGTTTGCAACGCTCTCAGTACCGCAAGCAATCATGATTGAGAGTTTTCTGTCGTTCTTAGGCCTAGGCGTCCAGGAACCGATGACCAGCTGGGGCAGCATGATCAAACAAGGCGTGGCGGATATGGAGTTTGCGCCCTGGCTGCTCTTTGCGCCATCGGCAGCACTCGCCGTAACGCTGATTTGCCTATCGGTTTTGGGCGATGGCCTGCGCGACCAGCTCGACAAGCGGCTGAGCCTGCCAACATGAGCCTGAGCGTTCGAAACCTGACCATCCGCTACGGCGACGCCGTGGCCGCAGGCGATGTCAGCTTCGCGCTCGCCCCAGGCAGATGCCTCGGCATCGTCGGCGAATCAGGCTCCGGCAAAAGCCAAACGGGGCTGGCGATTATGGGGCTTTTATCGCCGGCCGCGCAGGTGAGCGGCGATATCTTGGTCGATGGGAAAGCCCTCAGCCCGGCCGCCCGCCGCGAAACAATCGCCATGGTGTTTCAAGACCCGCAATCGGCGTTTTGCCCGCACATGCGCATCCAAGGCCAGATTTACGAAGCCATCGGTTCAGACGATCGCCCGGCCTGTCTGGATGCGCTCGCCCGCGCTGGATTGCCGGACCCAGAGCGGGTGGCGCGCAGCTACCCCCATGAGCTGTCCGGCGGCATGCGCCAGCGCGCTATGCTAGCCATGGCATTGGCGCGCACGCCGGATGTGATCATTGCCGATGAACCCACCACCGCGCTCGATGCTAGCGTTCAACTGGGCATCCTGCGCGAATTCACCAAGGTGAAGGATGCGGGCACGGCGATGATTGTCATCAGCCACGATATCGGCGTGATTGCGGGGCTTGCGGACGATATTCTGGTCATGAAAGATGGCGCTGTGATTGAAAGCGGCGGCGCCAATGACGTGCTGACAGCACCGCAAAAGCCCTACACGCAGGCACTGATTGCTGCGTCCGTGCTCAAAGGCCGCTCTGAGACCAAAGATACGACGGGCGGTCCGCCAGTCTTAGCCGCAAAGGGCCTGAGCAAAGACTATCCCCTGCCAAAGCCGCACCCCTTCGCCAAGCAAAAGACGCTGACCGCCCTGGCCTCCATCGATATGACGCTCACGGCTGGGGAAACGCTGGCGATTGTGGGCGAAAGTGGGTCCGGCAAATCAACGCTGGCGAACCTACTCCTGGGCCTAGAGACGCCCACGTCCGGCGATGTGTTGTGGTCTGGCCAGCCCTTTCTGAACTTTACGCCAGCGCAAAAGCGCGCTGAGCGGGCGCGTATTCAGCCTGTCTTTCAAGATCCCTTTGCCAGCTTTGACCCCCAACGACGGCTCGGCCGCTCGATCCAAGACATGCTCGATCTGCACGGCGGATCGTCCAGCGTTGAAGCCCTGCTGGAAGCGGTGAACCTGCCGCCGGAAATGGCTGCGAAATACCCCCATGAAGCCTCTGGCGGACAAAACCAGCGCGCTGCCATCGCGCGTGCTCTGGCGGCTGATCCTGAGGTTTTGGTCTGCGATGAAGCGCTCAGCGCGCTGGATAAAACCACCCAGGTGCAAATCATCGCGCTGCTGGCGGACATCAAGCGCGCACGCGGCCTGGCGATGTTGTTCATCAGCCATGATCTCGATGTCGTATCCGCTATTGCGGACCGGATTGTTATTTTGAAAGACGGACACTGCGTTGAACAAGGCACCGCTTCGGATATCTTCGCCAAGAGCCAAAGCCCCTATACCCGCGCCCTTATAAACGCACAAACCGTGCCCGATGTGGCGCAAATGCAGGCGAAAATCAAAGTCGCCTGAGCCAACTTTCCCGCGCAGCAAGCGCATCGGCTGTATGGTCGGAAAAGACGCCGTCAACGCCTAGGCCGAAAAACAATGCGTATTCGTCAGCCGGGCTGTTCACGCCATCCGGCAATTGATCTGAGCGAAAGGTCCATGGGTAGAGCTTGAGCCCCAAGGCCTGCGCATCGCGGCACAGCGCTGACGCAGCCAGCGACGGTGTTACCAGCGCGCCTTTATTGGGCCCGAGCGCTTCGCAATGGCCTTGTATGCCAGCGAGGTCATAGTCGCCGCTGGTATGATAGATCAGCTGTACGCGCTCCATGTTTGGCATCTTTTCAATCGTCTGCAGCCAGGCCGGATCGAAACACTGGATGAAGCTGGGGCCGATCTCGCGCGCTTGCGCAGCAGCGAAAAACGGCTGTAAGGCGACTTTAAAATCATGCCCAAGGGCTGCGGCGATATCAGGCTGCTTTGCTTCAGGGCATAAACGCCAGCGTTTCGCTTTTGCTTCCATCAGAAGCTCTGCGAATGTCGGTATCTCATATTGATCATCAAAGCGTGTGTCGCGGCCTTTGAAGGGCTGACGCGCCTTTAGGTTTTTGATCTCTTCAAGCGTGAAATCTTCCGCATACCAATCGGCCTGTTTTTGCCCTGGCTCTTGGCGCTTGCGGCCTGCAAACTCCGGCTTTTCAGAAACATTCGTGCTGCCAGAAAGATACCGGTCGTGACGGCAGATGAGGTGGCCATCTTTTGTAAACACCAAGTCTGGCTCAATCACATCCGCGCCCAGCGAGGCGGCCAGGCGGTAGCCCTCCAGTGTATGTTCCGGCAGCCGGCCAGAGGCGCCGCGGTGCGCGATGATGAGGGGCTTGGGTGTGCCGGCCATGGGTGGATCATCCTTTAAAGCGCAGCCGCCTAAAGCGGCGCCGATGCCCATCACAACGCGCCGACGCGGCCAGCTCATGATAGCGGCCTCAGCGTGCCTTCACCTGGCGTATCGCTCGCTTCAATGACGAAGCGAATAGGCTCTAACATCTCATAGGACCGCGTGGACGTGTTGCTAATGTGATAGATGCTCGCGGCCGCCTCGGTCGGCGTGAAGCGCACAGTGGTATAGCCGCGGTGCATAGCGTCCATATACATCACATCCGGCGAGGCACGTTTCATGGCCTTGGCCACATCGTCAGGCGAGGCTGGCATATATTGTTCAAAACCGGGAGACGCGATGGAGGTGGTCGCAACTTCCCAGCCCACACGCCCGCGCTTATCGGTCAAAGCATTGACCCAGCTATGGTGCGAGTCGCCCGTTAAGACGACCAGGTTGCGCGCATATTGCCGGGCCTGGGCGTAAAACCGCTCGCGCGCAGCGGGATAGCCTGACCATGTATCCATGCTCAGCGGCAGGCCGTAGCTGGCCAAGCGGCCCCAGGTGCGGATGCGGCCTTTAAAAAAGCCTTCCGCCTTTTGCGCGTAGGACCTGGTCTCCAGCGGAATATTAATCTTCGCCATCAAGATCTGCTGGGCAAGAATTTGCCACACCTGCCCGCGCTTTTTAGACCCCTCCAGCTGCGGGCCAAGCCAGGCCTCCTGCTCAGCGCCCAGCAGAGTGCGTGAGGGATCTTCAAGGCGCTCTCGAAAACCGCCGACATCCGGCAGATACGCCATGTAAGGCGGCGCTGTTGCGGGGTCGAACGAGCCGATCAGCTCCAAATCAAGCAGTGGTTTTGGTGGGTTCTCGCGCAAATCAAAGGGCACGGCTAGGCGCTCGATCTTGGTAGCGGCCATAGTCGCGCGCGCATTGGGCGTCATCAACGGTTTGGGATTGCCAGGATCAGACACGTCGACCGCAATGGTGCGCGGCGCAAAATCTGTGTCGTAGTTCAGCTGCTTGTCGCGGCCCCACAGCCGCGTATCAAGCATGACAATGCGCGCCAAATTGCCAAAATCAAAGCTGCGCCAGGGCCGGCGCACATCCGCGCGGGTGGGCATCCATTCATCCCAGGCCTGCAGGGCAGCGGTACGGCGCGCCTCCCACGGGCCTTCGGTCTCAGGTTGATGGTTTTTTGCGCCGCCCGTCCAGCCGTCGTCCGCGCTTTCATGGTCATCCCAAATCACTAAAAACGGATGCGCTGCATGCGCCGCCTTTAAATCGGGATCTTCGCGGTAGGTTGCATAGCGCAAGCGGTAGTCGGCGAGCGTGCTAGCTTCCTTATCTGGCGAAGCGGCCCGGCTGAGCGGTACTTCTTCGGGCACAAAGGCGCGGTTATTGCCATACTCATAAATATAGTCGCCGAGGTGGACCACCAAGTCGATGTCTTGGTTCGCCGCCATCTCCCGGTAGACATGAAAAAACCCGAAAGGATAATTCGCGCACGAGCAAGATGCGATGGTGAAGCTAGCCACATCGCCAACCGGCAGGGTCATGGTGCGCCCGGTTGGAGACACCTGGCCGCGGCATGTAAAGCGGTAGTAATAGCGCGTGCCTGGCTTTAGCCCTGTCGCATCAACCTTGACCGTATAATCGCGCGTTGCGGCAGCGGCGATGTCGCCGCTGGCCATAATAGCTTCAAAATCAGCGCTGACAGCCACTTCCCACCGCACGGGCACCGTTTTGGCATCATCATCATGGGTGATCCTCGTCCATAAGATCACGCGGTCAGATAACGGGTCACCGCTGGCAACGCCGTGGCGGAACAGCGGCGGCGGGGCGGCAAAATCCTCCTGCGCGGCGGCAGCGCTGGCGGCAGCGCCAAGACCAAGCGCCTTCAGCGCAGCGCGGCGCGCGATGGTTAGTTTATGACGCATGCGCTGCTATGGTCCTTGATTGTTGCTTGCGCCACTTTAAAACACTTTCATCTAAACGGCCTCGCGACATATCGAGACATATATACCAATGGGCCGCGCGGGTCGAAGCTGATAGATACCGCGCGGAAAAGAAAGGCAATTCTCTCATGATGCTCACACTGGTGATTGCGGCTGCGCTTGTGACTGCCGGCATACTCATTGCGGGGATTATCACCATGGCGCGCGGCAACGATATGACGGGCAAACAATCAAACAAGATGATGCAGGCGCGGGTCGTGGCGCAGGCCGTCACTGTGATTTTGGTGATGATCATGCTGGCCATGGCCGCCACTTGAGAGGCGAGAAGGATACACGATGGTAGAACTGACGAAAATCTACACCAAAGGTGGCGATAAAGGCAAAACCTCCCTTGTGGATGGCACGCGCCGCGCCAAGCACAATGCCCGTGTGGACGCCTACGGCACTGTGGATGAAACCAATAGCGTGGTCGGCATCGCGCGGCTGCATACCGATGGCGACATTGATGCCATGCTATCGCGCATTCAAAATGACTTGTTCGATGTGGGCGCCGATCTGGCAACGCCGGGCGAAAACTTCGAAGGCGGCGAGATGGAGCTGCGTGTGCAGGCAAGCCAAGTCGAGCGCTTGGAATCCGAGATCGACACAATGAATGAAGAGCTTGAGCCGCTGAAAAGCTTTGTGCTGCCGGGCGGGGATCCTGCCGCCGCGCACCTCCACTTGGCGCGCACCGTGGCCCGCCGCGCTGAGCGGGGTATTACTATGGCCATGGAGCAAGAACCGATCAATCCGGCAGCGATGCGCTACATGAACCGCCTATCCGATCATTTCTTCGTCCTCAGCCGGTATGTGAACGCGCGCTCTACGGGCGATGTGCTCTGGGTTCCCGGCGCGAACCGCTAAGACGCTTTTTTGCCGATAAACGGCAGGTGAATTGACTCACCATCACACGCTGCGATAAGCCAGCGCAGGAAATTTCGCTTAGCGCCCCACGCTGAGCTTTCAAAAATAAGGGAGACACAATGTCATGAAGGTTCTCGTGCCCGTAAAACGGGTCGTCGATTACAATGTCAAAGTCCGGGTGAAGGCGGATGAAACGGGGGTCGAACTGGCCAACGTGAAAATGTCCATGAACCCGTTTGACGAGATTGCGGTTGAGGAAGCTGTGCGCCTGAAAGAAGCCGGCAGCGCGGATGAAATCGTACTCGTCTCTATCGGTCCTAAGCAAGCGCAAGAAACGATCCGCACCGGCCTCGCCATGGGCGCCGACCGAGGCATCTTGGTAACCTCTGATGAAGCCGACATTGAACCGCTGGCCGTTGCCAAAATCTTGAAAGCTATCGTGGACGCGGAAAGCCCTGAGCTGATCATTCTCGGCAAACAAGCGATCGACAATGATGCCAATCAAACCGGCCAAATGCTAGCCGCGCTACTGGACTATCCCCAGGCGACTTTTGCCTCGGAAGTTAAGCCTGGCGACGGCGATGTGACGGTGACGCGCGAAATTGATGGCGGTCTTGAAACGATTAAACTGAGCTTGCCAGCGATCATCACCACCGACCTGCGCCTCAATGAGCCGCGCTATGCGTCCCTGCCCAATATCATGAAAGCCAAGAAAAAGCCGATTGATGAAAAAACCGGCGCGGATTACGGCGTTGATCTGGCGCCGCAGCTGAAAACCTTGAAAGTCACCGAGCCACCCAAGCGTGAAGCCGGCATCAAAGTCGAGGATGTAGACGCACTGGTCGAAGCCTTGAAAAAAGAGGGAGTTCTGTCATGAGCATTTTAGTTTTTGCTGATCACGACAATGCAAGCCTGCGCGATGGCACCTTGAATGTCGTCACAGCTGCAGCCGCCATTGATAGCGACGTGCACATCCTTGTCTCCGGTAAGGATTGCGGCGGCGCAGCGGACCAAGCAGCTAAGGTTGCCGGCGTCACCAAAGTTCTGGTCGCAGACGACGCGATTTATGAGCATGACCTGGCTGAAAACGTAGCACCGCTGATCCTTGGCCTGATGGATGGCTATAGCGGCATTCTTGCGTCTGCAAACACCACGGGCAAAAACGTGCTGCCCCGTGTCGCTGCGAAGCTCGATGTCCCGCAGATTTCCGATATTACAGCCGTCGTGGACGCCAATACTTTCGAGCGCCCCATTTATGCAGGCAATGCCATCGCCACAGTGCAAACAGCTGCAGCGAAAAAAGTCATCACTGTGCGTACCACCGGCTTTGAAAAAGCTGACGCAGAAGGCGGCAGCGCGGCCATAGAGGCGGTTGGCGCAGGCGCTGATTCGGGCAAATCCAGCTTTATCGGCCAGGAACTATCTAAATCAGACCGGCCTGAATTGACGGCTGCCGACATCATCGTCTCTGGCGGGCGCGGCATGGGCTCAGGCGAGAATTTCAACATCATTGAAGCGCTCGCCGATAAGCTTGGCGCGGCGGTTGGCGCTTCGCGTGCGGCGGTTGATGCTGGGTTTGTGCCCAATGATTATCAAGTGGGCCAGACGGGCAAAATTGTTGCACCGCAGCTTTATATCGCGGTCGGCATTTCTGGCGCCATCCAGCATTTGGCTGGTATGAAAGACTCTAAAATCATTGTTGCTATCAACAAAGATGAAGAAGCGCCGATCTTTTCAGTGGCCGACTACGGCCTGGTCGCAGACCTGTTTGAAGCCGTGCCAGAGCTGACTGACAAAGTTTAATCCTGCGGCACCAAAAGCAGAAAATCATTGCGCAGGGCGGGATGGCACGATAGCCATTCCGCCCTGACTTGTATCGCAGTGCAGCAAAGTTTACACACTGTATTGTCTAAAATAATTAAAATTGGAGTGTTAACCCAATGAAAACAATGGGCGTGATTGGCGCGGGGCAAATGGGCAATGGCATTGCTCATGTGGCTGCTTTGGCGGGCCTTGACGTTGTCATGTCTGATTTAGACTTGGAACGCTCAAAGGTCGGCATTGAGACAATCTCCCACAATATGCGTCGCCAAGTCTCCAAATCCATCATCACGCAAGACCAAATGGATACAGCCATTGCCCGCATTCAGCCGGTCGATACACTGGCAGCGTTGAGCCATGTGGATATTGCCGTCGAAGCGGCAACTGAAAACGAAGAGATCAAAAAACAGATCCTGCAAAACCTCTGCAAGGACTTAAACGCGGACGCTGTGATTGCGACCAACACCTCGTCGCTTTCCATCACGCGCCTTGCCTCTGTCACCGATCGGCCCGAAAAGTTCATGGGTATGCATTTTATGAACCCAGTGCCGCTGATGAAGTTGGTGGAGGTGATCCGCGGCATCCAAACCGATCAAGACACCTTCACTAACATCACAGCTCTGGCCAATAGCCTTGGCAAAGTGGTGGTCAATTCAGAAGATTTTCCAGCCTTTATCGTGAACCGTATCTTGGTGCCGATGATCAATGAAGCGGTCTATACGCTCTATGAAGGCGTTGGCTCCGTCGGCTCGATTGATGCGGCCATGAAGCTCGGCGCCAACCATCCCATGGGCCCGCTGCAGCTGGCCGATTTCATTGGCCTCGATACCTGCTTGTCGATCATGCAGGTGCTCTATGAGGGCCTAGCAGACAGCAAGTACCGCCCCTGCCCGCTCTTGGTGAAATATGTGGAAGCTGGCTGGTTGGGACAAAAAACCAACCGCGGCTTTTATGACTACCGCGGCGACGGCGAGCCTGAACCGACGCGCTAGAGCACGTTTCACCCAATGAGAGCCATTTGACCAGATTTAGGTTTTTTGCTGGTCAGGAGGGGGCATTGCAGTGATGCCATAGCATCACAAAATGTGCACGACGCAGCCAGCGGAAAACCTAAACTGGCCCTTCGGGTGCCGTCATAGAGCGCGTGGGGTGCGTTGCACGCTTTGTCCGATGCGCCCGCATCGCACTGCAGCGCGCGCCTGCCCCACGTGCTCTATGACGGCATCAAATGGCTCTCATTGGGTGAAACGTGCTCTAAAGCGTCGGGCCCTGAAACACAAAGGCTGTATATTCCCAAAGGCCATAGTCGCTGCGAAAGGTGAAGTGGCGGCTGAGCTTGGTTTTGAAGAGCCTGGCTGCCTCGTCAAAGGGCAGGTAAAAAAGCTTATCGTCCTGCCAATCAGCGTGCGGGGCCATGAAATTTACGGCCAGCCCTCTGCGGCAGGCGGGGAACACAGCTGATAACAGGGATGCTGCAAAGTCCGCCGCCTCAGCCACACTCATGCCAGCACGCACAGTGAAGACACCGTTTAGGACAGCATAGTCAACGCTGCCGGGGGCGAGTGGGTTTTCAATCAAATCTCGCGCTTCAAACTGCCCATCTGGCCTGCGTTGCTGCGCCGCCCGCACCATAGCAGGCGAGATATCGACCCCGTGGTAGCGCAGGTTCGGCGCGGGGGCATGGCTCGTAAGATAATCAAGGAAAAACCCAGGGCCGCAGCCCACATCGAGAATATCAAGCGGCGTATCGGTCCAATCAAAGCAGGATGCCATGACGTCAAAACGGGTCCGCATGCTCGCTTCATCGGGCCAATCCACGCCTTTATGCGTTGGTCCGTGGGCATCCAAACACGCTTCATAATAGTCTTTGAGGCGCAAATAGCTCATGCCGCTTTTGCCTTCGATGCGGCGTGCGAGCGCGTGGCCCAGCCAAGGCCGCTGCGGCCATAGCCATTGCCGTTATATAGCAGAATATCCTTGCCCCCCAACTGAAACAGAACCGGGTAGGCCTGCATCTCACTGTCCCAATCACTGGCCGGGATGGCAACGGGCGTTTCATCGCGTACCCAGCTGGCGCCTTCTTTAAAGGCCCGCCATATGCGGTAGCGATCGCCGCGCGCAACGAAATAAAGCACGTCTTGGCCATCTTCTTGCGCGAGGCAAGGTTTACCAAGGGCGTATTCACTGGAGTCGCGGTGGGCAATAGCGGGTGCCGTCTCGGTGCTCCAGTGCAGGCCGTCTTTGGATGTGGTTTCGCGCACGGCGTAATAGTGCTTTGGCGCCCCGCCTTCGCTGCGCCAACCATCAAAGGAGGTATAGAACATACGCCATTGGCCCGGCCCCTCATAGCGCACACAGCAGCTGGCAGAGCCGTAAGGTTCAGCGTCGGTCAGCGGCAAAATGGGCGCGCGGCTTAATTTGCTAAATGGCTTGTCCCAGCCGTCCGAAACAGCAACGCCAATACCATGGTGCATGGCAACCGAATGGCCTTTGAGCCAGCCCACATAATAGAGCCAAAGCTTGCCTTCCGCCTCGACCAGCCAAGGGTAGGCAGCGCCGTCCCCATCAAATGTCCCAAGCGGGCCCACGTCCACAACCGGCTCGCCAATACCCGTTATGCGCGGGGATGGGCCGGAGAAATCCACATCCACCGGACCAATGCGTGAGACATTGTGGTCATCGCGGCCCGTAATGAAAAACCGCACATGATTTTGCGAGAAGACATAGGGCGCAGCAGGCCCAGCAAAGCTGGACATCCACCACACCATTGGGTTGGGCTTAATGAGAAGGCCTTGGGGGTTCCATGTCATGGCCGGACCATGACGCCAAGAGGGTTAATCTTTCCTTGTCGCCGCCGCCTTTTCCTTCAGCAAAAGGGCGCGTTTGCGCTCTACGCCCCACCGGTAGCCGCCAAGGCCCCCATCGCGGCGGATAACCCGGTGGCACGGAATGGCAAGCGAATGCTGATTGGCAGCGCAGGCACTGGCCACCGCGCGCACGGCCTTCGGCGCGCCGATATCAGCGGCAATCTGGCTATAGGTACGCGTTTCGCCAAGCGGTATAGCTTGCAGCGCTTTCCAAACACGCTGCTGAAAGGCGGTCCCGCGAATGTCCAGCGGCAAGCTTTTGGCCCGACTAGGCTCGTCGGCCAACGCTGCCGCCTGCGCTGCCCAAGCATCAAAGCGCGCATCGCCTGCACCAAGCTCCGCCTGGGGATAGGCCGCTTCCATCTCTTGGAGCAACGCGCCCGGGTCATCGCCAAGCGCAAGCATGCATATCCCTGCGTCGCTAGCCGCGACAAGCAAGCTGCCAAGCGCTGTTTCGGCAAGGGCAAAACGGATGGCCTGACCCTTCCCGCCGGCGCGGTGCGCGGAAGGCGTCATCCCAAGTGTTTGCTTCGCCTCAGCGTAAAACCGCGCTGCCGCATTGTAGCCCGCGTCATAGAGCGCCTGCGTGACCGTCGGGGCGGCGCGCAAAGCGCAGGCGACGCGCGCGCGGCGTAGCGCGGCGGCATAGTCTTTAGGCGATAGACCCAAGACGGCTTTAAAGCTGCGCTGGAATTGGGGTGCAGATACACCGGCCTGCGCCGACAGAGCAGCAAGCGATGGCGGTGACTGCGAATCCGCGATCGCCTGGCACGCATCGATAATTCGCTGGGTGAGGCCATCGCTTCCATGCATGCGCGGTTTGCAGCGCTTGCAGGCGCGAAAGCCAGCGGCCTCGGCATCCGCCATGCTGGAAAAGAAGCGCACGTTCTCAGGTTTTGGCGGCCGCGCGCGGCAATCTGGCAAGCAGTAAATGCCGGTCGTGACGACAGCGATAAACACCCGGCCTTCTTCTTGGCGCGCGGCTACAGCCGCCTCTAGCCACTGTCGATGCGCCTCTGCCTTTGGCCAGCTCATGACTGCGTCTCCATTTGGTTTGTGCCTATCAATGATAGAATGAAACAAAATAGTACGCTGCGTGCATCTCGTTTCTTGCAGCCATATTGTGCCAGCTAGGCCAAAACGATTATAGTTTAGACTTCGTCTAGCAGGAGGGTTTCATGACGATATTAGTCGCAGGTTTGGTGATCTTTTTCTCAACCCATCTTTTTACGACCTTTCGCAGCCGCGCGGCGGGGCAAGACATTAAAGAGCGCATGGGCGAGAAAGCCTATATGGGCATTTATTCGATCATCTCTATCATTGGCTTTGGGCTGATCATTTGGGGCTATAACGCCGCCCCGGGCGGGGACCCGTTGTTCGTGACGCCGCTGGCGCTGCGCTGGGTGTCTGCCTTGCTGCTCCTCCTCGGCTTTGTATTGCTGGTCGCCGCTTTCGCGCCTGCCGGAAAAATCAAGCGCTGGGCGAAACACCCCATGATCACCGCGGTTGGTATGTGGGGGCTTGCCCATCTGCTCTATGGCGGAGACTTGGTCGCCGTGCTGATTTTTGGCAGCTTTTTGGTCTACGCTGTCCTTGACCGGCTGATGGTGATGCGGCGGCCAGACCCTGTTTTTGAAGGCGCACCAAGCGAAACCGGCGATGTGATCGCCATTTTAGGCGGCGCTTTCACCTTTTTCGCCTTTGTTTATGGGCTTCATAAGCTTTTATGGGGTATTGCGCCTGTTCTGCCGTTTTAACCCAAGGAGAGCCTATGCGCCCCGCCTGTTTTGCCATTCTGTGCGGCCTCATGCTGATAAGTGCGCCCACTTACGCCGAGCTGCCCGGCGCGCCCAAGCCAGTGGCTGGCAGTTTGCTAGATGCGCCTGAAAGCGCAAGCGATCTTGCTGGCCGATGGTCCATTACCATGCTGCACGGCAATGAGGGCGAGCCCACCCAAGAAGAGCTGGTCATATCCTCCGCATCGCCCGGCAACATTCAAGGCGGCTTTCTTGGCGCCCCCTTTGGCCAAAGCGCCATGCGCGCCGTGGGCAAGACGACTGTGTTTTACGCACAAACGGACGATGGCACCGGCCCCGTCTACCACAGCGGCCGTTTGGTAGACGGCGTTGTCACCGGCCAAAGCTATTTTTCTAACCGCAAAGAGTTACAGATATGGCAAGGTCGGCAGATGGTTGACTAATTTTGATTTAGAAACTCACTTCGACAGTTGCCTTTGCGCAATCAGTGATACTACGCCGCCGATGCTGCCGCTAAATAGGAACGATTGAATTCGGTCTAGTTGGGCTGCTGATAACCACTGCCAAGCGCAAGGGGTGAGATAATGCCATGCCCAAGCAACTAAAGAGGATATAAACAGCATTGCGAAAACCGCTGTCAAAATGACTACAAGCAAACCATAAACCTTGAGCCAACGTAGATCATTTTTGTTCCTCTGTCCCTGAAGCGCTTTTGGGTCGGCCCATTTTTCCTGTTCCTGAACTGCTTTGGGGTCCGCCTCTGCCCAAGGCGGGATTTCTCCGCTGTCAGGCGGCGGAACGTCTGTAGGCATCCAGCTTCTCAGTATAGTGTTTACGTATCAATTCATCTGGAATTTCAATGTGAAGGGCATCTTCTTCATAGACTTGGTGCCAAGGCGTTCCATTTTTATGTGTCAGACTTGAAAGTGCGAAACCAGATAGGTGTCCATACTTTTTAAAAATATCGTCAAGAAACCCGAGTATTTCCTTATCTATCGCCACTTCCTCGTTTTCATTGATTTTTGAATGTGGAATGTGATCACGGCCATATTTTTTCGTTGCATAGTACAAATCCGGGATCACAGGCCCAAACTTCCAAGCCTCAATTCTATCCTTGAATAAGTCGATACCCAAGATAGCGAGAGCCCACCCATGCGCAATATAAACCAACTTCATTAGTTGAAGTGGCGTAAGAGATCGTCCTGAGCGCTTGGCGATTTTCAATATTTCATTCGCGATGGTTACAGCATCGTACATGTCTTGTTCTCCTACTGATGAAATAAGCCTGATCCATCAAATTTGCAAATCACTTGTTTAGCCTCATCAACTCATTTAGAGCATCTCTAAACATTTCTTGACGTTTACGTAAACGTCAACTACTCTCCCGCTGACTCGATTGGGAGATATGGTAGATCATGGCGCAAGAGCCAGCTGCAAGCCGGGATGGAATGATGCGTGAGCTTAAGGCGCTGCGCGTTCATGACACGCCTGACGGCCAAGAGACCTTCCGCATTGCTGAACTGTCGCAGGAGTTTGGCATCACCGCTCGCACCATCCGCTTTTATGAAAGCCAAGGCCTGCTCACCCCCATTCGCGACGGCCAAAACCGGATTTATTCGCGCCAAGACCGAGCGAAGCTAGCTTGGATATTGCGCGGCAAGCGCGTTGGCTTCTCTCTGACCGACATTAAAGAAATGCTCGACCTGTACGGCGCAGGCGATGGCCGCATGAAGCAGCGCGCTGTGACGCTGTCTAAATGCCGCCAGCGCATTTCAGACTTGCAAAGCCAGCGCGCAGACATTGATGCGACCATTCAAGAATTGCAGACGTTCTGCATCACCTTAGAAAACCTGGTGATGGAGCAAGATAACACCCGGTCGCACAGCCCATGGGCTGACGACGAAGGCCAATAAGAACACCAAAACCCTGACGGAAAGGAGCTTGACATGCCCACCTATACAGCCCCAGTCAAAGACACGACGTTCGTGCTCAACGAAGTCATCAATATCCAGAAATACGCCAACCTGCCTGGCTTTCAGGAAGCCACGCCAGATATGGTCTCTGCCATTTTAGAAGAAGGCGCTAAGTTTGTCGAAGGCGTCCTGCAGCCGATTAACCTGTCTGGCGACCAAGAAGGCTGCACCCGCCATGAAGACGGCACCGTCACCACGCCTAAGGGCTTTAAGGACGCTTACCAGCAATATGTGGACGGCGGATGGGGCACGCTCACGGCCGACCCAGAATATGGCGGCCAGGGCTTGCCGCACACGCTGGCGACGGCGTTTGAAGAATATATGATCTCCGCCAACATGGCTTTTGCTATGTACCCCGGCCTGACCCAGGGGGCGATTGCCTCCATCAATGCAGTGGGGTCAGAAGAGCAGAAAAAAACTTACATGCCGAAGATGATCTCAGGCGAGTGGACGGGGACCATGAACTTAACCGAGCCGCATTGCGGGACGGATCTGGGCCTCATCCGCACCAAAGCGGTGCCGCAAGACGATGGCAGCTACAAAATCACGGGCACAAAGATTTTCATCTCTGCCGGCGAACACGACATGTCGGAAAACATCATCCATCTTGTTTTGGCGAAAATGCCGGACAGCCCGGACAATGTGAAAGGCATTTCGCTCTTCATTGTCCCCAAATATGTCCTTGATGACGACGGCAACCCGGGCGAGCGCAATGCAGCGACATGCGGCTCTATCGAGCACAAAATGGGCATTCACGCTAATTCCACATGCGTCATGAATTATGATGAGGCGACCGGCTATCTGATTGGCGAGAAAGAAAAGGGGTTGGCTGCCATGTTCATCATGATGAACGCAGCGCGCCTCGGCGTTGGCCTGCAGGGCCTCGGCATGAGCGAGGTCAGCTACCAAAACGCTGTCACCTATGCCAATGACCGCATCCAAGGCCGCGCCCTGACCGGGGCGAAGGAAAAAGACAAGAAAGCCGACAGCATTATCGTACACCCCGATGTGCGGCGCATGCTGATGAATTCCAAAGCCTTTAATGAAGGCGCGCGGGCCCTGGCGCTGTGGGGGGCGCTGCAAGTGGACTTGACGCACAAAGCGCAAACTGAGGAAGAGCGCCAGCGTGCGGACGATCTCATTTCCCTGCTCACGCCAGTGATCAAAGGCGTGATGACCGACAAGGGCTATGAGAACGCGACAAACGCCCAGCAGGTTTACGGCGGCCATGGCTATGTTGCCGAATGGGGCATGGAGCAGTTCGTGCGCGATGCGCGCATTGCCATGATCTATGAAGGCACCAACGGCATCCAAGCGCTAGATCTGGTGGGCCGAAAGCTTGCCAAAGATGGCGGCCGCGGCATTCGCACCTATTTTGAAGTGCAACAGAGCTTCATTGACGACAACAAAGACGATGAACGCATGGCGCCCTTTGTGGACGGCCTGAAAAAAGCCGTTGATGACCTGCAGGCGTCGACCATGTGGTTCATGCAAAATGCGATGCAAAACCCAGATAATGCTGGCGCAGGGTCCGTCGCGTATATGCACCTGCTAGGCTTGGTTGCCATTGGCCACATGTGGGCGCAGATGGCCAAAACGGCGTATGAAGCGCTGGATGGCAATAGCGATGACCCGCAGTTCTATGAAAACAAGCTCGCGACTGCGAAATACTTCTTCAGCCACATGATGCCCGAAACGACGGTGCACCGCGCGCGCGTGGAAGCGGGCTCAGACAACATGATGGCGCTGGCGGCTGACCAGTTTTAAGCATTAGTCAAAGTCGTCATTGCGAGCAAAGCGACGCAATCTAGGGTGTTCAATGCCCGCGCTTGGCGTCAGCCATCCTGGATTGCCGCGGCCTTTGGCCTCGCAATGACAAAACCCAAACAAACAATCAGGTGAATACGCGCGGATAAAGGCGCACACTGAGATAAAGACAGACACTCCCGAAAGGACCCCGACATCATGGCCGACGCATATATTTATGACACCGTGCGCACTCCGCGCGGCAAAGGCAAAAAAGACGGTTCGCTGCATGAAGTGCCACCCATTGAACTGGCAACGCAGGTGCTTGAAGCGCTTCGCGACCGCAATGAGCTCGACACATCCCATGTGGAAGATGTGGTTTTCGGGTGCGTGAGCCCGGTGGGCGAACAGGGCGCAGATATTGCCCGTGTTGCGGCCATTAATGCAGGCTACGCGGAGACAACAGCGGGTGTGCAAATCAACCGCTTCTGTGCATCAGGCCTGGAGGCTACCAATATGGCCGCAGCCAAAGTCATGTCTGGAGAAGCCGATATGACCATTGGCGGCGGCGTTGAAAGCATGAGCCGGGTGCCCATGGGCTCCGATGGCGGTGCTTGGGCCATGGATCCAGCGGTCGCCTTTGAAAGCTATTTCGCCCCCCAAGGCATTGGCGCGGACTTGATTGCTACCAAATATGGCTTCTCCCGCGATGATGTGGATGCCTACGCTATGGAAAGCCACAAGCGGGCGGCAAAATCCCGAGAAGAAGGCCGCTTTAAAGGCTCCATCGTGCCGGTGAAGGACGTTATGGGCCAGACGATTTTAAGCGAAGATGAAACCATTCGGCCCGGCACCGACATGCAGGCACTGGGGGGCCTTAAGCCAGCTTTTGAAGGCATTGGTACGGGCATGCCGGGCTTTGACGCCGTCGCGCTGCTGAAATATCCAGAAGTTGAAAAAATCAACCACGTGCACCATGCCGGCAATTCCTCCGGCATCGTTGATGGTGCAGGCGCCATCCTGCTTGGCACCAAGGAAATGGGCGACAAGCTGGGCTTAAAACCGCGCGCGCGTATCAAAGGTATGGCCTCGATCGGCTCAGAGCCCACCATCATGCTCACCGGGCCTTCGGTGGTGACGGAGAAACTGCTGAAAAAGCTGGGCATGGAGGTGAATGACATTGACCTTTACGAGCTCAATGAAGCCTTCGCCTCCGTTGTGCTACGCATGATGCAGGCGCTCGATATCCCGCATGACAAAATGAATGTGTGCGGCGGCGCGATTGCCATGGGCCACCCGCTGGGCGCAACAGGCGCTATGATCTTGGGCACAGTGCTTGATGAGTTGGAACGCTCCGACAAGGAAAATGCCCTCATCACCTTGTGTATTGGCGCCGGCATGGGCACCGCGACCGTTATTGAGCGGGTTTAACGACACACCGTCGTCATTGCGAACGACGCGGCGCAATCCAGTCTAGCAGATCACAAAAGCTGGATTGCCGCGGCCTAAAGGCCTCGCAATGACGCGACCACGACAAAGGAACACAGCATGACACAAACCATCACCATGGACATCGATGCAGATGGCATCGCCCTCCTGACCATCGACCTCCCCGGCGCCTCCATGAACGTTATCAATGCCGACGTTCAGGCCGACATGAACACGCATATGGACACGATTGAAAAAGATGATGCCGTCAAAGGCGTGGTCATCACCTCTGGCAAGCCAAGCGGCTTTGTGGCTGGCGCAGACCTAAAAGGCATGTCCGCCACCTTTGGCAAGGCGATGGCCAGCGGCAATCCCGGCGATCTGTACAAGGAAGTGATGAGCCTTTCAGCAACGCTGCGCCGCTTGGAGACCCTTGGCAAGCCAGTCGCAGCCGCCATCAATGGCTTAGCGCTCGGCGGCGGCCTGGAAATCACGCTCGCCTGCCACTACCGGGTGTGCGCAGACAATCCAAAAATTCAGCTGGGCTTGCCAGAAGTCATGGTTGGTCTGCTGCCTGGCGCTGGCGGCACCCAGCGTTTGCCGCGTCTCATGGGCGCACAAAATGCGCTGCAGTTCATCACAACCGGCAAAAACATGAAGCCGCAGGAGGCGCTCGGCCTTGGCGCAATCCATGAAGTCGCCCCAGCAGATGAAGTCGTCGCCAAAGCCAAAGCCTGGGTGAAAGCAAACCCGGCCCACACCCAGCAGCCATGGGACCAAAAGAAATTCAAAGTGCCCGGCGGCGCCCATTGGAGCCACCCTGGCTTTGTGCAAACCTTCATGGGCGGCAATGCCATGGTCTCCGGCCAATCCCAAGGCAACTATAATGCCCCCAAAGCGATTATGAGCTGCGTCTATGAAGGGCTACAACTGCCCATCGATCGGGCGCTCTCGGTGGAAGTGAAATACTTCTGCAAGCTGGTCATGGACCCGCAGGCCGGCAACATGATCCGCACGCTCTTTGTGAACAAGCAGGCAGCTGAAAAAGGCGCGCGCCGCCCGCAAGGCATCGCCCCCATGCCAACCAAAAAAGTCGGCATGCTCGGCGCTGGCCTGATGGGCGCTGGCATTGCCATGGTGTCCGCAAAGGCGGGCATTGAGGTGGTACTGCTAGACCGCGACCAAGGCGACGCCGACAAGGGCAAGGCCTATACGGCAGATCGCCTAGCAAAGGATGTTAAGCGCGGGAAGATGGATCAAGCCAAAGCAGACGGTATCTTGGCGAAAATCCACCCCACGACCAACTATGACGATCTCAAAGGCTGCGACCTGATCATTGAGGCCGTGTTTGAGAACCGCGAGATCAAAGCAGATGTCACAGCCAAGACAGAAGCCGTTGTGGGCGCGGAGACGATTTTCGGCTCCAACACGTCGACCCTGCCCATCACGTCTCTGGCGGAAGCGTGGTCTGACCAAGCCAATTTTATCGGCATCCACTTCTTCTCTCCCGTTGAGAAAATGCCCCTAGTAGAAATCATCACGGGCAAGAACACCGGCGAGGAGGCCATTGCCAAGGCGCTGGACTATGTCCGCCAGATCAAGAAAACACCCATCGTGGTCAATGATTCGCGCGGCTTCTATACCTCCCGCTGCTTCGGCACCTATGTACAAGAAGGCTACACGATGGTCGGTGAAGGCATCGGCGCAGCCTTGGTCGACAATTGCGGCAAACAAGCCGGAATGCCCGTCGGCCCGCTGGCCGTTGGCGATGAAGTCGCTATCGATCTCAGCTGGAAGGTCAAAGAGGCCGCCAAAGTTGATCTCGGCGACGCCTATAAAGTCGAAGCCTTCGACGCTGTGGTCGATAAGATGATGGACCTTGGCCGCCATGGCCGCAAAAATGCTAAAGGCTTTTATGTCTACCCCGAAGATGGCGGCAAAAAGTATCTTTGGCCCGGGATAGCGGACGAATTCCCGCACGCAGACGAACAGCCAACGCCTGAAGAAGTGAAAACCCGCCTCATCTACCGCCAGCTGGTCGAATGTGCCCGCTGTTATGAAGAAGGCGTGCTTGTAACCCCTGAAGACGGGGATCTGGGCGCCATTTTCGGCTGGGGCTTCGCGCCCTTTTCAGGCGGGCCTTTCAGCCATATGGACACCGTCGGCATCGACACCGTCGTCAAAGAGCTAGACCGCCTGGCTCAGCAATACGGCGAACGCTTCAGCCCGCCCCAGCTGCTGCGCGACATGGCCGCAAAGGGTGAAACGTTTTATGGCAATGCTATGAAGGCCGCGGCTTAAGAAGATTGAGATGAGCCTTGACGGCTATGGCCTTCAAGGCTCATTTTTTAGGCGGTTGCTTTACAGTCACCCAAACGCAAAAAGCACGCCTATGCATCAAAGAGGCTTTGCTAAAATTACGAATTGCATCGGCAGCTTTGGCAATGTCGTTGAGGACTTCAGAGACTGTGTAATAAATGTCAGGGTCATAGTCAGCGTCGTGTCGCTTTCCTTGGGACTCAATAAACTGATTTGCAAAGTCTTCTATCTCAGGTGGAAAACTATGCGAAGGTGGTAACTTACGACAGGCCTCTCTTGCAAAGCCGTGCTGTAACCCACGATAGACCTGGGACCAAGCTAATTGATTCCTGTTTTGCTTGCGTGCTCCCACATGACAGTCAGCACAACTTTTTGCCAAAGTGTGAAACAAGGCGAAATAGCATGTGCTAACGGCCCGCCTTAAATCAGACTGACGCGGTTTGCTTTTTCCGTTCGCTTTTGCGAGCCGCCTGGCCGTGTCGATAAAATCAGTGGGCTTCAGATTTCAACGCTTCCATTTCGGAGGAGGCGATAAAAGACATAACAGGGAACCGCTCTTCCTGCATACGCGACAAGCTGGGCCGGATGTTACGAACAAGGCCTGATAAACCCTGCAAAGGTGTTTTACCTTGGTCTTTATAAATCACCTTAACACGTAAGATAGGATCTCCAAATTCATCAAAATCTGGAGCAATATCCACTGCGTTTATAGAAACACCGCTCAGTTTCTTCTTGAGGACTTCGCGGATAACGCCTTCGATCTCTTGGCGTCTCTCAATCGTCAAATTCATCTCAGAGTCTGTCACAATTACAAACCTTGTGTGTTCCTTAGCTTCCAAAGCTTTTCAAGCGACAAAAAACGGCTCTACTACATCATGTGGGTGCGCTAATGTAGACATCAATTTGTTGCTTAAGCGTTAGCTAACCTCGAATAAAACCATAGCGGAAACGCTTGATTCTTTGGTTTCAAATTCTGATTCGATTGAGTCCAGTTTCAGTCATTTCACGCAATATCCTTCCAATCAGACCGCCCCTGCCACAAAGCTGAGATGCGCGCGCAGCGCGCCTGCTATAGCGTCCGGTCCAACACACAGCATTGGGGAGAGGGCTTATGGGCCGCGTTCAAGACAAAGTTGCCATCATTACAGGCGCCGCATCGGGCCTGGGCGCGGAAGATGCGCGGGTGTTGGCGCGCGAGGGCGCGAAAGTGGTCATAACCGATATTCAAGATGACCTTGGCCAAGCCGTTGCGGCAGAGATTGGCGCTCATGCGCTTTATCTCAATCATGATGTCCGCTCTGCCCAGCGCTGGCAGGAGGTGGTGGATGAGACCATCGCGCATTTTGGCAAGCTGGATATCTTAGTGAACAACGCCGGGCTGGTGCACTTTGCGCATGTGGAAGAGATGCCGGAAGAGGATTTTCAGTTTGAGCTGGATGTGATGCTCAAAGGCGCATTCCTTGGCTGCAAAACTGCGATTCCGAAAATGACCAAGGGAAGTGATGCGTCTATCATCAACATTGCCTCCATTGGCGCCATCAAAGGCCTCGCCATCATTCCGGCCTATGCAGCGGCCAAGGGCGGCATTGTCGCCATGACCCGCTCGATCGCTGCCCATTGCAAAGAACAACGCTATAAAATCCGCTGCAACTCCATCGCGCCGGGCAACATCGTTACCCCCATGGTCGAGCAAGCCATGGCCATCGCAGACCCAGATGCGCCAGGCTTTCAAGATGGCATTGAGCACGGTATGGGCGAGCCGCGCGACATCGCTGATTTGGTGCTCTATCTGGCCAGCGAGGAATCCAAATACATGAACGGCGCAAACCTGGTCATCGATAACGCCGACACGATTACCTAACAGAAAAAACTGAGCCTCAATGGCAAGGCGCGACGTGAACTCTATTGCTTAGCTGGGCCCCTCAGTGCTTAACATACCGCGCATCACATTATCATAGAGGGGCGGCGTTTTGGGCAAGCTGGAGATTGTGTTCGATACCGAAACGACCGGGGTGAGCGTGGAAGACGGCGACCGCGTTGTGGAAATCGGCTGTGTGGAGCTGGACAATCTCATCCCCACCGGGCGCACCTACCACACCTATGTGAACCCCGAGCGCGACATGCCGCTGGGCGCGTTCCAAGTGCACGGGCTATCAGCAGACTTCCTGGCGGATAAACCCACCTTTGCGCAGATTGCAGATGATTTTTTGGAATTCGTAGGCGAGAGCGCGCTGGTCGCGCACAATGCCGATTTTGACTTTAAGTTCATCAACAATGAGCTCGACAATATTGGCCGCCCGCCCATTTCGCATCGGCGCAAAATCGATAGTTGGAAGATGGCGCAGCGCGCCTTTCCCGGCCAAGCCTCCAGCCTGGATGCGCTGTGCCGCCGCTTTGAGATTGATCTCAGCGCCCGCACCAAACACGGCGCGCTCCTCGATGCAGAACTCCTGGCGGAGGTCTATCTCAACCTAAAAGGCGGGCGCCAAACCCGGCTTGACCTGATGGCGAATGGCGCAGGCGGGGACGGCAGCAATGTTGTCTCCATAAGCCGCAAACGCATGCCGCTGCCCGCGCGCGAATTCACCGCGCCCAAAGAAGACTTAGAACGCCATAAGGCGTTTATTGAGGATATGGATGAGCCCATATGGGCCCAATATGATATCCCCTAAAGCGCGTTTTAAGCGTTTGGCTGAACCGGGTTGCCGCTGCCTGCCTGGGCTTGCTCCATGCGCTGGCGGTAGAGGGCGGCAAAATCAATCGGCTCCAGGGTCAGCGGCGGATAGCCGCCATCGCGCACAGCGTCGCTGAGGATACGGCGGGCAAAGGGGAAGAGCAGGCGCGGCGCTTCGACCAGCAAAAAGGGCTGCATGGCATCTTCCGGCAAATTGCGCAGCTGGAACAGTCCCGCATAGACAAGCTCGACCATATAGACTGGCTGATCATCCGCTGTTGAATTGGCTTCCAGCTTAACCTCAACTTCAAAGGCGTCTTCCGCCACCTGGCGGCCAGCGACATTGATACCGATTTTAATGTCTGGCTTGGCGGTTTGCAGGGCCTGAAAAATGCCGGGCGCATTGGGGTTTTCAAAGCTGAGGTCTTTAATATACTGCGCTAGCATGCCCGCTTGCGGGGCAGCGTTTTCCTGCTTTGCTTCATCGCCTGTGTTGAACTGGATTTGCGGCCCGCTGTCAGCGCCGCTAATCGAATCAGCACTCAGATCAACGGGTGCTGCGCCATTGCCTGGCTTTTTATCATCTTCATCGGACATCGGGTCGGTTCCTTTTGCGCTGCGCCTTTGGCAACGGTAAAACATGAGGGTAAAGGGATAATTTGCGCGCTCGCTATCATCTTAAGCGTCCAAAAACAAGGCTGCGGGCGATGCCAAGGCCAATTCCCCTGCGCTAATCTAGCGCGCTTGCTTGCTTCTGGCCATTGGGATGGCTATCTACACCCAAAGGTAACGCGTGCGCCCTATAGCAGATTGCGGCTTCACACGCTGGCCTCACTATGGCCACAAGAAAGATAGACAGAGCGATGGACATGATTGAGATCATTATCTTTGCGATGATCGCCGCGTTTGTGGCGCTTCGGCTTTTCAGCGTCCTCGGCCGCCGGCCGGAAGACGATGCTGGCCCGCGTCCACTGCCCGCCGACCCAAGCCAAGAACAATACCGCGACATGAGCAGCGCAGACGACGACGGCGTTGATCCCTTAAAGGACTTAGACGACGGCCCCGTGCGCGATGCGCTGGAAGAGATTTCCAAAGCCGATGGCAACTTCGACTATCCAAGCTTTATAGAAGGCGCCATTGCAGCTTATGAAATGATCCTAGAAGGCTTTTGGCGCGGCGAACGGCCCGCTTATGAGCCCTATGTTTCGAAGGATATTGCCGGTGACTTTAACGAGGCCCTGGCCCAGCGCGAACGCGATGGCCATATCGTTGACAATCGCTTGATTGACATTGACCGTTCAGAGGTTGTGGAAGCTGGCATTGATGGCAAAATGGCGGAAATCACCATGAGTTTCCATGCCAATATCGTTGCCGTCACGAAGGACAGTGAAGGAGAGGTGATTGATGGGTCGCTTAGCGAGACATATCAAACCCGCGATCGCTGGACCTTTACGCGCAAGATTGGCAGCCGGGACCCGAACTGGACTGTGGTCGCCACCGAAAGCGAAGACGGGTAAGCGTATATGGGCCGCAGCCTGCCTGGCTGCCTGTGCGTGCGCGGGCGACCCCAGCCCAACGTTAAAGACGGCGACGCCTGACCTTCCTGGCGCATCCCTGACGGCCGGTATAGCTGCTTTTTTGGATGCTTGCCCTACTCTTATAGCGCGCGATGACCGCTTTATGTCTGCCTGCGCCGATCCTATGTTAGCGCGGCAAGACCCAGCGCGTTTCTTAAGCACGTATTTTAAAGCGCAAGAGGTTGTCAAAGGGCGCAAACCCGGCGGCTTTTTCACCGGTTATTTCGAACCCGAAATAAACGCCAGCCGCGCGCGCCAGCCTGGCTATGACACGCCGATTTACGGGAGGCCCGATAGCCTGGTGATGGTCAACCTTGGGCAATTTAGAGATGATCTGAAAGGCCGGCGCATTGCTGGCACAGTGGCCAATGGCAGGCTAACCCCCTTTGAGGACCGCGCCGCCATTGAGGGCGGGGCCTTGGATAAGCGCGCGCCCGTCATCGCCTGGGCGCAAGACCCGATTGATTTGTTCTTTCTCCACATCCAAGGCTCAGGCGTTTTGCGGCTGGTAGGCGGCGGCGAGACGCGCATTGGTTATGCCGCGCAAAATGGGCATGCTTACCGCGCCATCGGGCGGGACTTGATCGCCAGCGGGGCCGTCGCTCCCGATGACATGAGTTTGGACGCCATCGACACCTGGCTTCGCGCCCATCCAAACGAGGCCGCGGCCCTCATGCAGCGCAATCAAAGCTATGTGTTCTTTACCGATCGCGGCGAAGAAGGACCGCTGGGCTCCCTCGGCACAGTTCTGCCAGCGCGGGCGGCGATCGCGGTTGATGCGAATGAAGTGCCTTTGGGGTCTTTGGTGTTTGTCGATCTCACCTTGCCGCATGACGAGAGCCGCTTTGCTCAGCTGCTGCTGGCGGCGGATACAGGCGGCGCCATCGGCGGGCTTGGCCGCGGGGATATCTTCTTTGGCCAAGGCGAGCGCGCAAAGGCCGCGGCCAGCGCTCTAAAAACGCCGGGCCGCTTTGTGATCTTCACGCCCAAAGCAATCGCAAGCGACCGGGACTTGTCGTCGTGACATCGCGAAAACCGCCCTCGCTGCCGCAAAAGGATGCAGCCCTTTGGGCACGGGCCATGGAAGATGTAAAACCGCTCAATCGCCCCAAAGCGGCACAGCCCGAGATGCGCACACGCTTTAAACCGCGGCAAATTGAAGAAAAAGTTCGCTTAGACGACTTTTCCAAGGCTGAAAACACGTTCGGCCTGCAAGACCAGCCCCTCGACCGCGGCTGGCAAAAGCGGCTGCGGCGCGGACGCATGGACGCGGACCGGACCATTGACCTGCATGGCTTGACCCAGACCCAAGCGCACTCCCTGCTTCTACGCACGCTTGAGCAAGCCATCTTGCAGCAGCAACGTATCCTGCTGGTCGTCACTGGCAAAGGCGCGCCCAAGATCAGCTCTGACACCAGATCAGAGCGCCCCCGCGGCGTTCTCAAATCCAAGCTTCCCCAATGGGTCGAGGGCAGCCCCTATGCTGGCCACGTCATCGCCATTCGCCCAGCACACCCCGCCCATGGCGGCGGCGGCGCGTTTTATATATTGCTGAAGCGCAAGCGGGGATGACCTACATCCTCCATGCTGAACTTGATGCAGCATCTCGCTCCGGTTAGAGCGCTTCTCTGAAGGAGGTCCTGAATCAAGTCCTGGACTACGGGCGGTGTACGGGGATGCTCAGCGCGGCTAAATCCGTTTCGCTACCACCACAGCGGCCTGGGAGCCAAAGCCGACAACAAAGGCCCAGGCTTTGTGAAGCGGATTGAGGGGTCCATCCACGAGCCCTGCAGCCTCATCCCGGTGCGCCACTTCATCGGCTTGGCAGGCCACTAAGGCGGCTTTTATCTCCGGCAGCAAGCTTTGCGTGTCCAGCTGGTCAATCTGCTGCTGGTAGTGGTGATCCACAAACGTCTCCACCGCCTCAATCGTGGCATAGACTGCCTTCGCGCCGAATATCGCCGGCAGAGCGCCCGTCAAAAACCCCATCACCTTCCACACGGGCAAAAGCCGCGTGCGCTCTGCATGGGGCAATATGGTGTTGATCAGGTCTAAGTGCTTCTGCTCGGTCTCCATGTGATGGGTCGCAAACGCGCGCAAATCTGGGTCTTTCGAGAGCGCCAAAATACCGCGGTAGATCTCAACAGCGCCGGTCTCTCCCGCTTGATCGCTGCGCAGCTCGGCCACCAGCCAGGCTGGCATGTCTTGCTGGGCTGTTATCTGTTCCATCACTGTCACGGCAAACGTGCTCCTTAATCACCGGACGTAAAGTGGTCCACTTCCACCAAAGAGCCAGGTGGCGCTTTGCCGCGCTTAGCTGGGCACTACCAGCGCGGCGCGGGCTTTGAGCGCTTGTTCCCGCACATGGCAGCCTTCCATATGATCGTTCACCAGCCCCATCGCTTGCATGAAGGCATAGGCCGTTGTCGGCCCGAAGAACTTCCAGCCGCGCTGCTTTAGGTCTTTCGCCAGCGCTATAGACTGCGCCGTTTTGGCAAGCGTCCCAAGCGTTTCACGGTCCAGCGTTTTAGGCCGTTCGCTCGGTGCAGGCTCGTAGCGCCACACATAGGCGGCTAAACTGCCGCATTCCTCTATGAGTGCAATGGCCCGCTGCGCATTGTTGATGGTGGCTTCAATCTTGCCCCGGTGGCGAATAATGCCAGCATCTTGCACCAGTCGATCGACGTCGGCAGACGTATAACGCGCTACTGTTTCGATATTGAAACCAGCAAAGGCCGCGCGAAAGTTCTCACGCTTTCTTAAAATTGTGAGCCATGACAACCCGGACTGGAAGCCCTCCAGGCATATCTTTTCAAACAGCCGCGTATCATCCGTCACCGGGAAGCCCCATTCGGTATCGTGATAAGCAACGTATTGCGGATCAGCGCCGCACCACCAGCAGCGCTGCTGGCCGTCTTGCCCAGTGATGAGGCCGCTGGGGCTAGGTTCATCGCTCACGGCTGCCTCCTTGCGGCACTCGTTGTCGCTGACCCGGCAGGCAGCGTTGTACCAAATTGTAAAATGTGCTTCGCTTGAAAACCTATGAAAAGCAACTGTCATGGATCAGCGCTAACACTTGAAAGATGGCAAGGCAGGCCATGGACCGATTTTATTTTTGAGACCTATGAATGGGGGCAGATATGAAACTTAACGTGATGATGACAAGCGCATGTCTTGTTCTTGCAAGCTGCGGCGGCAGCGACGACCCTATAACCATTGAGGAGATTGCCGAAGAGCCCGGACGCAAGGATGTGGCCATGTTGTGCGACCTCTATGTCCAGCGGTTGAGTCAGAAGACGGACCGGTCCGCAGAGGCTGGCTTTAAGGAAATGGCGCGCCTTGGCGTTAGCGAGAAAGGCGTTGAGAAAGCGCGCGAATCGCGTGAAGAGGGACGCGAAGACTATGTTGACGGCGTGAAAGACTGCTGCAAGGCCTTCAACAAGGACGTAAAAGAGCTGAACGATACACAAATAGCCTATGTCTATTCCGACATGGTTCTCTCCAGCATCACCTCCGACATGTTAACGCCGGCGCAAATTCGGGCAGGCCGCGCCTTGCGCAAGGAGGCCGAAGACAATATGACGCGCCCGCAGAGCAATGCAGCCTATGATGTGCGCCGCAGTCTACCCAAATGCGAAAAGGTGGTATCGAACCGCGTGAGCAAGGACAGCGCTGACAGAATACGCGAGATTATGGAAGAGTTTAAATAGCTGCTTTACCGAAAGGCCGGCTCATCAAAGCTGCGTAATTTGCGCGAATGGAGAGAGCCCTCCTTGGCATCTTCGCGCAGCAGGTCTAGTGCCTTAAGGCCAATGCGCAAATGCTGGCTCACGCTTTCTTCATAGAAGCGGTCGGCCATACCGGGCAATTTGATTTCTCCATGCAAGGGGCGATCAGACACGCATAGCAACGTGCCGTATGGCACACGGAAGCGATAGCCGTTCGCTGCGATAGTGGCTGATTCCATATCGATCGCGATGGCGCGGGACTGGTTAAAGCGCACGGCCAACTCGTGATAGCGCAGCTCCCAATTGCGGTCATCGGTGGTGACCACAGTGCCGGTCCGCACGCGCTGCTTTAGCGCTGAGCCCGGTAAGTCAGCGACGGTAGAAACAGCATCGCTCAGCGCCACTTGCACTTCAGCAATAGTCGGCAATGGAATGGCGGTTGGCAACGCTTGGTCGAGCACATGGTCATCGCGCAGATAGGCATGGGCAAGCACATAATCGCCCATCCGCTGGGAGCCGCGCAGCCCGCCGCAATGGCCAATCATGAGCCACACATGCGCGCGCAGGACCGCCAGATGGTCGGTAATGGTTTTGGCATTAGAAGGGCCAACGCCAATATTCACCAGCGTGACGCCCGTGCCGTCCTCATGCACCAAATGATAGGCTGGCATCTGCGGCATCTTCTTTAAGGGCGGTGTATTGGGGCTTTCGCCTTGCTCATGGATGCGGTTGCCTGGCTCGACAAAGCGAGCATAAGCGCCAGTTTCGACTTGGCTCTTGGCGTAGTCCGCAAACTCATCCACATAGCGCTGATAGTTGGTGAACAGCACAAAGCTTTGGAAGTGCGATGGGTCGGTGCCCGTATAATGGCGCAGGCGGTGCAGCGAATAATCGGTGCGCTGGGCGGAAAACAGTGTGAGCGGATACAGCCCTTCACGCTTTAAGATCGCCGTGCCATCCACAATATCATCATTGGTCGCAGCCAGATTGGGCATGGCGAAATAGCGCTTGGCATCCTGGCGCTGCTCCACCGTCATAGCAGATGTGGCCCGCTCGAGCGCAAAGGGCAGCGGCAAGGGCACATCTGACCAGCCGACAAAAAAGCGCGCGTCATGGTTTTCCTGCAGCAACGTCATCTGCTCGATCAGATAGGCTTTAAACAAATGCGGCGCTGTGACGGTTGTCGCGTAGAACCCATGGTGAGAGACCTTGCCGTAGCTGAGGCGGGACTGTGTGCCTAGGCCATCTTCGGCAATCTGGGCCACGACATACGGATAGGTCGCTTCGCACCGATCTTTGCTGAATGTGCCAGAGACATAGGCTTCAAAATCATCATGGATGGTTGCAGCGGCTTCATCATAAAGCGCCTGCAAACGCTCATAAGCCGCAGCGGGTGACGCGCACGGCGCCAAATCACGCGCTGGCAGTGTTTCTAATATGTGGGTGGTCATGCTCCCTTTTACGCTGGAAGCAGCACGCTGGCAATCGCAGCGCTTTTACTTCCAGTTTTCAACTATGCAGCTGTAGTCTCAAAGGGTACACCGAGCCTTATCGACATCGCACTAGGGGAGACTTGTAGCTCGCGCGCCAAGGACTGAACCGAGTCATTCCCAAGGTCCATTTCACGATTGATAAGCGACCAAGGCATTAGGATGTCAGCAGCCATTTGATTAGCTTCCCACTCGGTCTGGTTGCTCAACTTGCTACGGTAGAGACCATCATCGATAATTCCATCGCCTATGAGATTCTCATGCAAAACAAAATGAGCGATTTCGTGAGCAGTCGTAAAACGACGCCGATGTACATGGTGCTCAGCATTCACAAATATGGCAAAACCCGATGGCCCCCCTCGGTCAGCCGACCTTACAATTTTACCTGATAGGTCATCAGGCCACCCATTGGCATGGTATACCTCTAAGCCCAAGTCACGCGCCAACGGAACGGTTTGGACAGGTCCGCTCCGCTGATGCTCTCTGACTATCCTTTTTTTTTCGATCTCTGTTAGCATCTTCTATTCCTGATCTGGGGCCTTTGTACTATCTGCCGTACCACTTTCAGAGTCTGAGTAATCTCCTGGATTTTCTTTTAAATAGTCTTTTGACGCCTCTGTCATCTCCTTTCGGTAAAGCCTCATTTGGGCGTCGTATGTCGTTTTAGCCACACTTTCAGCCGTTTCTTTTGCAGCTATTTCAGCTGCGGATTTGATCTCTACATATCCAAATATACCCAGCGCAGCGAAAATAAAGCCCAATAGAACAAGTATCATTTCCAACAGGGTGATGTTAAGAGCCAAGGCTTCCAAGGTGTAACCACGCTCGCTGGCAGGCAATTCAACATTTACCTGTATCATACTCCACCATAACGCAAACATCGCGGCGTTAAGGGGCAGACTGAGAACACTCAACAATATAGCAAGTTTCTTTAATATGTTCACCATTTATTCCTACGAGGGATTAAACTGAAGTTCAAGTGGCCACGTGCGCTGTCACGCTGGAAGCAACACACTAGCAATCGCAGCGCTGGTCATGTTGCATAGCGCCCCGGCGAGCACGGCCTTGAGGCCGAGGCGGCTGATTTCGGCTTTGCGTTCAGGCACAAGCGTTCCAAGCCCGCCGAGCACGATGGCGATGGCGGCAAGGTTGGCGAAGCCGCACAGGGCGAAGATGGCGATGGTGCGGCTGCGCGGGGTAAGGGGGTCTTCAAGGCTCACGAGCGTCGCAAACGAAATGACTTCATTTAAGATGACTTTTTGGCCCAGAAGATTGCCGACCACGGGCGCTTCGTCCCAGGGGATGCCGATGAGGAAGGCGAGCGGGGCGAACAGCCAGCCTAGAATAGTTTCCAGGGTGACGCCTTGCAGGCCAAACCAGCCGGTCATACCGCCGACCATGCCATTGACCATGCTGAGCAGCGCGGTAAACGCAAGCAGCATAGCGCCTACGGCGACCGCCACACGCACCCCGGCCAGCGCGCCATCGGCAGCGGCTTCGAGCACGTTGGCGGGGCGGCTTTCTGCGTCCATCTCTTCGATCGGGAGCGCAGCTTGGTCTTCGCCGAGGCTGCCGGGTTCGTCAGGCACGAGTATTTTCGACATCAGCAGCCCGCCTGGTGCCGCCATAAACGCCGCCGCCACCAGCGATTCAACTGAATCTTGCCCTAAGATAGCGGCATAGGCGATCAGGGTAGCGCCCGCCGATGTGCTCAGGCCAACGCCCATAATGGTGAACAACTGCGCGCGCGTGAGGCCCGCAAGATAGGGCCGGATGACCAGCGGGGCTTCGACCATGCCCACAAAGATGTTAGCCGACGCGCACAGGCTTTCGACCCGGCTAATGCCAATGACTTTGCGCAGCGCCCCGCCAATAGTGATGACCAGCAGCTGCATGATGCGCAGGTGATAGAGCACCGCCACAAGGGACGAGACAAAGATGATGGCGGGCAGCACGCGCAAAGCCAGAACGAAGCCAATCGTCTCCTCATTGGCAAGCGGGCCGAACAGAAAATCAATGCCCACATTGGCATAATCGACGATGTTCTGAACGCCGCCAGCCGCCCCAGTGAGCAAGGTTTTTCCAAAAGGAACGACCAGCACCAGCGCCGCAAACAGCGCTTGGAACACAAACGCCATGCCGACCACGCGCGGGCTTATGTTTTTGCGGTTTTCCGAAAACAGCACCGCAATGCCGACTAAGACGAGGATGCCCAAAAGACCGATCATGAAGAGAGCCCCTCCCTAACCCGCCCCCAGAACGGTGGAAGGAATGGATTGTCTTCTCCCTCCCCTTTTCTGAGGAAGGGCTGGGGTGGGGACATCATATTATTCTCCATAAGGCAGCCAAATGTTTTTCACCTCTGACGCTTTGCGCAGGAGCACATCTCCATCAAAAAGCGGGTCATGCCAGTCCAGCGCTTTGCCATGGCTGCACCACATGCGCTTTACGTTCTGCGCGCCTGCTTTTTCTGCCATGGCGCAGGTCTTCGCGTCCGCATGCACCCATAGGCCATCGACCGCGTCATGCTCTGCGAGCGTCTTGGCCAGCGCAGCGGCGGCGCCAGTGACAATGTTGATGACGCCGCCGGGAAGATCAGAGGTTTCCAGCACTTGGCAAAAATCGCTTGCGGCGAGCGGATGGGCTTGGGACGGAACCGTAACGATGGTGTTGCCAGCGGCAATAGCGCTCGCGGCCATCGTGAGGAAGCCCAGCAACGGCGCCTCATCCGGGCAAAGCATGGCGATCACACCTTGCGGCTCATTCTGCGCGAGGGTGATGTGCTGTCTAGGCGGGCTATGGACTGCGCCATCAAATTTATCCGCCCAACCGGCGGCGCTGAACAGGCGCGAGAGACTGGCCTCCACCTCCGCCTTAGCTTTGGCGGCAGAAAGGCCCGTCATTATCCTCAGGCGGTCTGCAAAGCCACTTGATCGCTGGGCTAGGTTTTCAGCCATATAATACAAAATCTGCGCGCGCTGATGGCCAGTCATTGCGGCCCAAGCTGGCTGCGCTTTGGCTGCGGCTTCTACGGCGCCACGAATATCTTTGCGGCTCCCTTCCCCCACGCGGCCCAGAATGTTGCCGGTGTGGCCCATGACCGGCCGCGTACGGTCACCATCTGGGCGTGCTTGCTTGCCACCAATATAATGTTTCGGGGTCTCATCAATAGCGCTGGCTGGCACAGTCTTCGCTTTTGCTGCCGCGCCAGGAGGAGAAGATTCGCGCCACGGCCAGTCTTCCTTCACATAAGCTCGCAGGCCTTCCATCCCACCTTCCCGGCCATACCCACTTTCTTTAAAGCCGCCGAAGCCCACGGCGGCATCAAACTGGTTAGCGGTGTTGATCCAAATGACGCCTGCTTTTAGCTGGCCAGCCAGCGCCATACAGCGCCCGATGGTTTCGCTCCAAATGGAGGCGGCGAGGCCGTAGCGTGTGTTATTCGCCAGGGCCGCAGCTTCATTGAGCGTACGAAACGATTGGACCGTAAGCACCGGGCCGAAAATCTCGTCGCGCACCGCCACATTGCTCTGGTCCACATCCAGCAGCAAGCTTGGCTTGATAAAGCAGCCGCCTTTGGGGCAGTCGATGTCCGGCTGCCACAGCGTGGCGCCCTGATGGACAGCGTCGGTGATGTGCTGCTCGACATGGCCAACCTGCACAGGGTCTGCCAGGGCGCCCATGTCGATGGCTTTGTCCAGCGGATCGCCGATGCGGAATTTGGTGAGACGCGCTTTGAGTTTTTCAACAAGCGTGTCCTCGACACTTTCCTGCACCAAGAGCCGGGAGCCTGCGCAGCACACTTCGCCTTGGTTGAAGAAGATGGCATCGACCAGGCCCTCGACTGCACTGTCGAGGTCGGCATCATCAAACACGATGTAGGGGCTCTTACCGCCAAGTTCGAGCGTAAGGGCTTTGCCGGTGCCAGCGGTTTTGGCCGCGATGGCTTTGCCCACTGATGTAGAGCCAGTGAAGGCGATCTTGTTCACATCTGGGTGCGTTACGAGGGCCTCGCCTGTCTTGCCATCGCCGGTGACGATATTCAGCACGCCGTCCGGCAAGCCCACCTCCCGCGCCAACTGAGCAAAATAAAGCGCGGACAAAGATGTATATTCCGCGGGCTTGAGCACCACTGTGTTGCCCGCCGCCAGCGCTGGCGCAACTTTCCAAGCCAGCATGAGCAGCGGAAAGTTCCAAGGGATGATCTGGCCGCATACGCCCAGTGGTTTCGCGCCCGGAATAGACGCCTCCAACACCTGCGCCCAGCCTGCATGATGGTAGAAGTGCCGGGCCACAAGGGGAATATCGATATCGCGTGTCTCGCGGATGGGCTTACCGTTGTCGAGCGTATCCAAAACGGCGAGCATGCGGCTTTCTTTTTGCACAATCCGCGCAAGGGCATAAAGGTACCGCGCGCGCTCATGACCGCCCACTTTGCTCCAGGCGCCAAAAGCTTTGCGTGCGGCTTTGACGGCCTTGTCGACATCGCCTTTGGTACCTTGGGTGAGCTTGGCCAAGGCTTTGCCGGTGGCCGGGTTTTTGCTGGCAAAGGTCTTCGCGCCGGGCCGGGTAAACGTTCCGCCTACGACATGACCAAAGCCTTTCGGGTGTGCCTTCAGCCAGTCTAAGGCGACGCTGGCATCTTCAGGCGCCGGGCCATAGTCCATGGTATTGAAAATGTCGGGGATGCTGCGCATGGCGTTAGCCCAATGGATTATGATCAGCGCGGGCGTAACGGCCAGTCGCGTGGTGGTGGAGTTGGCGCTCAATATCGCCAAGCAAGCGCGAGGCGCCAAAGCGGAACAGGTCTGGGCTTAGCCAGGCATTGCCCATCTCTTCCTTGACCAGCGCCAGATATTGCAGGGCGTCTTTAGCAGTGGAAATGCCGCCCGCAGGTTTGAAGCCAACGGTTTGCCCTGTCATGTCTTGATAGGTGCGGATGGCGCGCACCATGGTGAGGGAGACAGGCAAAGTGGCGTTCACGCTTTCCATACCGGTGGAGGTTTTAATGAAATCAGCGCCGGCCATCATGGCGACCATACTGGCTTGGCCTACTTGCTTTAAAGCGCCAAGCTCACCGGTCGCTAAAATGGCTTTCAGATGGGCTGGCCCGCAGGCCTCGCGAAAGGCTTTCACTTCCCCATAAAGCGCGGGCCAATCCCGCATCAGTACATGGCGGCGGGAGATGACGATGTCGATTTCCTGCGCGCCTGCCGCCACGCTGGCTTTAATTTCTGCAAGCCGCGTTCCAAATGGCGAGAGACCTGCTGGAAAACCCGTCGAGACGGCTGCAATGGGAATGCCTGTCCCCTCCAGCGCGGCGCGCGCAGGCTCAATCATCTCGTGATAGACACATACCGCGCCGACCGTCAGCGGCAGATGGCCAAGGCCGAGCTGGTCTTTCAGTTCTGGCCGCAGCGGCTGGCGCGCTTTGGCGCACAGGCGGCGCACGCGTCCGGGCGTGTCGTCCCCGGCCAGAGTGGTCAGATCGATGCAGCTGATAGCTTTAAGCAGCCAGGCGGCCTGCCACTGTTTCTTTACCGTCCGCCGACCTGCCAAGCTGGCAATACGGCGCTCTATAGCCGCGCGGTTCACGCGCACATTGGCAACGGCGTCTAGGTCCAGCGCCATGCCTGGATTACGGGCGTGCGTATGAAGCGCCGTGACATTTGCCGCTTTGGCCATGAAGGATCCTGTGTTGAGCCGCCCGCCCGCGCAATGCTAAGGCAATTACATCATCGTCGCTAGCAGATTGCTTCACCCATGACAAACCAAGCCCAGCAGCCGCCTTACCTTGACCTGATTGAGCGCTGCGCGCAGGCCATGCGAGCCGCCCACACAGGCGCTTTTCCCAAAACCGCGTTGATACTCGGCAGCGGCCTTGGGCCCTTTGGCGAGGAGATCGCAACCGAAACGGTTATTCCCTATGGCGATATCCCAGGTTTTCCGCAATCGACCGTCGCAGGCCATGAAGGCCGATTTTTGATCGGCAAGGCCGCCGGTCATGACGTGATCTGCATGCAAGGGCGGGTGCATATTTATGAAGGCTATCCAGCGTCCTTGCTCGCGGTGCCCATCCGCATGCTCAAAACACTGGGCATTGAGCGCTTGATCTTAACGAATGCGGCTGGCTCCATCCGGACCGATATGCCGCCGGGCAGCTTGATGATGATTACCGATCATATCAACCTATCCGGTCATAACCCGCTCATTGGGCCCAATGCGGATGCGTTTGGTCCGCGCTTTCATGACGTTTCGCAAGCCTGGACGCCGAGCCTGCAAGAAGCGCTCATCAAAGCCTCAGCCGCATCAGGCGTGCCGCTGCACCGCGGCGTTTACCTGCAAGTCACAGGCCCTAATTTTGAAACACCTGCAGAAATCCGCGCTTTTGGCCGTATGGGCGCTGATGCGGTGGGCATGTCGACTGTGCCTGAAGTCCTAGTCGCCAGCCATGCGGGGATGGACGTCGCCGGCATTAGCCTTATCACCAATATGGCAGCGGGTTTATCTCCGGTCGAGCTCACGCATACCGAGACCATCGAAGAAGCAGAAAAGGCCTATAAACGGATCAAGGCGCTGATGCTGGAATTCTTGGGCGGCCTGTGATGCAAGACACCGCTTAAAGCAGAGGCTGGCGCTCAGGGTCGCCCAGCGCGCCATCGACGCCCACGGCCCCATCAGGAATATACTGCAAGATCAGCGCCTTTCGCACATGATCTGTCACATTCGGGCCCGTGCGATGCGGCGTTAAGGACGAGAAAATGACCGCGTCCCCTGCCCTTGCCGGGACGCAAACCGCGTCCTTTCGATAGGCCTCGATGCCAGCGATCTCTAGGCCATAGGGCTGGTTTTTATGCGCGAGCGTGCCGTGCCGGTGTAGCCCAGGGATAACCCAGGGGCAGCCATTGTCTTCAGTCGCGTCCACTAGCGCGAGCCACAGCGTGACATAAGCCTGCGGCTCAACAAAGGTGTAACCGTTGTCTTGGTGAAATGGGAATTCCGCATGCTCGCCTGGCTTTTTATACACGGCCTGATCCCAATACAGCCGCACGGCTGGGCCAATCAGATCATGCATGATGGTAGCAATAGCGGGGCTAAGCGCTGCGGCGCGCACGGTGTCATCGCGCAAGATTAAGTTGCGCGAGAAGCTCAGGCGATCAGCCTTATATGTAAGCACATACTCATCGGCCATGGTCAGCACGCTATCGGGCTCGCTTGCCTCGCAGGCATCCACCGCCGCGCGCAGCTGCGCCAATGCGTCTCCCGCGAACAGCTGCACCGCGCGCAGCCACCCGTCCTCATTATATTGCGTTATTTGCGCGAGGCTTAGCGCCTTTAAGCCAGTGTGCGGACGCGCGGACCAAACAAAGCCGTCATTGCGCGTATGGGGCGTTAGCCCGCCGGGCTTGAGCAAATCTCCGCTCTGGTTTAGCACAGCCTACCACTTTCACTTCCAGGCGGCGCCAATGTCTCACCTTATTACCACGTTACCCAAAGCCGAGCTGCATTGCCACTTAGAAGGCACCATCGCGCCCGGCGTCGCCCAGCGGCTCGCTGCGCGGCATGGCATGGACATCAGCGCCGCGATTAAACCAGACGGGACTTATAACTGGTCGGATTTCGGCGATTTTCTAAACATCTATGACGTGATCGCGGAATGTGTGCGCACGCCGGAAGACTATTATGACGTGATGATGGATTATTACCGGACCGCTGCCGCAGCGGGGATGGTTTATGGCGAGATGTTTATCTCTTCCGACCACCCTGAGAAAGTCGGAATCAGCTATGATACCTTCATGGACACGCTGAATGCAGCTGCGGACCGGATTGAAGCGGACTACGGCATCATCATCCGCTTTGTGCTGCATGTGGTGCGCCATTATGGTGTTGAGGGCGCGCGGGCAGTGGCAGAGCTAGCACAGACAAACCCAAAGCGCCGGGTGACAGGTTTTGGCATTGCTGGCGATGAGGCGCATTTAGACCATAAGGAGTTCGCCTTCGCCTTTGACGCAGCGCGGGGAGCGGGGCTGCGCTGTACGGCCCATGCGGGTGAGCATTTAGGCCCTGAGAGCGTGCGCAGTGCCATCACCCATCTCAAGGCGGAGCGGATTGGCCACGGCGTCCGCGCGGCGGAAGATGAAAGCCTCCTAGCGCTGCTCAAAGACCAAGGCATTACGCTAGAGGTTTGCCCGTCATCGAACGTCTGTTTAGGCGTTGCGCCCACCATCGAGGCGCACCCTTTGGGCAAGCTGCACCGCGCGGGCGTGCCCATCACCATCAATTCCGATGATCCGCCCTTCTTCTTCACCCATATCGGCCGCGAATATGATCTCGCTGCCCAGCATCATGGCTTTTCAGCCGCGGCTCTACTGGACGTAACACGGCATGCAATCAAGGCTGGCTTTTGCGAGGATGACGTCAAAACGTCATGCTTGTCGCGCATTGACGCTTGGCAGCAGGAGCAAGGCCTTTGAAAAGTATTTGCGTTTTTTGTGGATCATCCAGCGGGACGGGACCTGCCTATGAAGACGCAGGCCGCGCGGTCGGCGCATCGCTGGCAGAGCGCGGCATCACCGTTATCTATGGCGGCGCAAGCGTGGGCGTCATGGGCGCTGTAGCCAATGGCGCGATGGAAGCGGGCGGCAAGGTGATTGGTATCATCCCCAAAGCGATTACCGAATTTGAAGTCGCCCATCATGACCTCACCCAGCTCCATGTGGTCGATACCATGCACCAGCGCAAAGCCATGATGGCCGATATGTCTGACGCCTTCATCGCCATGCCCAGCGGTATTGGCACCATGGAAGAGTTCTTCGAAGTGTGGACGTGGGGCCAGCTCGGCTATCACGACAAGCCCTTCGGCTTGCTCGACGTAGACGGCTATTGGGACCCGCTAGAACAGATGCTGGACAGCATGGTCGAGAAAGGGTTTTTGCGCCCCATGCACCGGGCCATGGTGTTTAATGAAACCAGCCTTGAGGTTTTGCTAGAGCGCTTTAACAGCTACGCGCCGCCAAGCAGGGAGAAATGGATCAGCGCCCGTGGGCGCTAGCCGCAATCAAGCCGCCGTTCTGAATGTGCCGTAAGAGCCTTTTGAGAGTGTTTATGTAAAATGCTGCGATGGCAATGTTTGAGACGTTGCGGACATCGGGCCACCTTCGTCGTCCTCCGGCTTGACCGGGGGACCCATGCTTTCTCTAGGTTAACCGCATGGGTTTTTTTTATATCCTTGTCAGCCAGCCGCGCGGCACACTTTGATTGGGCACCAGTGATCTGGTTGAGCGTATGTATCAGCATAAGAGCAAAGCTGTGGACGGCTTTACAAAGCGGTACAGCATTGGAATGCTTGTATATTTTGAGCAGTTTGAGGATATAAGCGCAGCCATTGCTCGAGAAAAACAGCTCAAGAAATACAAACGCGATTGGAAGATCAGCCTCATAGAAAAACATAATCCTCATTGGCATGACGTGTACCCTAGCATTGCAGCTCCATGACCATCAATGGGTCCCCCGGTCAAGCCGGAGGACGACAAGTGAGGTCTAGTAGATTGGCTCTTCTTGCCAAAACCGGGCGCATAAAACGGCCTCTTAGAGAGCTGCGCCTACGTCAGCATAAAACCCGCAATGACGTTCAGCGGAGGGCTGCAGAAGGGGCCAACTGACAGCCGTACCGCGCGCCACATCGGCTTTTGCGGTGCTGCCAATCACATCCCCCAAGTATTTCGGCTTTAGGCCATAGCCTGGCCGGATGGAGCGGACATCGTCGGCGGTGATGGTCTGCCCGGCTTTCACATCGCGCACGAAATAGAGCGAGCGGCGGAATTGCGCATTGCCGTCTTCAGCGGGTTTGCGGGCGTAGCTAGCTGTGCCCAGCGCTTCCCAGGCGGCGCGGGCATCCGTGCACAAGGCCTTGAGCTGATCGGGCGTTAAGGAGAAGGCGCTGTCTGGCCCGTCCTCGCAGTCATCGAGTTGGAAGTGTTTTTCGATGATGGACGCACCAAGTGCGACAGAGGCGACGGCGACGCTGGTGCCAAGGCTGTGGTCGGACAGGCCAATGAGCGCGTCAAAGCGCGCGGCCATAGCGGGTATGGTGCGCAAATTTGACTGACTGATGGGCGCGGGATAGCCACTGATACAATGCAGCAGCGCGACTGCCTGAGCGCCCGCGGCTTTGGCGGCGGCAAGGGCCTCTGCGATTTCAGCCTCATTGGCCATACCAGTCGAGATGATCAGCGGCTTGCCTGTGGCGGCAACGGTTTGAATGAGCGGTAGATCAATCGCTTCAAACGAAGCGATTTTATAGGCTGGTGTGTCTAAGCTTTCGAGTAAATCCACCGCGCTTGCATCAAACGGCGATGAAAACAGCGTGATGCCAACCTCGCGCGCTTTGTCAAACAACGCTGGGTGCCACGCAAACGGGGTTTGCGCCTCGGCATATAGATCATAAAGCCGGTAGCCATCCCACAGCCCGCCTTGGATGCGGAACTGCGGGCTATCATGATTGAGCGTAATCGTATCGGGGCTGTAACTTTGTATCTTCACCGCGTCCGCGCCAGCGGCTTTCGCCGCGTCAATACTATCAAGCGCGCGCTGCAAATTGCCATTGTGGTTGGCCGACAGCTCGGCAATCACATAGGGTGGATGGCCTGGCCCAATGGGGCGACCTGCAATGGAAAAAACGCAGTGTGTCATCGCGCGATTATAGAGCCGCTATGGTTACCGCGCGGTTATCATACCGCGACAGGCTCGACCGGTTTGCGCTCATAGACATCCAAATCGATCTCACCTTCAGATTTAGCAACGACGGTGGCGACCATGCAGTCGCCAGTGACATTGGTGGCGGTGCGCATCATGTCTAAAATGCGATCAACGCCGGCAAATAGCGCCACCGCCTCAATCGGCAGCCCGACCGAAGAGAGCACCATGGGGATGAGGATAAGTCCCGCGGAAGGCACACCGGCAGCGCCAATGCTTGCCAACGTCCCGGTCAGGACAATCGTCGCATAGTTGGTGAAGGTGAGATCAACGCCGAAGGCTTGCGCCACGAAAATGGCAGCGATGCCCATATAAATGGCTGTGCCGTCCATATTCATGGTGGCGCCGAGCGGCAGCACGAAGCTGGACACAGGCCGCGACACCCCCAGCTGGCGTTCGACGCAGTTCATGGAGACTGGCAAGGTGCCTGAGGATGTTGCGGTGGAATAGGCAACGAGCTGGGCATCGCGAATGCCTTGTAAAAACCGCCAGGGGTTCAACCGCGCGATGAGCACCAAAAATAGGAGCAGCACAATACCGATATGGGCAATGCAGGCCGCGTAGAGCGTTAAAATGAGCTGGGCGAGCGGGGCGAGGACTTCCAGCCCTTGCGTGCCCACCACCCAGGCGATCAGGCCAAACACGCCGTATGGCGCGGTTTCCATAACCCAGCCGGTAATTTTATAGACAACCTCCGCGGCGCTGATGAAAAAGCTGCGCACAGGGCCTGCCTTCTCGCCCACAGCATTGATGCCAAGACCAACCAAAAGCGCGAAAAAGATAATCTGCAAAACATCTGCCCGGGCCAACGCATCGACAGGGTTGGTGGGGATGATGTTGGTGAGAAGATCTTTAATGGTGATGGTTTTTTCTAGTGTTCGGGGATCGCCCAGAGAATCTGTCGGCGCGCCAACGCCGGGCGCAAAGATATTTGCAAATAAAAGCCCGACACTCACGGCAATGGACGTGGTGACCAAATAGATGCCCATGGTCTTGAGGCCAATCCGGCCCATGCGCCCCATGTCACTCATGGAGGTGATGCCCGTCACCAGGGACACGAAAATCAGTGGCACGATGAGCATCTTGATGGCGCGGATGAACAGATCGCCAATGATTTTGATCTCTTGGGCAGCTGCCGGCGGAATGACTAGACCGACAACGACGCCCAGCGCCAGCCCGATGAGCACTTTCAGCCACAACGGCTGTGATTGCCATTTTCTCCCCATGGGCTGCATGTCTCCTCTGGCGGGCGCGTTCAAGAGAACCTTCTTGGCGATTTATGCTGGCTGTGGCAAGCCATAGCCATGACCTCCCAGGCGGCCTCCCAAATATCGCTGCGGCGCGCAGTGCTGAACGATGCGCAGGTGCTCTTAGAGTGGCGCAACGACCCTGCGACCCGGGCCGCCTCGCTGACCAGCCATGCCATCTCGCCGGTCGATCATTTTGATTGGCTGGAAAAAACCCTGCGCATGGAAACCCGTATCCTATGGATTGCCGAATCGCAGGGGCGCGCCGTTGGCACTGTGCGGCTGGACACGGCGGCGCAGCGCCAGGAGCTGAGCTGGACTGTGGCGCCCGATGCGCGCGGCGCTGGCTTTGGCAAAGCCATGGTCTGCGCAGCCCTGGCGCAAACAAGCGGCACCATAAGAGCGCGCATCCGCCCAGAAAACGCCCCAAGCCGGGCCATAGCGCGTGCTTGCGGCTTTACGCGGGTCTATGTGGAAGGCGGGGTAGAAACCTGGCTGTTTCGCCTGGGTTAACAGTGCGTTTTTCTCCCTGCGTTTGATTTTTAGGCTAAATTAACCCATATGCGAGTCTCGCGGAAAAATCTGCTCATGTGCTCGAGGAGGGCACTTTCATGGCTTTAGGCGCCTATCTTGATTCGATCATTGCTCGTGATCCAGCCGCCAGATCGCGCCTTGAAGTGGCGCTGCTCTATCCCGGCGTTCACGCGGCAGGCCTGCATATGCTCGCGCATGCCTTGTGGACGGCGAAGCTAACGTTTCTTGCGCGCTGGGTAAGCCAGATCGCGCGCCTCACCACAGGCATTGAAATTCACCCAGCAGCCCGCATTGGCAAAAACTTTTTTATCGACCACGGCATGGGCGTTGTGATCGGTGAGACAGCTGAAATCGGCGATGATGTGACGCTTTATCACAGCGTGACGCTCGGCGGGGTAAACCCGGCCAATGGCAAAGGCGGCAAGCGTCACCCGACGCTGGAAGATGGCGTGATTGTGGGGGCAGGCGCGCAGATATTGGGCGCGATCACTGTGGGCGAACGCGCGCGCATCGGTGCCAATGCCGTCGTGACGAAAGATGTGTCTGGCGGCGCAACGATGGTCGGCAACCCAGCCAAACCAACCTTGGTGGATGGCGAGACCTACGCCCAGCCCTTTGTGCCCTATGGAACGCCGTGCGAAGATATGTTCGATCCTGAAAGCCAGAAGGTTGAGCTGCTGCGCTGCGAACTGGAACAAATGCGCGGGCGCCTCAGCCAGCTGGAAGAGGCCGCGCATGATGATAGCGCCGCGCAGGCCTGGAGCGAGCGCAGCGCCAACAACCCTTAGAGGTTCGCTGCGCTATCAACCTCTGTTAGGCTGCCTTCTATGAAAGAAGAGGGGCGCGCCAATGGACCATAAAGCAGCATTATTAGACGTTATCGCCGGAAATTACGCACCTGGAACGGCCGTCACGCCGGAGGTGGATGACGCAGTCAAAGCGGCTGCGGCCAAACTAGAAGAGGCCGCCGGGCCACCCGATTTGGTGGCAAACCCAACTTTGGTCAATGGCATTTGGCAGCTACGCTTTGATAGCCGCGATCTGCTCCACGCTTCGGGCGATATGTCCCGCATGTCTGGCGGCCTGTTGCCAGAGCAAACCATCCCCATTCTCAATACGTTTCAAGAACTATATGGTCCCGAGGGCGGCGAACCTGGCTTTTACCGCAACACAATGGTGATGGAACAAAACGGCGTTGGCTTCTTATACCAATCCACGGCATCTTTCGTGGTGGAAACAAGCGCGCCCAATGTGTTCCAGGTGTCCTTCCATACCACAAGCTTTGTGCCGCTAAAGGCAAGCGCCGGCGCCGCAGCGCTACGCAAAACGCTAGCCATGCCCGGCCACATGCCGCTGCACCATGTGCAAAGCCCGGCCATCGGCCCATTTCCCTCGCTGGTCACGTACTGCGATGACACCCTGCGCATCAACCGCGGCGCCGACTATATTGCTGTGCTTGAGCGCTCAGTGTGAAAACGCCTGAGTCGTTACGCTAAGCTTGACTCAGGGTCTCTCCAACACGCAGCTCCAAATGGTTGAAGGTCCTGAAACACGTTCACGACCGCGGATTTTGCCTACGCCGCGCGGCGCCAGGTGATGGGGAAGCTGTCTTCAGGCAGCGGCTGGCCCACAACGGGCTCGGCTCCGCCAGGCTTTAAAGCCAGATTGAGCGACAATGGGTTTGGCGCGTAGCGGATATCATCGCCAATCCAGCGGCTGGAAAAGCCAAGCCTCCGCGCGATGTTGCTGCCCGTGCGTTTGGCCGAACCATGGATTGTCTTGGGGTGGATGACCAAGACATCGCCTGCCTTAACAGGCCAGCTTTGAATAGGTGCATTAGGCGCATTGACCCGCGCCGTTAAATCGCTCCAGGGCCGAAAATTTGCTGGCCGCGCGACATCTTGCGGCGAGAAGGTGGAGTGATAACGGTGCTTATCCCGATTGGAGCCCTTCAGCGTTAGCAGCGGGGCGTTGCCCTCATCCACATCCGTCAGCGCCATCCAAAGCGACGCAGAATGGACACCTGACAGTGGGTAGGTGCATTCATCATTATGCCAAGGCGTGGCGGTATCATCGGCTGTGCCAGCTTTCACGAAGGTGCCATCAAGCCAATAACGCAGCGTATCTGCGCCCATCACGTCGGCGACAACATCGGCTGCTGGGCTTTCCTTGATCCAGGTTTGAATTTCCTTGGCGTAGGCGGCGACATGCAAAATGCGGTAGGTGCCGTCTTGGCCGTCAATGAAGAACGGTGCTTGGCAGCTTTCGTCGGTCACCTTTTCTGGCTGGCGGCCTGCTTCATAGGTCTCAATGATGCGGTCAATGCCGGCAGTGACGGCCGCGACCCAGCGCTGGTCAAACACACCCTCAATTTTGACGCAGCCATCTTCGTGGTAGGCGCGGCGGTGGTCATCTGTTACCAATGAGGACATGGGGCCCCTCCCTTAATCGATGTCGTAGCCGGTGGGTTTTTCTGCCGGCGCTAGGTCGTCACCCTTGCCCAGCCAGGGGTGATTGGCGCCTGTGAGGTAGGCGTCAATCACGTCAGCATACACTTGACCCCCATCTGGCCGGTGGCAGGGATGAACGCCATCAAACACGTGCCCTTTGACGTCGCTTAGCGCTTTGACTGTTGAGGGAAACTGGGTGCGAAGTGTATCTGAATCCGCGGTCAGCGCCAGCACGGGTTTACGCACTTTCGGCAGCTGGCGAACGGCATCATAGATGCCAAAAGCGGCACGCATGGCGCCAGGCGCAAAGGCGGTCAACATCACATCGGTCATCGCTTGATGGAGTGTTGGGTTCCAATGCTGCCCCGTCTTCAGCCCGGGCGCCCAAGCACCCCAGAGCCACAGGGTCTTCTCCCACCCCCAAGTCAGCGGGGCGCCCGCGTCATCATAGGCGGGCGGATCATAGCCAATCTGCTCAATGATCGCCTGACGCTGGGCAGGCGGCCAATCTGTTGCAATGCCGTCTAGGATCACATGACTAACGCGCTCGGGCGCATGAATGGCACACTCCATGGCCACTTCCCCGCCCATATGGCCACCATGGACCACAACATCTTTCAGGCCCGCGCCTTTGATGGCGGCTGCTAACGCGGCACCGTGGCGTGCCTGTGTCCAAGTCTGCGGATCTGGCTTATCGGACATGCCAAAGCCAAGCATATCGAGCGCATAGACATCATAGCCTTTTTCCCCCAGCGCTGTGCCCACATGAGCCAGCATAGCGCCAGAGCCAGGTGTCCAATGCAGCAGCACCATAGCTTGACCGCCAGCTTGGCCATAGCGGCGCACGTGGAACTGACCTTCAGGCGAGCGCCAATAGCTCCGCTGAGAGGGGTAGAGCGTATCGAGCGATAGTTCCATGGCGAGCTCCTGGTCGCGTAAAGCTTAACTGTGCGTGCCAAACCTGCCTGCGCGGGCGGTTTTATAGGATTTATCCGCCCGCCGGAGATGTCAATCATCCGGGCGTTTGATCTCGTCAACCCGGGCCAGCGCTGGGAAGACCCTAGGCCAGAGCGTCGCCGTCACGATTGCCATAACGCCGCCAAGCACCACAGCGCCCACCGGCCCCAAGAAACGCGCAGCCACGCCAGACTCAAACTCGCCGAGCTCATTTGATGCGGACACGAAGATAAAACTCACCGAGGACACCCGCCCGCGCATGGTATCCGGCGTCGTCAGCTGAACGATGGATTGGCGCACATAAACAGAGATCATGTCCGCAGCGCCAGAGATAGCCAGCGCCGCCACAGAGAGCCAGAAGAGCGTCGACAGGCCAAAGACCAGCGTCATGACGCCATAAACCCCGATGGACCAAAGCATCCAAGGCCCACTTTTGCGCGTGAGGGGCTTATAGGCCAGGCCCACCGCGACCATGGCCGCGCCAATGGCAGGCGCCGCACGCAAAATGCCGAGCCCTTCCGCGCCCACGCTAAGCACGTCGCGCGCAAAGATCGGCAACAAGGCCGTGGCGCCTGCAAACAAGACGACCACCAAATCAAGCGAGATCGCGCCAAGTAGCAGCTTGTTCGACCGGATGAATTGCAGCCCTTCGACAATCAATTCCAGCCGCGCTGTGCCTGTCGGTTTTTGCTGGTCAGGGGTTTTTGCCGTCGCAATGGCAATACAGGCCAGCACCGACATGACCGTGCAGACGCTGTAAACGGTCAATGGACCGAAGATATACAAGAAGCCACCAATAGCCGGGCCAGCAATGGACGACGCTTGAAAGCCGATGGAGTTAATGGCGATGGCCTGGCGAATATCATCGCGCGGCACCAGGTTAGGGTATAGCGCGTTGGCGGCAGCAGGCGAAAATGCGTTGGTCACACCAAGCAAAGCGGACATGGAAAAGATGGTCCATAAGGCGGTATCGGTCGCCATGGCAGGTGTTGCGGCCAAAATAGCGTAGGCCGCTAGGCGCACGACATTGACGACGACCAAAATGATTTTGCGGTTGTAGCTATCCGCCACCTGCCCGCCCAAAAGGGACAAGCAAAATACGGGCAGAAACTGAGCGAGGCCCACAAAGCCAAGCAGCAAGGCTGATTCTTCTACTGAGCGTGTTTCGCGCGCTAAATCATAAACTTGCCAGCCAATCGCAACTGCGCCCATCTGCCGAGACGCAGAGACAAGCTGGCGCATAATCCAATAATGCAGATACGCGCGGTGACGGAAGACGGAAAGGGCACTGGCCATGGCGCTGTCTTAGTGGGAGCAGCGCATGTTGGCCACCCTTAGAGCGTTAATTCATCGGCCGGAAAAAATGGCAAGAACCCGGTCTGCGGGTGGCAATTGTTATAAATCATTTGCGCTTGACCTTGCGGGACAACCACCACCTCGTGGCCCATATGCAGCTTGGGCTTGAAGGCGAATTCTTCCATATAACCATAGATGGTTTTCATAATCGCCAAGTGCCGAGGGTGCTGACGCGTCCATCGCTCTAATTCTTCCAAGCGAATGAACCAGCCTAAAATTTCAGACTGAAGCCCATTGTCCTCATCGAGCTGCACGCTGTCGGCCATCCGCATCGAAATACAGCCCGATTCTACCGGGTTATCACGCAGATATTCCGCGCCCTCTCGGTAGACCGGCATCATTTTGTTCATGAAAGCCGATTGCTCAACGTCGTCAGCCTCTTGCCAGGAAAAAGCGCCGCGGATAAAGCAGACATTATGAGGCAGGTTTTGAATGGCAAGAACACGCCCCGCACTTTGCACAGCCGGTTGTGGCGAAAGCCCAGTCTTTTCTCCATTGGCTTTGCCAGCTAAATAATCGGGCACACGGTCACGCATGGAGCCCATATAAGAATGATATTGCTCTTCACGCGGGCTTGAATAGCGCGCAATACCATAGCGCACGTCCGGGCGGGCATTGTTCGCATCAAGCGAAGTGGTCGGCGCCGCCAAACGCTCCGCCCAGAGCCCAATATCCCCGGTAAGTGGCTGCATCAGCAAAGCGGCAACATCTGCCCGGGCAAAGAAAGTGCCCATATCTGATTTTGTTTTCCAATAGGGCATAAACACATCGTTGCGGCAGCCTTGCGCATCAACATGCGAGGCAGCTTCCATATGCGCGGGCGTACCAGCCTCTTGTGAGCGGCACAGCTCTAGCAGCGCGCTTTTGATGGCACTCACATCCGTTTTCGACCCACTTTGAATGCCAAGCATCGCCATAACGAAATCAGGCTGCGCCGGCGCTTGATCTTGCTGAAATGCTGGATAGGGCGGCTGGTAAGTATCTGGCTTTGAACGGTGCATGCGCTTGCCCTCTTTATTCCTTTAAGCTTAAACTACTTCAGAGAGTTGCTTGGGCAAGGTTTGACGGTCTGCATGGCCAATCCATAGGAAAACACGATGGTGGGTGAAACGGATTTAGGCAAACTCTTAGCGTCGATGCAGCCAGTGCTTGACCCTGCGGTTTATGTGTTTGCAACATGCCAATATGTTCCGGGTGGACTAGAGCCGCTCATGATATTTCATGAAGCTGAAGGCGCCACCCTGATTTTAGCTGAAAGCGACGCACAGGCTGCCGGGCTCGACTATTGCTTCGCCTGCCGCAGGATTACGCTGAACGTTCATTCATCACTCGATGCAGTCGGCTTTATCGCCCGCATTGCCAGCCATTTGGCTGCCGCTGGTATGGGCGTTAATCCCGTCTCTGGATATTATCATGACCATTTGTTTGTGCCCGCTGATCGGGCCAGCGACGCGATGGACTTATTGAAAGCCCTTACCCTCTAAAACTTGGGCAAAACACCCGTCGCGAGCCAAGGCATACCAAAAGCCAAAACAACCGAAATAATAAGCCCGAGAAACGCCCTGGCAGCATCGCTGGCGACGTCCCTAAACGCTTCTTGGTTCGCGCGCAATTTAGAGACAATCGAGATGGTGACTTCGCGCCCCGCTAGCAGCCCCAGGAAGACCCAAGTCGTGCTCATGGGAATATCGTTGAGTTCTTTAAAGAAGAGCAAAATAAGGCCGTAAATAAAATCGACGACCGTTGCAGCGCGGATATCTGTCGTGTTGGTTTTGCTAAGGACGATCTTCTGAATTTCACCACCACGTGTCGCGAAGGTGTAGCCCTGCACCAACACAACGACAACAGTCGCAAAAATCAGCATCGCTGAGCTGAAGCCGACAATGGTGACCCCATCCACCACCTGTGTTTGGCGCGGCAAAAACACGAAGATATTGGCCAAGTCTTGCATGAGCCACTGAGACCATAAAAACGCTGTTGATGCCCATTGCAGCACCACCCAATAGGGCTTCATGGGCTCATCTTTAGTACGCGCGATCCAGCGCTCCCAAGCACGGGAAATGAGCATCCAAATGGCGCCAGCCGCCAGAAAAGCCACCAAATAGCCAAGCGCGGATTTGACCAGCATTTTGCCAAGCACGCCTTCTGTCGCCGCCCCGCCGGTCATCGCGAAAATGGTCAGTACAAGGAAGGTGGTGGAGACAGGTATGCCGTAGCGCGTTAAAAACAGCAAAACGAGCGGCGGCAGCGCATGCCACCAGTGGATACCATCTTCAGGATAGGGAATTTTGTTGAGGCGGCTAAACGCGATGTCGCCGTCGTTAGAGACAAAGCCAAAGACCATGACAGCGACGATGATAGAGCTAGCGTAGAGCCACAACACCGTCCAATGGCGCTTGCTGTTAGACGCTAGAAACGTCCCCAGCGTTTGAATAGAATCGTTCGCGATGACGGAGTAAGCCGCGAACAAAAAGCCGAGGATGGCAAAAAGCTCATAGCCCGCGATACTCATTGCTCCCCCGCCGATGCCTCACTGTGCCTCAGGTTGCGCGGCGATTGCAGGTTGAAAAGCCTAACGCCGGCAAGCCCATAACATCTTTCCATCCCCCATCAACACAGAGTTTTATTACGCATTTGTGACGCAGGCTCTCGCCAGCGCTAATGCGCTGCTTTCGGCGTTTCCATAATCTCAGTGAGAATGCCGCCCATATCCTTTGGGTGGAGAAAGAAAATCAAGGTGCCATGGGCGCCGATGCGCGGCTCGCCGAGAATGCGGCAGCCCTTGCTTTCAAAATAGATCTTTGCTTCGTGAATATCGGGCACTTCATAGCAAATATGATGTTGCCCGCCGAGCGGGTTTTTCTGAATGAAGTTGTGGATTGGGCTGTCATCGCCCAGCGGTTCGATCAGCTCAACTTGCGTGCCCTGGGTCCCGTCATGGCCCGGCGTTTCCACAAAGGCGACTGTCACGCCTTGCGCTGGCATGTCGAACGGCTCGCAAATCTGCGTGGCGCCGAGAATATCGCGGTAATACGCCATGGCTTCAGTCATGGAGGGTATGGCGACGCCAACATGGTTCATACGTCCCAATTTCATGGGTCTTCTCCTTTAATTCCTATATTTGCTCTATAAGCGCGCGACGCCAAAAGGCCAACAATTCTGTCGCCCACCGCACGCACTATCCAGATCGTGCAGCCGTTATGGAGCCTGCGGCAGATTTCTTTTGAACTTAAAATACCGCCGCCCTAAGCTTTGCCTCTGAGAGACGGAAACAGAGGGGATAGGGCATGGCAGAGCTTAGCGGAAAAGTTGCCATCGTAACGGGCGCATCAACATTGATCGGCGCAAAGATTACGCAAGGCTTGGCTGAGGCAGGCGCAAAAGTCGTCATGGCGGACATTGCAGAAGACGACGGCGCGCGTATTGCCGGCGAGCTTGGCGCAGATGTCGTGTTTCAGGCCACCGACGTGACCAGCGATGCGGACATTGATGCCTGCATTGCAAAGGCTGTAAGCGATTTTGGCGGGCTCGATATCTTGGTGAATGTTGCAGCCACCTATTTAGACAATGGACCAGATACCAACCGCGAAGATTTCGCTGCAGGCCTGAACGTGAACGTGCTCGGCGGCTTTATCTTCGCTCAGAAAGCCCGCGCCCAAATGCTCAAGCGCGGCGGGGGCGCGGTCATCAACACCGCCAGTATTTCCGGCAAAATCGCCCAGCCTGGCCGCATGGTCTATGCCGTCTCAAAAGCGGGTATTTTGCACATGACACATTGTCTCGCCGCGGCTTGGGCGTCTGACAATATCCGGGTAAACTCGGTGTCACCTGGCTGGACCTGGTCTAATGTGATGTCCATGCTAGCCGGTGGCAACAAAGCCCAAGCCAGCAAGGTCGCGGGAATGACGCACCCCATGGGCCGCATTGGCGAACCTGAAGAAGTAGCAAACACTGTGGTGTTTCTTGCGTCAAGTAAAGCGAGCTTCATCAATGGCGCGGATGTGCCCGTGGATGGCGGCTATAGCACCATCGGTCCAGAGCGGATGGATGACATGATCCCGCTTCTGCAAGAGGGCTGAGCGCCATGGCAGACTATGATGCTATCATTATCGGCAGCGGGATTAATTCCCTCGTTGCAGCAGCGCTCCTAGGCAAAAAAGGGCTCTCGGTTTGCTTGATTGAGCGCAACGACCGCCTGGGCGGCACCATCCGCACCGAGGAAGTGACTGCGCCTGGCTTTAAAAGCGACTTGATGAGCTGCTGGTATCCACTGTTCATCGCCGGACCTGCCTATGCCGCGCTTAAAGATGATTTGCACGCGGCAGGGCTGGAGTTTTGCTTCGCGCCCGAGCCGTCAGGCGTTGTTTTGCCCGATCAAAGTGCATTCGTAATGGCGACCGACAGAGAGAAGAACGTTGCCGCCTTCAACGCTTTAAAAGCAGGCGAAGGCGACGCCCATGCAGGCGATATGGGCGCCTTGATGGGCGACCTAGACTTTACATTCGGTGTGCTGGGCGGGAATTTATGGTCCTTCGGCATGCTCAAAACGCTTGGCAAGGAGGTCTGGCGGCGCAAACCGGAAGGCATGGCAATGTTTGCCGGCGACGCGCTACGCACATGCCGCTCCTGGCTAGAGGCCACCTATTCCCACGAACTCACCCACGCCATGTTTGCGCCGTGGGTGCTGCACACAGGGCTCGGGCCTGAAAGCGCCGCATCGGGCGCCATGGGCCGGGTGATCGCTTTCACGCTGGAACAAATTGGGATGCCGGTCGTCAAAGGCGGGTCCAGCAATATTCTCGCTGCATTCGAGAAGCTCTTCGCGGCGCATTGCGTTACCGTTATGATGCAAACGGATGTGACAGACGTGATCGTCTCCAATGGCAAAGCCGCAGGCGTGCGCACAGCCGATGGATCAGACATCATGGCCCGTACAGCTGTGCTTGCCAATGTGCCGCCGCCAAAACTCTATGGTGAGATGGTGCCCAGCGAGGCCCTCCCCGCGGATCATCTACGCCGGGCAAAATCATATCGATTTGGCCGCGCGGATATGCAAATCCACCTCGCCTTGGATACGCCAGCTCAGTGGACGGATGAACGGCTCAACACTGTGCCAGGCGTGCACGTGACGCCCGGGCTTGATGGCGTATCTAAAGCAGTCAATGAGGCCGAGCTGGGCCTGCTGCCGGGTGAGGCCACCATTGTAGCAGGCCAACCGGCTGTGCATGATCCAAGCCGCATCCCGGATGGCAAAGGCCAGCTGTGGCTCCAGCTGCAAGAGCTGCCGCGCGCGCTAAAAGGCGATGCAGCCGGAGAGATTGATGTGCCGGTAGATGGCACCTGGACCAGCGATGTAGCCGAGCGCTACGCTGACCGCATCATCGCCCGTTTAGAGCATCACATCCCCAGTCTTTCAACGTCCATCATCGGCCGCAAAGTGCTCTCCCCCGCCGATCTGGAAAACCTGAACTGCAACCTCGTCGGCGGAGACCCGTATTGCGGCGATTGCGGCATAGACCAGTTCGCCCTCTGGCGCCCCTTCCCCGGCGCCAAAGGCCACAAAACCCCCATCAAAAACCTCTGGCACATCGGCGCCTCCACCCACCCGGGCCCTGGCCTTGGCGGTGGATCAGGCTTCTTGGCAGCGCAGGAGATTGGTTAGGGATAATGGCGAAGTTTGGGACTTTGTTGCCTTTGCTACTTAATTAGACCCGTCATACCCCGACTTGATCGGGGTATCTATTTCTAAGCATACAGCTTGGGTTTTCCATGGATTGCCCGATCAAGTCGGCCAATGACGATAGAGGATTTGAACG